>JAKZSU010000079.1:0-25634 GCA_047517485.1 Alphaproteobacteria bacterium
CGTTTGTCCCCGAAATAGGACCAGCGATCAAACAATTCTCCGGTCCGTCGGTCGCGTAAAGTAAACATGCACAATTATAACCCAGCCGACTCTCATGAGGAATCGACTTTTTACCGCCCCGTCAACTTTCGGGTATAGCTCCCGGCGCGCTTGCCGTTCGCTTTGCTCACGGACAGTGGTGCCTAATTCGGGAACACCGAGTATGTGTTCCGCGTGGTTTTAAAGGGTGTTCAGGCGCTACGCAGGTAGTCCTCGCCTTGGCCCGGGCGCTGCCGAGCTGCACTGAGTTTCACTCAATGCAGCTCGGGGTAAATTGACCGCGGTCGGCGGACCGACTAGCGGTCGATGCGACGGTACCAGTCGGCGATGGCGCGGCCGATGGCGTAGGGCTGGTCCTCTTGGACGTAGTGGAGGCCGGCGCCGATATAGGCGGTCTCCATGTTCTTGGCGCGCGCCGCCCACCAGTCGACAATTTGCGGCGGATTGAGCGCGCCCGGCGAGGCGTAGAGGAAGAGCAACGGGGTGTCGGTCTCGAGCAGCCAGGCGTTGTAGTTGTTCACCACATCGACGACATTCGCCGGGTCGCCGCCGATCGGCACTTCGTTGGGCCATTGATTGATCGGCTTGCGCGCGGCTTTCTCGATGAACGGTTCGCGGTAGACGTTCATCGCCACTTCGTTGAGATCGCGCGAGATGAAGTTGGGCAGCACGGCTTCGACGAAATAGTTCTGCTCGATCATCAGCTCGGGGCCTTGGATCGGATCGCGCATGGTGGTGAAGAAATCGGCGAGCAGCTTGGGCATGGCGTCGAAGCTCTCGGCCGGGAACAGCGGCGCGATGATCGACTCCATGAAGGCGATACCCTTGACCTTGTCGGGGTGGCGGGCGGCGTAATCGAAGCCGAACGCCGAGCCCCAGTCGTGGATGACGAAGGTGATGTTGTCGAGTTCGAGGGCCTCGATGAAGCCGTCGATATAGCGGATATGGTCGGCGTAGGTGTAGGCGAGGTCGGGCTTGGCGGATTTGCCGAAGCCGATGTTGTCGGGGGCGATGACGCGGCCCTGGGACTCGAGATGCGGCATGATGTTGCGCCACAGGTAAGCGCTGGTCGGCTGGCCGTGGAGGAAGACGAGCGGATCGCCCTGGCCCTTGTCGATGTAGTGCATTTGCGCGCCGAGGATCTCGATGTAGTGCGAGTCGTAGGGGAAGGCGGGCAAGACTTCTTGCGGCGGCACTTTGTCGGCAAGTGCTGGGCCGGTGGCAAGCAGGGCTATGACCCCTGCGGCGATGAGTGGCCGGGGTATCGTTGCGGTCTTCATGAGTTGATCTCCCTGGTTGATGTTGCTGGTCGCGGGGTGGCGGCCGGCCGGCCACACGCAGCCGTCCGCCGAGGTTTCTGAACGTTCGGTTGGAAACCGATCAAAAAATTTTCACGCTGCATGGGTTTGGCGCCGCCACGAGTTAATCTCGCGCGCGACGAAGCGCGCGGTGCTGGCGACCGGGCCACGACTTCCCGCGGTCGGCGCGTCCTTGGCCATCACCATCATGCCTTGGGCAAGCGCGAACAGGGCGCGGGCGCGGTCGCGGAGATTGTCCTTGGCCGGAAGCGCGCCGTCGGCGCGGGCGCGTTTGAGCGCGCGATAAAGCAGGTCTTGAATGTGGTCGTTGAAGGCGTGGGTGCTGGCGGCGACCGCGGTATCGTCACCGGCGCATTCGACGGTGGCGTTCTGCATCATACAACCGCGGCGGCCGACATCACTGGACAGCGCCTCGGCCAAACGCGCGAAATAGGCCTGAATCGCGGCCAAGCCGTCATCGTCCTCGAGCGCCGAGAGCAGGGCGACGGCGCAAATTTTCCGGTATTTCTCCAGCGCCTTCAAATACAGCGCCTGTTTGTCGCCGAAGGTGTCGTAGAGGCTGAAGCGGTTGATCGCCATCGCGCCCGCCAAATCCTCGATCGACGTCGCCTTATACCCCTGGCGCCAAAACACGTGCATGGCGGCCTGGAGCGCTTGGTCTGGATCGAACTGTTTGGGTCGGGGCATATTTCTTCAGCGTTTCAGAACGGTCGGTTAGTTATAGGAGAAGGACCGAGACTAATCACGCTGTCCTCGACCTCGGCAATCCCCGGTTTTCGAACTCATTCGGCGGCATCCTTAGTGGATTGGCCGTACACCCGTGTCGGCGCCGCGAGGCCGCACGAGGTGCCGTCGGTGATTTGCACATCGTCCTCCCAGGCCAAGCGGTAGCGGCCGGCGGCGAGGTCGTGCATATAGCTGTAGGGGCAATCGCCGGCGCCGCCCTTGACCGCGCTGAAACCGCGGTGGCCGAACTGATAAATATTGTTCTCCGCCCCCCAGCCGGTACGCGCCTCGCGCACCAGGTCGGGGCGGACCTCGGCGGTAATGATCTCGTTGGCCCGGCCGGTGGTGCCGTGGGCGATCACGGTGCCGTCGAAATCGACGATCATCGCCTCGCCCATGCTGTCGAAGGTGCCGTCGGAGCCGGCCATGCAGACGTTGGCGGTGACCATCAGATTGCAAAAGCTGTTAGCCTGGTTGGTGAAGCGCCAGCTTTGGCGGATCGGCGCCGAATAGCCGGCGGTGCGGATCATGATCTCGGCCCCCTTGTAGGCGCATTCGCGGGCCATTTCCGGGAACATGCCGTCGTGGCAGATGATCAGCGCCAGCTTGCACCCATTCGGGCCGTCGATCACCGGAATGCCGAGGTCGCCGGGCTCCCACGGCTCGGCCGGACACCACGGGTGGAGCTTGCGGTAATAGAGTTTCACCTCGCCGGTATTGTCGATCACCAGACCGGTGTTCCACGGATTGCCGTCCGGGTTGGCCTCCATGATCGAGAAGCAACCCCAGATGTCATTGTCGATGCAGGCGTGGCGAAACGCCGCGACCTCGGGCCCGTCGAGGCGGCACATCAGCGCCGCGTCGGTATTCATGCTGAGCCCGTGCAGGGCGTATTCGGGAAACACCACGAGGTCGGTGTTGGCCATGCCGCGCCGTGCCTTGGCGACCATCGCGACGATGCGCGCGGTCTGCGCCGCGAGATCGTCGGGTGTCGCGACCACGGGAAGCTGCAACTGGACCATGCCGAGGACCACGCCATGCGCTGATTTGTTAATGCCGCCAAGTCCGTTCATCTGCCTTCCTCATGTCTGGTGATACCGCGTTCCGGCGCGCCGGCGCAGGTTGAGCCGCGACAGGGTTGAGCGTACCATCCCGAGCTGGCGCTGGGGAGAGGGCGGCCATGGCCGTATCGAGTGTCACCCAGAGAGCCGCAGGAGCCGCGCCCGTGACCATTCCAATTCGCAATATCGACCACGTGGTGGTCATGGCGTCGGATATCGAACGCTCGATCGCGTTTTATCGCGACGTTCTGGGCGGCGAGACGCCGAACGAGGCCGCCTATCGCGACGGTCGGATCAATGTTATGCGGGTGGTGCTCGGCGGCGCGGTGGTGAATTTGCAGAAGTTCGACGATCCGGCGTATATCGTCGCCGAGCGGCTCGAAGCCGGCACCGTCGACGCGTGTTTCCGCTGGGACGGCGAGATCGAATCCGCGGTGGAATACCTGACCAGCCGCGGGGTCGCGGTGGTCGAGGGGCCGGTGGCGCGGCCCGCCGCCGACGGGGTTTGGGGTATGTCGGTTTATTTTCGCGACCCGGATGGTAACTTGCTGGAATTCCTGACCACGGCATCGCCGTCCGAGCCCATTTTTTGATTGAGGGAGACCCGATATGAATCTGTCCACCATGCTCTCCAGGTGCGAGGCGCAACATGAGCCGATCATGGTCGGGCTGGTCGGTGCCGGCAAGTTCGGCTCGATGTTCCTGGCCCAGGCACGGCTCACCTTGGGGATGCAGATTCTTGGCATCATCGATCTCGATGTCGAGCGCGCCAAGGAGAATTGCCGCGCCACCGGGTGGAGCGACGAGCAGCTTTCGGCGCCCGACCTCGATACCGCGGCGGCGACCGGCGCCACCCATGTGAGCGACGACGCCGAGGCGTTGATCGCCCATCCCGAGTTGGACGTGCTGATCGAGGCGACCGGCGATGCGAAAGTCGGTATTCGCCATTGCCAGGCGGCGATCGAGAACCGCAAGCACGTGATCATGGTCAATGTCGAGGCCGATGTGCTGGCCGGTCCGCTGCTCGCGCGCCGCGCCGAGACCGCCGGGGTGGTCTACAGCCTGGCGTGGGGCGATCAGCCGGCGTTGATCGCCGAGCATGTCGATTGGGCGCGGGCGTGCGGCTTCAAGGTGGTGTGCGCCGGCAAGGGCACGCGCTATCACCCGGATTTTCACCGCTCGACCCCCGACACGGTGTGGGATAATTTTCACTTTGGCCGCGAGACCGCCGAGCGTGGCGGGATGAACCCGAAGATGTTCAATTCGTTCATCGACGGCACCAAGTCGGCGATCGAAATGACCGCGGTGTGCAACGCCACCAGCCTGACCCCGCAGCCCGACGGGCTTAAGTTCACACCGTGCTCGCGCTACGATCTGGCCGAGGTGCTGAAACCCGAGTCGGCGGGCGGCACGGTGAGCCATGCCGGTACCACCGAAGTGGTCTCGTCGCTCAACCGCGACATGTCGCCGGTCGACAATGATTTGATGCTCGGCACCTATGTGGTGATCGAGGGCGAGAACGATTATGTGCGCCATTGCTTCGAGGAATATCGCATGCTGCCCGACAGCACGTTTCACTACGCGGCGCTGTACCGGCCGACCCATATGATCGGCTTGGAGCTGGGGATTTCGGTGGCATCGGTGGTGTTGCGCGGCGAGGCGACGGGATTTCCGGATGGCTTTCGCTCCGATGTGGTGGCGACCGCCAAGCGGCCGTTGAAGCAAGGCGAGATCCTCGACGGCGAGGGCGGGTACATGGTGTGGGGCAAGCAGATGCCGGCGCGCGCCGCGATGGCAATGGGCGGGCTGCCGCTGGGGCTGGCGACCGGCGCGGCGCTGACCCGCGATATAGAGGAAGACGAGCAACTGACCTGGGCCGACGCGGAAATCGACGAAGACGACGACGCGGTGAAGGTGCGCCGCGAAATGGAGGGCATGTTCCGCCGCGTCAACGTGGAAACCGCCGAGCCGGAGCGAGGCGCGAAATGGGTGATGAACAACTAGGCTTTACCCATCACCAGGCGGATCTCTCCGAGATGCGCATGCATTATGTAACGGCCGGCCCGCCCACGGGCCCGGTGGTGTTGCTGCATGGGTTTCCCCAGACCTGGTACGAATGGCGCTTGGTGATGCCGGCGCTCGCCGCGCGCCATGCGGTGATCGCACCCGATCTGCGCGGGCTCGGCGACAGCTCGCGGCCCGACGAAGGCTATGACAAGCGGCGCGTCGCCGAGGATGTCTGGGAACTCGTCAATGGGGTTCTCGGGCACGAGCGGTTTTTTGTCGTCGGTCATGATTGGGGCGGGCCGGTGGCCTATGCGCTGGCCGCCCAACACCGCGACGCGGTGGCCAAGCTCGCCATCCTCGACGTGATGATCCCCGGCGACGGCAGCGATCTATTTTCCACCTCGGAAGGCCGCTGGCATCATGGCTTCCACCGCACCCCAGAGCTGCCCGAAGCGCTGATCACCGGGCGCGAACGGATCTATATCGGCTGGTTTTTGCGCAATTTCACCGCCGAGCACGGTGCGATCCCGGAATCGGCGATCGACGAATTCGCCCGCACTTATTCCGAGCCCGGCGCGATCCGCGCCGGCCTCGCCTATTACCGGGCGATCCCGCAAGATATCGCCGACAATGAGGCGGCGATCGCCGAAGGCAAGCTCAAGATGCCGGTCTTGGCGCTCGGTGGCGGCGAGGGCTTCGGCCGCCGCGAGCTGACGCTGCAATCGATGCGGCAAGTCGCCGACGATGTGCAGGGCGGGGTGATCGAGGCCGCCGGTCACTTCCTGCCCGAGGAAAAGCCGGGTGAGATCGCCGAGCGGTTGCTGACATTCTTCGCCGAGTAAGCGTTGCGAAGAGAGCGCGATAATCCACCGCGTGGACTCGTCGCCAGCAAAGCCCCTAAATGCCCCTTGTCATGGGGACTTGCACAATTTTTTTCACCCTCTCTGATAAGGGACGGCCGGGGTGGGATTGCTCCCTACATCTCGATCGGCAAATCCGCCCGCGACCCCCATTCCGCCCAGGAGCCGTCGTAGACTGCCCAGTCTTGCTTGCCGGCGAGGGTTAGGCCGAGGGCGAGGATGCAGGCGGTGACGCCGGAGCCGCAGGTGGTGATGACCGGGCGGGTCCAGTCGAGGCCGGCGGCCTCGAATTTTTCGCGGATGCCGTCAGGCGCCGGCATGGTGGCGTCGCCTGGGTCGAGCAGGTGCTCCCAGGGGAGGCTGAGGCAGCCGGGGATGTGGCCGCCGGAACGCACGCCGGGGTAGGGGTCGGTTTCCTTGCCGCTGTAGCGTTTGGCGTTGCGGGCGTCGATCATCTGCGCCGCGCCGCTGTCGAGATTGGCCTTGAGATCCTGCCAAACCCGGGCGATGTCGCGTGGCGGCGCCGGGGTGAACGTTGCCGCATCGAAGGCGACCGCGCCGCTTTCGACCGGGCGTTCTTCGGCGAGCCATTTGGGCAGGCCGCCGTCGAGGACCGAGACACGGTCGTGTCCGTAGACGCGGAACATCCACCACACCCGGGCAGCGCTGAACAGGCCGCGGGTGTCGTAGACGACAATGTGGTGGTCGTTGCCGAGGCCGAGCGCGCCGACCTTGGCGGCGAAAGTGTCGCCATCGGGCAGCATGTGGTGGAGGTCGCCCTCGGGGTCCGGGTCGGCAACGTCGTCGATATCGAGGAAGACGGCGCCGGGGATGTGGCAGGCGTCGCTCTCGGCGTGGGCATCGCGCTTGAGCAGAGACAAGTGATAAGTGGCATCAACAACCCGAACGTCGGGCGCGTCGATATGCGCGGCGAGCCATTCGGTGTCAACCAAGGGCGAAATCATCGGCTTATACCCCGGGGCCGACGATCGGCGTGTCGTCGCGACCGCCCCATTCGGTCCATGAGCCGTCGTAGATCGCGACGTCTTCCTTGCCGAGCAGAAAGAGGCCGAGCGCGAGGTTGCACGCGGTAACGCCCGAGCCGCAGCTGGTGATCACCGGCTTGGTGAGGTCGAGGCCGGCTTCGCGGTAGAGCGCGATCAGTTCGCCGGCCGATTTCAGGGTGCGGCTGGCTTTATCGTAGAGCTCGAGGAACGGCTGGTTGAGGGCGCCCGGCATGTGGCCGCCGCGCAAGCCTTCGCGCGGTTCTGGCTCGCTGCCGTCGAAACGGCCCTTGGCACGCGCGTCCAAGATCTGTTCGCGGCCGCCGTCGGCGGCACGGCGCACCTGGACCAGATCGCGGACCAGAAAGGAGTTCGTGCGGGCGGTGAAATGGCGCTCGCGGGCGCGTGCCTCGCCGTCCTCGACCGGGTGGCCGTCGGCGACCCATTTGCGCAGGCCGCCGTCGAGCACGGCGACGTCGGCGTGGCCAAAGACGCGAAACATCCACCACACGCGCGCCGCGCTGCCGAGCCCGGTGGCGTCATAGACGACGATGCGTAAACCGTCGCCGAGGCCGAGTTTGCGGACCCGACTGGCGAACTTCTCCGGCGACGGCAACATGTGAGGGAGGTCCGAGTCGGTGTCGGCGATCTCGTCGATGTCGAAGAACACCGCGCCGGGGATATGGCGCTCGCTAAACTCGGCGCGCGGATCGCGCTCGAGCTGCGGCATGTGCCACGAGCTGTCGACGACCCGAACGTCGGGTGCGTCGAGATGCTCGGCAAGCCAACTTGTCGAGACCAGTGCTTCCGGATTGGCGTAGTCCATGATTTATCCCCAGGGGCGCGGTCGCTGTTTTTAGGACGCCTCGTCGAGGCGGATGATGACGCGGCGATTGTGGCGGCCCTTATTTTCGATCTTGGCGATGCGCGCGGGGCCGATCTCGCCGGTGCGCGCGACGTGGGTGCCGCCGCAGGCTTGCAGATCGACGCCGTCGACCTCGATCAGGCGTACCCGGCCGGCGCCGCGCGGCGGGGCCACCGACATGGTCTTCACCAGGTCGGGCTGGGCGTCGAGCTCGGCATCGGTGATCCAGCGCGCTGACACGGGCGTGTCGGCCTCAATCAAGCGGTTGAGTGCTTCGGTGAGCGCTTGCTTGTCGAGCGACGTGTCGGGGAGGTCGAAATCTAGGCGGCTTTTTTCAACGCCGACCTGGCCGCCGGTGACCGATCCGTCGATCAGCGCCGACAGCAGGTGGAGCGCGGTGTGCATGCGCATTAGCACGTGGCGGCGTTGCCAATCGATCGCCATGGTCACCGAAGTGCCGACAGCGAGGCTTGGCGCGCCGTCGGCGGGACGGTGAAGTATGTCGTCGGCGCCGTCGCCCTTGACCGTATCGACGATCTCGACGGTGGTGCCGTCGTCGGCGATCAGCGCGCCGATATCGCCAGGTTGGCCGCCGCCGCGGGGGTAGAAGATGGTGGCATCGAGCTGGATGCCTCGGTCATCGACGGCCACCACCGTGGTGGTCGCGCTTTTGCAATAGGCGTCATCGCGGAACAGTGGTTCAGAGGCCAAGGATCGGCTCCCGCGCCAGCCAATCGGGTACCGGCAGGTTCTTCGACCGAAGGAATTCCGGATTGAACATCTTGCTCGCGTAGCGGCTGCCCGAGTCAGCGAGGATGGTGACGATGGTGTGGCCGGGGCCCATCGCTTTCGCCATCTTGATCGCGCCGGCGACGTTGATACCGGTCGAGCCGCCCATCACCAGGCCTTCGTCGATGATCAGGTCGAAGACGACAGCCAGCGCTTCGGTGTCGGTGATCTGCTGCGCATCGTCGATCGGCGCGCCCTCGAGATTGGCGGTGATGCGGCCCTGGCCGATGCCCTCGGTGATCGAGTCGCCCTCGATCACCGGGCCGTCGGGCTTGTACAGGCTGTAGATCGCCGCGCCGAGCGGGTCGGACGCCCAGATCTGAACCTCTCTATCGCGTTCCTTGAGCGCCATGGCGACCCCGGCCAGCGTCCCGCCGGTGCCCACCGAACAGGTAAAGCCGTCGATTCGGCCACCGGTCTGTTTCCAGATCTCCGGCCCGGTGCCTTCGAAGTGGGCTTGCCGGTTGGCGACATTGTCGAACTGGTTGGCCCAGATCGCGCCGGCGGCCTCGTTGGCATTGATCTCGTCGGCGAGGCGGCCGGAATATTTGACGTAGTTGTTGGGGTCCTTGTAGGGGACCGCCGGGACCAGGCGAAGATCGGCGCCGCACATCCGCAGCATGTCCTTCTTTTCCTGGCTCTGGGTGTCCGGCATGACGATCACCGAGCGATAGCCGAGCGCGTTGCCGACCAGGGCGAGGCCGATGCCGGTATTGCCCGCCGTGCCCTCGACGATCACCCCGCCGGGGCGCAGTTGGCCCTTTTCCTCGGCGTCGCGGATGATGAACAGCGCGGCGCGGTCCTTGACCGACTGGCCGGGATTGAGGAACTCGCACTTGCCGAGAATCTCGCAGCCGGTCTCGTCCGACGCGCGATTGAGACGCAGCAGCGGCGTATCGCCGATGAGATCGATGAAGTCCTTCTTGAACTGCATGTCTCGATCCCTCTACGCGGCTTGCGGGCCGCGCTTCATGAAACCGCGTTGCGGATCGTAACCGTAAATCGCGCCGACCAGGAAGGCGACGGTGCAGCCGCACACCACGAGCGCACCGAGACCATAGAACTGGCCTTCGCTGGCATAGCGCACCAGCTGCACGCCGTAGGTGAACGGATTGGCATTGGCGACCCAATAGACCAGGTCAGCGCCGCTCTCCTGGAGTCGCCAGAGCGGAAACAAGGCAGGCGATATGAAGAACATCGGGAAAATCACGAAATTCATCGTGCCCGCGAAGTTTTCCAGCTGTTTGATGTGCACCGAGAGCAGCAGCCCGAGCGCGCCGAGCATCATGCCGGTCATGATCAGGGCGGGGAGGACGTAGAGCCAGCCCCAAGGATCGGTAAACGCCACCTTCAGACTGGTGAAATAAGCGAACGGCAGACAGATGAGGAGGAACACATAGGCCTGCACGATCGACAGGAAAGTTCCCGAAAGCAGTTTCGCGGTCAGCAGATACCAGCGCGGCAGCGGCGCGGTTAGCAGCAGGCGCATAACCCCCATCTCGCGGTCGTAGACCATCGATAGCGAAGATTGCATGCCGCTGAACAACAGGACCATGCAGGCGAGCCCGGGCAGGATATAATATTCGTAGGGCACGTTGCGTTGCGGATACGGTTCGCCGGCTTCTATGCCGTATACGCTGCGAAAACCGACGGCGAAGACGAACAACCAAAGTCCCGGTCGCACAAAGGCCGAAAACAAACGGCCCTTCTGTTGCAGGAACTTGGTTACCTCGCGCCTGCTGAGCGCCGTGACCGCGATGACCGCGTGATTGAGTTGCATACTGTGCCTCGAACTCCCTTGGCCTTTATTCCCCTGGACGGGAGTCGTTATTTAGCCCGCCAGTGCCGGCGCGTCAAAACTCACAAAGCGAGTCACGATCCTGAACGCCCAGGGTATCGAGGTCGTTGGTGCGGCTCACGAATACTTTGAGCGGCGCGCGGGCGACCGTCCAATTCTCCCGGGTGAGCAGGATCGGCTGGCGCAGCTGATTGTTCCACGGCCGGAAACTCATGCCCGGACCCTTGCTGCCGTCAACCTTGAATTTGCCGCCGCGCATAGTGTCGATCAGCGCCGCGACGTCGGTGGTCTTGGTGCGCGCGATCGCATTGCCGATAGTCTTCATCGCCACCCAGGCCCCCCAATCGCTTTCGCCCATGCGACGGCCGAACTTGCGCTCGAAACGGCCATGGACCTGGGGCGCGCCATGGCGCAAATACGACCAATGCCAGACCCTTGGGACCAGTCCGCTTGCGCCGACCACCGGGGCTGGTTCTTGAATTGCGTAGGGCACGCCGAGTGCGAATTCGCCATCCCTGTCGGCTACGAATACGACGTCGTAGTCGTCTCCGCCAGAGAGGAAGTCATAGTCGCTGCCAACGCCGCCAGTGAGAAAATTGAGATCGTTCATCTCACGCGCACGAGGATCATTACCGAGAACGAAATCGCGAATGGCAATGATTTCGAGACCGAACAAAACCGATGAGCGTTCGAGGGCGGCCACGGTCTCCTTGTCTTGCGGCAGTGGGCCCTGCAACACCAGCACTTCGTTCCATTTACGCGAGACCAGATACTGCGCCAAGGCGTCGGTCAGCATGGTCCGGCTGGCGGCGGTGTGGAACAGGTGGGGTTGGCACAATTCGCTGCGCAGTGCATCGCCGGTGGCGGTGGTGTTGAACAAGGCGATGCCATGATCCCGCGTGCCTGCGGCGACTTCGGCGACGACATCGTCCGGGGCGTCGATCAAGAAATACCGGCTGCCGGTCTCGACCAAGCGCTCGACCGCGGCGATCAGGTCCGCCGATCCAGTGCCGGAGACCCGCTCCATCGCGAAATTGGTCTTGGTGATGCGTTTCAGGCTTTTGAGTTCTTCGAGACCCAATGCGGCGCCGGAATACGCGCGGCGGTCGGCGATCGCGGTGGCCGAGCGAATATCGACCGGGTGAATGCCCCAATCGTCGTAGCGAATATCGTCAACCAAGTCGAGATAGCCGATGGTCAAGGTCGGCAGCTCGTCCTCAGCGGATGCGATGCCGGTGCCGAACAGAGCCGCGACGGCGAACGCCCGCAGCGCGGTTCTGAAAATCGCCCGCACTAGTCGTCGATTCGGACGGTGTGTGGTGTACGGCCGACGGCGACGGAATTGATCGCGATGTTCTTGGCGGTATCGATGATGCTGATGTCGTCGCTCGCGCCATTGGTGACGATCAACAGTTTCTCATCGGCGGTCAGCGCGGCGCCCCACACCCGGTCGCCGGCGAGGATATAATCGGTGACTTCGCGACTGGCGACATCGACGACCGCGACATGGCGGGCGCGGCCGAGGGTGATATAGGCGGTCTTGCCGTCGGCGGTCATCGCGAAATCGACCGGATTGATGTCTTCGTCGCGCATGCCGGGCTTTTCGAAATGGATTTCCTCGAGCAGCTCGAAGGTTTGGGCGTCGAGAATGCTGACGGTGGCGCCGAGTTCGTTGGTGACCCAATATTCCTTGTCGTCGGGGGTAACGAAGCCGCGGCGTGGGCGATTTCCGACCAAGACCTCGGCGATGATCTCGCCCTTCCACGGATCGATCACGAATATCGTGTTGGTGACCTCGGAGGTGACGAACACCACCTTGCCGTCGTGACGGAAGCTTACGCCTTCGGGCTCGATCCCCACCTCCTCGACTACGCGCACCTGCTTGCCGGTGGCGATATCGGTGATGGTGACTTGGTTGTCGTCCTCGTTGGCGGCGACGATGATGCGGCCCGAGGGGTCGAGGTTGAATATCTCGGGATCCTCGCCGGCCTCGATGGTGCCGACGACGCTGAGCGAGGCGATATCGATGACATCGATGCGATCGTCACCGCTGACCGCGACCAGCAGCTGGCTTTTGTCGATCGACCACCGCATGTCGCGCGGTCGCTGGCCGGTGGGAATCGTCTTGACGATCTCAAAACTCTGTCCGTCGATCACCGAGACGGTATTATCCATCTCGTTGCTGACAAATATGTACCCGGTGCCCGCGGCATCGGCGCCGGCGGCTATCATTAGGGCCGCCGCAACGGCGGCGGCGGCGATTTTCAATTGCTTGCTAATCATTTTTTCATTCTGTCTCGCGTCTATTGCGGCGTATTTATTTCGCTTTATCGGAGCTGGTCATCGAAACGAAAGCATCGTGCAGATCCGCCGCCCCGGTTTCCGCGATCAGTTCGGCTGGGCTGCCGCTGGCCAGGACGTGGCCCTGGTGAAGCACGATGACGCGATCCGATTGCTCGGCCTCGTCGACCAGATGGGTCGCCCAAAGAATCGCCATGTTGCGTTCGTCGCGCAGCTCAAGCACGTAGGATAGAAGGTCACGACGGCTCGACGGGTCAAGGCCGACGGTGGGTTCGTCCATCAGCAACACGCGCGGGCGATGAATAAGCGCCCGCGCCAGTTCGACGCGTCGGCGTTGGCCGCCGGACAGCGCGCGCGCAATGTCTTTCGCGCGATCCGAGAGTTTGAGCTGGGCGAGGCCATGGTCGATACGTTGTTTGGCGTCGCTGCCGCCGATGCCGTGCAAGTTGGCATGAAAGCGGAGGTTCTCGGCGACCGAGAGATCGAGATCGAGGGTCGGTTGCTGAAACACCACGCCGATACCGGCCAGCGCCGGAACCGCGTTGTGGCGGATGTCGTGGCCATCGACCTTGATCGCGCCGCTGTCGGCAACGAAAAGACCGGTCAACAGTTGGAACAGGGTGGTCTTGCCGGCGCCATTGGGGCCGAGCAGGGCAACGAATTCGCCCCCGGCAATCGATATATCGACACCATCGAGGGCCTTGCGCGGGCCATAGCTCTTGACCACGTCGCGTAACTCGAGCACCCCTTCGGTTGTTGTCTCAATGGTCTTCTCGTTCACGTAATGCCCCCGGTTGTTCCGCGTTCGTCGGCGGTGTCCGTGCCGGCGTCCTGGATTTCATCGATCAAGCCATGGAGAAGCGATTCATGGCGGGTCAAAAGATCTCGGCGAAAGGTCTCGAGCTCGTCCGATTCATTTTCGCGGGGACGGGACAGCGGCACCGGCACGTCCAGGATCACCCGCGACGGACCGCGCGACAGGAACAGGATGCGGTCGGCGAGGTAGATCGCCTCGCGCAGGTCATGGGTGACGAACAGGACCGTCGTCGGCCGCGCCGCCCAGAGATCGAGCAGGATGCCGCGCAGGCGGTTGCCCACCGGCACATCGAGCGACACGAAGGGCTCGTCGAGCAATAGCAAATCGGGCTCGGTGACGAAGGCGCGCGCGAGGGCGACACGGCGTTGCATGCCGCCGGACAAGCGGTTGGGAAATTCATCGAGCGCGTCGCCGAGTTCCATTTGGCCGAGCAGGTTCTCGACCCGCCCGTCCGCCGCGCCGCCGTCTTTGAGAACGATGCCGACGTTCTCGCGCACACTCGCCCACGGCAGCAGGCGCGGCGTCTGGAACATGTAGCTGATACGCGTGTCCGCGATGCCGGTGCCGTCGCTGAACCCGACGCTTGCGTCGGCGTCGCGGTCGAGTTGGCCGACGATATTGAGCATCGTCGTCTTGCCGCAGCCGGACGGACCGACGATGCACACGAACTGGCCCTTCGGGGCGTCGAACGCCAAGTCCTCGATCGCCAGGCGGTCGCCGTGACCCGAGCCGGTCGGATAGGCCTTGCGATCGATGCGGATCTGCAGTTCGGTCGTGGTCATTTGCGCCACCGCGTCATCCGCCGCTCCAGCGGCTCGACAAGGCCAATTTCGACCAACAACATGACCGCGACAAAAGCCAGCGTATAGGCAAGAAGTCCAGCAATATCAAATTGTTGAAACATTGTATTAAGCTGAAACCCGACGCCGTTGCTGCGCCCGAGCAATTCGACCACCAAGACGATCTTCCAGATCAGCGCGATCCCCGATCGGCCGGCGACCATCAGGTAGGGGTAGAGCTGGGGCAGGAAGAAGCGGAGGAACTTGCGGCGCGGATCGACGCGGAATATCTGCGCCACTTCGAGCAGCTCGCGATCGATCGCGCGCGCGCCTTCGCGCACGGTGACGATGACGTTGGGGATTTTGTTGAGCGCGACCGCGGTGATCGCCGCGACCTCGGTCAGACCGAACCAGACGTAGCAAAGAATGATCGTCACCAGCGCCGGGATATTGAGGAACAGGATCAGCCAGCCGTCGAGCATGCCGTCGACCGAGCGCCTGACGCCCATGACGATGCCGACCGCGGTGCCGATCACCATCGCCAGGATGAACGCGGCGAGAACCCGCAACAGGGTGATGCCGAGATCGCTCAACAAATCGCCGTAAATCAGATTGTCGTAGAAAGAGAGCGCCACTTCCCAGGGTTCGGGTAGGCCGCGCGATTGCGCCGTGACCGCGGCGATTTCCCAGATCACCACCAACAACAGCAAGGACAGCACGCGCATCCACGCGTGCCCCATGCCGTTGATCGAGGTGATCAGGCGGTTCATTGCTGGCCGGCCCAAACCGTGCCGGGGGCGAGTTGCGTGCTTTTGCCGACCAGCGCGCGGCCGCCGAGTTCGGCGACGATGCCAAACGCGGTCGCGATCGCTTGCGCTTGTTCCGGACCCAGAGCCTTTGGGATACCTTCGCGGAACCCGTCGCGGAAGGCGATCAGCGTCGCTTCGTCCTTGGCGCCGGTCAGCGGCATCAGCCGGGTCCACTCGTCATCCGACTCCAGCATGATCTGGCGCGCCGCCGCCGAGGCGGCGAGAAAACCGGCCAGCGCACGCGGATTGTCGGCCGCCCATTGTTCGCCGAACACATAGCCGATCAAGGCCAAGCGGCCCTCGACTCCGAGCGCCGGCAGGAGATCCTGGACCTTGATCAGTTCCTTCATGTTGCGGGCCCTTAGACGCGCCGTGTAATTCCAGTAGTTGAGGACACTGTCGAATTCCTGCTGGCGGAACTTTTCGTTGAGCAGTGGCGGCGCGGCATAGGCGGGCTCGACCAGTTCACCGAGATCCTTGCCAAACGTCTTCAAGGTATAGGCCCGAAGCAGCAGCCAACTCTTGTCGAGCGGGCTGCCGGCGATCCCCATGATCTTGTCGTCGAGGTCCATCAGACTGTTGATCCCGCTGTCCGGATGGACCATCACCGAGCCGGCGGCCTCGGAATAGGGCACGAAGGTAAAATCGAAACCGGCATCGCGCTGGCGCGAGACCCAAATCCAATCATTGACGATCATATCCACGTCGCCGGCGTTGAGCGCGATCGAGGTGGCGTTCTTGTTCGCCAGGCGGACGACATCGAGGGTTACGCCATTGGCGACATCAAGACCATGTTCGGCGATGACGTCGAGTTCCCAATTGACGGTGCCGAAATTTAGCACCGCGAGCCGGACCGAGGGTTGATCCTCGGCATTCACCATCAGCGGCAGCGATAGAACGGTAAAGGCAAATGCCGCGGTGACCCAACCGATCAGGGCGACACGCAACGGGCGGGCAGTATATCGCATCGGACTAGGGTCTCCCTACTGTTCTCTGGTCGCGCCGGGCGACTACCAAGCGTGGCCGAACCCCTGGTCCGGCCACCGCTCACGGCGGCTTCTTATATAGGAAGGCCCGGGTAGGGAAAAGAGGGCCCGGCATATGACCGATATTGGGTGAGGGGCGGCAAGAATTGCCCGGTCTTGGCGGGTTGGGCTTACCGTGCCCACCGTGATGCCCCGGTTCGGCGCTACCGGATGCTGGCACGCCGCTTGCTTTTACCAAGGTGACACCCCATTTTTATCCTCATATCGGTGCGTCCGAGACGCCCGGAAAGGTATTTATGGTCGGCATATTAGGCAGTGATTTTGGTGGTGCGAGCCAGCCCGCGTTTCCGATCTATCAGGCCCTTACGAAAACCCGCGAAAAGCAATTTTCGCTGTTCGAAAAAGGGCCGCTGATAGAGCGTGAGGTCGCCTATTTCATGAAAGAGGCCAAAAAGGTCGAGACCATCGACGATTTCCTCAACAATCGCCGCCTAATGGCGGTCGCCTTGTCGGCTTTCGGCATGGACGAGGAAATCCAGTACATGGGCCGTATCAGGAAAGTGATGAGCGAGTCGATCGACGACAAAGGCGCGCTCATGAACAAGCTGATCGATCCGCGTTTCAAGCAGATCGCCACCGCGTTCGCCTTGGGCGATGTCGGCACCCTCAAGCTCGGGACCAACTCGTTCCTGCGCGAGATCGTCGAGAAGTACAAGGTCAACGAGTTCGAAAAATTTCTTGGCGAGCAGAATCCGGCGCTGCGCGAGGTCGAATATTTCAAGCGTAATATCGGTAAGGTCGAGAACACCTACAATATCTTGGGCGACAAAGTGCTGCGCGCGGTGGTGACCTTTGCCTTGCAGCTGCCGATCGAGATCGCGCTCCAATCGATCGAAAAACAGAAAGCGTTGATCGACAAACGTCTCGATATCGAGGACCTCCAGGACCCCGAATTTATCGACAAATTTGTCCGCCGCTTCCTGATTCTCAAGGACTCGGAAGCGACCCAGAATGGATTTACCTTCGGCGCCGGTTCGACAGTCAAGAACGCGTACGTGGTGACTTTGCTTCAAGGCGCCGGCGGCGGGCTCAATCTGCTCGCCTGATCAACGGATCAGCGCGGGTAGCCAAAGCGCCAAACCGGGCACCAGCACGATAATCGACAGCCGCACGATATCGGCGCACCAGAACGGTACGACGCCGCGGAATATTTCGCGCGTGGGGACATCCGGCAGCACGCTCCGCAAGACGAAGACATTGAGGCCGATCGGCGGGGTGATCAGGCTGATCTCGGTGACCACGACAACGACCACGCCGAACCAGATCAAATCGAAACCGAGATCGGCGACCAAGGGGTAGAAGACCGGCACGGTGAGCAGCACCATCGACAGACTTTCCAGCACGCACCCCATCACCAGATAGAGCAGCAGAATAACCCCGAGGATGATCAGCGGCGGCTGATCGAGGCCGGCGACCAAGGTCGCGAGCGCATCGGGAAGCCCGGCCAGATTGACGAAGCTGGAGAACAGCAGGGCGCCGATGAGGACGAAAAACAACATCGCCGTGGTCTCCACCGACTCGGTCAGAATGGCGGCCAGCGCGCCCAGCGACAAGCGGCGCCGCCAGGCGGCGAACAACAACCCGCCGAAAGCGCCGATCCCGGCCGCCTCTGTCGGGGTGAAAAGGCCGGTGTATATGCCGCCCATCACCACTGCGAACAGCACTAACACGCCCCAGACCCGCGCCGTCGCGCGTAAGCGCGCGGCCAGATCTTGGCGGACATCGCTCGGGCCGAGCGCTGGATTGCGCCGGGTGATTACCGCGATCGCGGCGATATAGCAGAGCACGCCGAGGAGGCCGGGGAGCAGGCCGGCGGCGAACAACAGGCCGATATCGGAGCCGGTCATGATGCCGTAGAGCACCAGGATGACGCTCGGCGGGATGAGGATTCCCAATGTGCCGCCGGCGGCGATCGATCCGGCGGCGAGCGAATCCGCGTAACCGAAACGGCGCATCGACGGCATCGCCACCTTGGCCATGGTCGCCGCGGTCGCCAGGCTGGAGCCGCAGATCGCGCTGAATCCGCCGCAGGCGACGATGGTCGCCATCGCCAAGCCGCCGCGCCGGTGCCCAAGCCAGGCGTGCGACGCGGTATAGAGCTCGCCCGAGAGCCCCGCCCGCGCAACCAAGTTGCCCATCAGCACGAACAGCGGCACCACCGAAAGCTCATACGCGAGGCCGGTGTCGAAGGTGATCTGCTGCACCAGCGCCAAGGCGGGGCGCCAGCCGATCATATGGCCGATGCCGAGGAAGCCGACCAGCGCCATGGCGAAGCCGATCGGCAGCCGCAGCAGAATAAGCGCGAACAGCGCGGCAAAGCCGATTGAGACTTCGATCACCGGCGCGGCGCGTCTTGGGCGTTGAACGCGCGCACGACAAGCAGAATCGCCGCCACCGCCGCCAACACGCTCATCGGGAAAGCGATGGCCGCCTTGGATAGGGGGAGAAAATCGAACACATCGCCGTAGCTCAGGAAACGGTCGCCGAGCACCCATAGGCGCCAGGCGATGACGCCGCAAATCGTCGCGCAACCCAGAGCGATCACCCGGTCACGCAGCCGCGCCGCGCGCGGCGCGAACCAAGAGTCGGCGAGGGTGATGGTAACGTGGCCGCCACGCATCGACACCAGCGGCAGCCCGAGAAAGATCATCAAGGCGAGCAGGATTTCGGTCAATTCGAAGCCGCCGGGGAGCGGCCGATCGAGCAGGCTGCGTCCCGCCACGTCGATCACCGTCACCGCCATCATCGCCAATAAAGCGAGCCCGCCGAGGCCGCCGAGGCAGACCTCGATCGCGCGGCTCGCGCGCGCGCTCATCGCGCGGCGACGATCTCGGTACGCAGCGCGGCGGCGATCAAGGCGCCATCGACACCAAGGGCATTGGCCCGCGCCACCCAATCGTGTTCGGCGAAGGCGAGGCGTTGTTTGAGCGACAGCAACGCCGGCGTGCCGAGGACCGAAATCCGCACCCCCTCGGTGATCAGGTCGCGCAATCCGGTCTTGTCCGCGGTATCCCAGGCCTGCCCGGCGCGGCGCGCCAGAACCTCGCCCGAGACCGCCATGATCGCGTCCCGATCCGCGGCGTCGATCGCGTCCCACCGCGCCTGGTTGACGATGACGAAAAACGACGCGTTGTAGAGACCGCCGGGCACCAGGGTGGCGTAGCGCATCAGCTTGGCCAAATTGAAGAACACCACGGATTCGGTGGGGAAGAAGATCCCCTCCGCGACTCCGTTCGACAGCAATTCGTAGGCCTTGGTCGCCGGTGCCGGCACCCCGACGGTCCCCAATACCTCGGATATATCGCTGACCAAGCCGCCGCCGACGCGGAACTTGAGCCCGACGAGATCGTCGAGCTTTTTGATCGGCCGCCGCGAATTGAAGATATGCCCGGGCCCGTGGGTCCATAGACCGAGGACGTGCACCCCGTCGTGTTCGTTGGCCGCCGCGAGATAAGCCTGGTGGGTGCGCCAATAGGCGACCGACAAAACCTCGGCGCTATCGCTGAGGAACGGCAGTTCGACGACCTGGGTGAGGGTGAACCGGCCGGGGGTATAGCCGTGCACGCCGATGGTCACGTCGGCGATGCCGTCGGCGGCGATATCGAAATGCGCCGGCGGCTTGCCGAGCGGCGCCTTCAAGGCTTCGATCCGCACCCGCCCCTCGGTGACCCGCGCGACATCGGCGATCCACGGCGCAAGCACCTCGCGGGTGAGCAGATGGCTCGGCGGCACCCAATTCGACATCCGCCACACGGTCTCGGCGTTCGCGCCGGGCGCATAGTTTAGGCCCGCGCAGAGCACGAATAGCGCGATCCAATCTTTCCGCCGCCTCGACATCGTCAACATTTGTCAGTCCTCGTTCGATTGCTTTTCCTTGTCGCCCCGGCCGAGCCGGCGGCGCCGCGTCTTGCGCGCCGCGAGATTGGGCGCGACACCCGGGCGGCTCCACGGGCAGACGGCGATGCAGATCCCGCAGCCCAGCGTGTCATTGAAATACGGGATACATTTATCGAAGTCGACCGACCATTTGACGGTGCCGCGCACCATCTGCTTGTCGTGGACGATGGCGCCGGGTGGGCAGGCATCGACGCAGACCCGGCAGGCGGTGCAAAAATCGTCGGCGGCGAAATCGTCGATGCCATCGGCGATCAGCGGCAGATCGGTAGTCACCGCGGCGAGGCGGAACGACGAGCCATACTGGCGATTGATGATCGAGCCGTGTTTTCCCAATTCGCCAAAACCGCAAGCCAGCGCCGGCGGAATCAAGGTGAGGGGGCCCGCCCACGGGCCGCCGTGCGCGTCGGCGTTCCAGCCGAGGGTGCGGATATGGTTGGCGAGGGTGCGCGCCGCCCGGGTGCCGCGATTGTATTGCGCCTGGACCTCGAGCCCGGCGCGGTTGGTCGGCGCGGTGGCGAGCGCCGCGTGATCCATCGCCACCCCGAGCATGATCACCCACGGCGCGGCAACCGCGAAGCCTTCGAACACCCATGCCGAATCGACCGCCGCGATGCCAACCAAATCGGCCTCGTGCGCCAGCGCGAAGGATTTAACGTCGTCGCCCCAAGCGTGCGCGGTCTTTTCTTGTTGGGTGCCCGCCACCCGCGCGAGCCCGCGGGGGCCGCGGCCGCCGAAGCGTTGGTGGACGTTGGCCAGCTCCGGTTCGGCGATGAAGCGCTCGACCATCCATTGCTGCAGCTTGCCGTGCGCGATCGCCTCGGGGCGATGCCAGTAGATCGGCGTCGGCCGCCGCGGCGCGGTTTCGCCCACCCCATTGATCGTGTTGCCGGACACGTCGGGAAACAGCGCCAGCTGCTCCGGATTCGGTTGGTATTTCGCGCTCATGGATGAATTCTAGAGCATTCTCTGGCCGCGCGAAATCGCCCGCCGCGCCGCTCACCCCGCCGCCGGCCTTTGGCACCAGAACTGGTACATGCCGATGAAGGTCTCGGGATAGCGCTCCTCATACGCCGCCCAGCCGGCCAAGTCGGTCATGCCCGGGTCTTGCGGATTGAGCAGCGCGTATTGCCGTGCGGCTCGATCGTCGCTCAACTCGAAGCCGATGAAGTCCAGCCCCAGGGCTCCGAGATCATCGGCGATCCGCGGGATCGTGAAGCGATGTTCCATGACGTGGAACACCAGGTCCCGCAACTCGTCGAGGTGATAAAAGCTCTCGGTCCTGAGCCCGCCGGACAGGTCTTCATCCGCCCCGCCCGCCTGGATGCGGCGGCGCGGCGCGCGCATATCCTCCGGCGTCGCCCGCAATCCGAAATCGCGAATTTTGTCGCGCACTGGAATGAGGCCGCGCCGCGCGATCTCGCTGTACAGGCCGATCTTCATCATCCCGCCCGGCCGTAACAGCGCGCTCAGCACCCGCCAACCCGCCAACGGATCCGCCATGCGATGCAGCACTCCGATGCTCTCGATCAGCGAAAAGTCACGTCCCAGGGCTTTGAGATCGAGAATATCGCCATGCCTGAATTCGACGGTGTCGACATCGAGTTTCCTTGTCATGCGAACCGCATAGGCCAAACTGCGCTTGCTGAGGTCGATCGTCAGGATCTCCAGCTCGGGATGCGACAAGGCGCGGGCAATCGGATGTCGGCCGGTGCCACAGCCGGCCACCAGCATCTCGCGTCGTGCGTCGGGAAACGGATGTATGATGCTATCGGGAAACCGCGCCGTCAGGCGCGCCCAAATATCGCCCGGTTGGTCATATTCGATCGCCAACCAGCAGGGGTACGGGCTTGCCTCGTAAAGCGCGCGAACCTCGCGCGATGTCGCGTCGACGATGTCGCCGATGGCGACGATGTCGGCGCCGATCGCCGCCTCTTCGATCGCATTTGCGAGCGTGTGTCGCAGCACCGGTTGCAGGAACGCGGGCCAGGAGTCGAGCGGCCGCTCGAGCAAACGCGCGCCCTCGGCGAGGCGCGAGAGCGGCGCATACATAGCAAAACGGCAGAGCGGCAAGACGAGATCGTCGAACGCCGGTGGCTCGGCGGCGAGCGCGGCCTCAATGGCGCCCCGAAGCCGATCGATTTTGTCCCCCTCGTCTTGGTCCTGCCAAAACGCGTAGCCATTGATATGCGATTGCCAGGCGATCAGCGCCATCAGCCGGAGCCCCGGCTCGGCGACCGCGATCGCCGCGTCGGGCGCCAGCAGCAGGGTTCGCCGCGCCGCGGTCAGAAACAGCTCGAGTTCGTCATCGACGTTGATCGTCCGCGACAGCAACGCCGCGAGCAGGGGATCGGCGAGAAATTCGCCCATCGCCTGGTCGTCGGTCCCGGCATTATCGCGTCCCAGCGCCGCCGCCCAGGCCGCCGCCCGTTCGCGGTCAAGCCCATGTCTGGCGCGCACCTGCCGGGCGGTGGCCTCGGCGAGGTTCTGATATTCGACGCCGGGCGCGGCGAAGCAGGCGATCAGCGCTTGCTCGACATCGCGGTCGAACGCCGGCGGATGGACCTGGCGAATCAACCGCGCGTAGGCGATACAGGCGTCGCTCGCCTTGGGTTCCAGATTGACCGCGCGTTGCCAATGCGCGAGCGCCTGCGGCAACCGGTCCTGCTCGGCGTGAGCAGAACCCAAAGCCATGTGAAAATCGGGGTTGGTAGATTTGAGCGCGCGTCCCGTCACCGCATTCGCGATCGAGCGAACCATGGTTTTGAGACATTTGACGACGACGTTCATGCGGCAATCGCTCCTAGTGGAGGGAATCTAACAGATGGACGCCAGACGACGGCTTACCAGGCTCGCCCGGTTTGGCGCCCGATGCGCCGTGATGCCGGCGCATCACAAGCATCGGGCAACCCGGCCGGCGGGCCTGGTAAGCCGCCCAACAGGTCCGCATTCCCGGCTTCTCGCGGCGTCGAGCGCCCTTGACGATGCCCCCACATCGCCGGCCGGCGCTCTCCTATCGAGAAACCGGGAATGCGGATCGTATGGGGTCCATCTGTTAGATTTTATCCACTAGCTGTTGCGGCTCGGCCGGCACCCATGCCGCTGCCAATATGCTACATATCATCGCCGCCCTGAAATCAACCCGCGTACCGTTCGCGCAGGGTGAATTTCTCGATCTTGCCCATCGCGTTGCGCGGCAGGGATTGGCAGAAGATTACATCCTTCGGGTGCTTGAAGCGCGCGAGACGCCCGTCGAACAGGGCGAGCACCGCGCCCGTGTCGAGCGCCGGATCGGCGGCGACGACGATGGCCACCGGGACTTCGCCCCAGCGCTCTTCCGCGCGGCCGATGACGGCGGCCTCGGCGATGCGGGCGTCCTGGTCGAGCACCGCTTCGAGTTCGGCGGAGTAGATGTTTTCGCCGCCGGAAATGATCACGTCGTTCAACCGGTCGTCAATGAAGAGAAAGCCGTTTTCGTCAAAGTGGCCGATATCGCCGCTCAGGAACCAACCGTCGGCGAACGCCGCTTCGGTGGCCGCCGCGTCGGCCCAATATTCGACCATCACGTTGGGCCCGCGCACCTGGATTTCACCGCGTTCGCCGGCCGCAACCGGCGCGCCGTCGTCGTCGACGATGCGCAGATCGCAATGGAGCGCCGGCAATCCGGTCGAGCCGACATGGTCGCGTGCGTGATCGGCGCGGAGGTACGCCGCGATCGGCGCGGTCTCGGTCGAGCCGTAGGCCTGGACGACGGGCACGTCGCGGGCGTGAAACGCGTCGATCACCGCGAGCGGCACGATGGTCGAGCCGGTGGTCACCATGCGCAGGCTGGCGAGATCGGTCTTGGTCCAATTCGGGTGATCGACCATCGCCTGGATCTGCGCCGGCACGAAGACCGCGAGGGTCGGGTGATCGGCGGCGATGGCCGCGAGCGCCGCACCGGCATTGAAGCGGCGATGAAGAAGAACCGTGGCCCCGGCATGCAATGCGGGCAGGGTCTGGACGTTGAGCCCGCCGACATGAAACAGCGGCGCGGTGGTGAGCACCCGGTCGGCGCTGGTGAGATCGTGCATGTGGGTCGAATTGACCGCGTTCCAGAACAAGGCGTCCTGGGTCAGCACCGCGCCCTTCGGTTTACCCGTGGTGCCCGAGGTATAGACCACGAGCAGCGGCGTGGCGCCGTCGACAGGCGGGGTGCGGCTGGTGTCCGGCGCGGCGGCAAACAATCCGCCGTCGGGCGCGGTCGAGAGCAAACGGAGGTCGGCCACCGACTCGGCGACGGTTTCGGCGATGGTCTCGCCGACCGTCATTAAGTCGGGCTCGCAGACCAGCACGCCGGCGCCGCAATGATCGAGAATATAGCCGTGCTCGGGCGGCGCGAGGCGCCAATTGAGCGGCACCACCATCGCGCCGAGGCGGGCGCAGGCGAAGGTGAGCGCGATCATCTCCGGACAATTGGCGCCGAGAAACGCAACCCGATCGCCGCGCCCGACACCGGCGCGCGCGCGCAAGCCGCCGGCGATGCGCCCGATCATCGCGTCGAGCGCGGCGTAACTAAGATCCTCGCCATCGCAGATGATCGCGGGCCGGTCAGGGGCGAAGGCCGCCCAGCGCTCGATCCATGTCGATAAGTCCATACCCGATTTCGTCTCTCTTCAAGGGCGCGATTATAGCCAAAACGTTTTTGCAACGAGCCAGTCGATTAATAATCGGACACAATCTTGATCTCAAAAGCAAGTGACGGGAAAGCACCAGCCCAATTGATAACTTCGCTTAAACTCTCGGTTGCTTACCGGGTGGTGAGTATCTTTCGTTGGTATCGAGGCCTGGCCCGGAGGGAAGCTCTGGTCAGCAATTCACAATCATCATCTAAAGGTTGAGACAAAAATATTATTCCCGCTATGCTTGCATATGCTCTGGGGTGAGAGTAGATTTCCCGATAATGTCCACGGGAGTGACGGGGATGGTTGAATACAAAAATCCTCCTACGCTCGAGATCAGACCTGCCGAGATCAATCCGAACTCGGCATACCAAGGCATCGAAAATAAATTTCGGAAAGCTAGGGCCGGCAAGCATCCAGACCGGGACGAAGAAAACCTAGCCGCGTCTCGCACGGTGTCGCCCTCGCGCGCGAGCGAAGTGTCGATCGAGTCCCTCGGTACGTCATTGTCCCGACGCCCGGAGTGGGAAACGGGGGAAGCGGAGCATTCAGCTTACCAATCGCCAAAAGTGGGGAGGTAAATTGATGGCAACGCGGAGAAGCGTTCGAGACTTGTCGTCTGCCGAAAGGCAGACCGTCATCGACGGTTTGCTGCTGTTGAAGCACGAGCGAACCGGGCAAGACGGTCTAACGACCTACGATCGATATGTCGTTCTGCATCACTGCTGTCCGGTTAACTGAGCGGTGCTGGCTTTGAGAGCCAGGATTTCTGCGGGGTTTGAAGCGAAAATGCATGGTGTCGATTTGAATTGGATGGAGCACTTTTCGGAGTTTCTCCGAGGAGATGCTCATGAACACC
>JAKZSU010000080.1:0-2597 GCA_047517485.1 Alphaproteobacteria bacterium
CGAAGTGCGCCAAATCATCCGCCGGGATCCAGTCCCGCAGATCGGGAGGAAGCAGAAACGCCTGGTCCCGATCACAGTCCACGAAGTTGCTCATCCTGCGATTCTAAGGGAAATCCAACCCAAAGTCCGACAGACTGCTAGCCTGCGTGGCGCTTGAACGCCCTTATAAACAACCGGACCGCACGGCTCGCGCAGGCCGGCAAGCGCGACCGCGCGCCCGAGCTAATGCGAGGCCAGCCTGCGTGGCGCTTGAACGCCCTTTAAAATCACCGGACTGCGCGAGGCGCAGGCCGGCAAGCGCGACCGCGCGCCCGAGCCAATGCGAGGCAGCCTGCGTGGCGCTTGAACGTGCTTTAAAAGTTTATCACCTCCAGAGCCGCGTCGATATCGGCGCCCGTCATCTCCCAGTCGTTCTCAAAATTCGCCACCACGGCGCGCATGAACCGGTCATGCAGCGCCAGCGCCCGCGCGTCGTCGCCCAAGTGATCGGCGAGCAGCGCCAAGGCGAGCTGCGCCGGCGCCGCGCCCTCGTAGGTCCATTCGAACCCGGTGTCGGACAGCGCCGCGATATCGTCGCGCATCCCCAGCGTCTCGCCGTCGACCGTCACCCGAATGCCATCGATGGTGCGCTCGCCCAAATAGCGTTTCATCGCCTCTCCCCGTCTAATCCCGCCCTGCATTGAGTGAAACTCATCACAGGCCGGCAAGCGCGACCGCGCGCCCGAGCTTATGCGAGGCCAGCCTGCGTGGCGCTTGAACGCCCATTAAAACAACTGCGTGGCGCTTGAACGCCATACAAACCGCGAGGAGGCTTGCGCATCGCGGTTTGGTATACTCCGTTACACTAACCGAAACCCGCCGGGGAGAAAACGCCATGCCGTCGCATCTCAAACTGCTGCTGTCGCTGATGGTCGCCGCGGTCGCCGGCGCCATGCTGTGGTTCGAGCGCGCGGCCGGCGTGCCGGCGATCGGCTGGCTCGCCCTGGCGCTCGGTGCGCTGATGGTCCTCGGCATCTGGCTGTTCCCCGAGGCAAGGCGTCATGACCAGGGAAGCGATAACAGGTAAGTGACCAGGCCACGCCGCGAAGTGCGTTCGCCACGAGATTGCGCCACTCTGCCGCCGCGTAATATTCAAAACTGAAGCGGCCGCGCCAGCGGCTTCTCAACCGAAGCGGTCGCGCCAGCGGCAGGGAGATAAAAAACATGTCCGCATACATCATCGGCACCATCACCGTCACCGACCCGTCGTGGGTCGAGAGTTACATCCCCAACGTCCAGGCCCAGGTCGAGGCGGCGGGCGGCCGCTATCTCTCGCGCGGCGAGCCCGCGCACCTCGAAGGCGCGGCCGGCCAGCCCTCGGTCGCGGTGATCATAGAATTCGCCGACAAGGACACCGCGCGCGCCTGGTACGACTCGTCGGAATACGCCCCCTACCGCAAAGCCCGCCAAGACGGCTCCACCGGCGATCTATTCCTGCTCGACGGCCTATAGCAGCAACACCAAATCATCTGTCCTCTGGTCTCTGGTCTCTGGTCTCTGGTCTCTGGTCTCTGACCTCTGATGAAAGACGCCGCGACAAAACTCGGCCTCTGGCCGACCGCGCTCGCCCTGATCGCCTGCTACGGCACCCTATGCCTGGTCGCGCTGCTGGCGCTCGCCGGCATAGCGCTGCCGACCGACGAAGGCCTATGGGCGGTCGCGATCGCCGCGTTCTACGCCATCGCGGTCGCGGCGATCGCGCCGGGCTACCGCCTCCACCGCAACCACCGCCCGATCCTCCTCGCGGCAATCGGCCTGGCGGTCATCCTCTGGACCATGTTCGCCACCTACAACTGGATCGCCGAACTCGCTGCCTTCGCCGGCCTAATCGCCGCAACAGTCTGGGACCGCCGCCTGCGGCGAGGCAGTTAGGTGGCGTCCTGCAAAAAAACCCAAACCGCGTTCCCGCGACTTGGCAAGCGCGACTGCGCGCCCGAGCCAATGCGAGGACAGCCTGCGCGGCGAATGAGCGCTCTTTCAAAACCACCTCTGACCTTCGGGAGCCCCCCATGCGGACCTATCACGGAAGTTGCCATTGCGGCGCGGTCACTTTCGAGGTCGACACCGACCTCGCCGATCTCGACGAATGCAACTGCTCGATCTGCGCCAAAAAAGGCGCCGTGCACCACAACGTCCCGCCAGAGAGATTCAGGCTGCTCAGCGGCGAAGAAAACCTGCGGCGTTATCAATTCAACAAAAAGATCGCCCAGCATTTGTTCTGCACGACGTGCGGCATCCACCCTTTCTCGCACCCGAGAAACGCGCCGACGATGTACAACATCAACATCCGCTGCCTAGACGATTTCGACGTACTGGCCCCAGACGTCGAACTGGCACTCTTCGACGGAAAAAACTGGGAAGACGCCTTCGCCGCCATGCAAAATTCGGGCAAGGGCGAACAGTAACTGAGTCGGACGCGATTTCCTTGGACACAGAATTGGCTTAATCGAAGTGTCCAAGGAGGACCGGAACATGACCGATAATTTTGAGAAGAAAGTTGCTGTTGATGGGCCTGTGGTAAATGCGGGCGAGCTTGGCTCGTCCACGTTTTCCCCAGG
>JAKZSU010000081.1:0-8992 GCA_047517485.1 Alphaproteobacteria bacterium
CCCAGCCTACCATCAAGTCCCCCTGACGATCCTTCTGCTGTCCCATCGTCATCAGCGAATCCCCCGGTCAAATCAGAACGTCAAAGAATCAGACCAGGCCGCTTGTGTCCAGTGCCGACTTCGTCAACGGGCTGTTAAGCCCTATACGTTCGAAGACGCGCCCGGCGCATCGGCGTGAACTATTGGATTTCGGCGGCGGATTGGGAAATCCGTACTAAGTCGGTTACCGAATTTGCCCTGACCTTCTCCATGACCCGCCCACGATGGGCCTTGACGGTTTTTTCGCTGATTCCCAGTGTGCCGGCGATCTGTTTGTTTCGTAGTCCCTGGACCACCAGGTCCATGATTTCACCCTCGCGTGGCGTCAGCGTCGCCACTCTTTCGGATGCGGTCACGACTTGTTCGTGCCGGTCTCGGGTCCGATGGTCGATATCGATGGCGCGTGCGACGGCGTCCAACAGCGTCCTGTTTTCGACCGGCTTGATCAGAAAGTCCAAAGCCCCCTGTTTCATGGCGCGAACGCCGCTCGAAGTGTCGCCGGCGCCGGTGATGAATATGACCGGCATGACGTATTCGTGGGACTCGAGGAGCATTTCCTGGAGGTCGAGCCCGGTTTCCCCAGGCATGTAAAGATCAACCAAAAGACAACCATAGCCGTCGTAGTGATCGCGTCGGACAAACTCCTCCGCCGATGAAAAGACTTCCGCCGTATATCCGTTCGACTCGAGCAAGCGCGCCATCGACCGGCGAATCGAAGGATCGTCATCGACGATAAAAACGGTTTCCGACTCCGCGGCGGCGTCACTCTCGGCGAACTCGAGAGATTGACCGCGCGCCGGTGCCAGCAACTCGTCGGCTGCCGCCGCGACCGCGCCGGTCATTGGGACCGTGATATAGAATGTGGCGCCGCGATCCTGATTGTTTTCGCCCCACAATCGGCCGCCGTGCGCCTGCATAATCGTTGATGAGATGGCAAGCCCCATTCCCAGTCCTTGGTCCTTGGTGGTGTAAAACGGCTCGAGAAGGCGGCGGTACGGTTCCCCGGCGAAACCAGTCCCGGTGTCGCTGACGGAGATCTCCACCGCGCCAGGCCCCGCCTGGCTGGTGCGAACCACCAGATGCCGATCGGTGGGATCCATACCGTCCATCGCGTCGAAGGCGTTCGACATAAGATTCAAAAGAACTTGTTGCAGCCGAATGCGATCGCCGGACACCTTGGGAAGGTCGGGATGGAGTTCAATCTCCAAATTCGTTTGTCGCATGATGCACTCACTTCGCAGGAGGTCGTGGACCGCGCCAACCAATTGATTAATATCGACGATCTCGACTTTCTGCTCGCTCGACGTCAACAATGTCCTCAGCCGTTTAATTACTTTTCCGGCTCGGCGTGCATCGTCGACCACATCCGCGACCGTCTTTCTGACGGTCTCGAGGTAGGCATGGAAATCGGTCGGATCGGCATCGATCTGCAGCGTCAACGCCTGGGCATTGGTAAGGATCGCCGCAAGAGGCTGATTGAGTTCGTGCGCCAGCGAATTCGAAATTTCTCCCAACAATCCGATGCGCGTCAGTTGCGCAAGCTCGTCTTGGCTCTTCCGTGCCGCGTCCTCCGCCCGTCTGAGCTCACTCAGATCGGTCAGATAGGCGGTCAGGGCGATCTCGCCGCCCAGCTCGAATCTCGATACCGACGCCCGCGCCGGAAACTCGGTGCCGTCTTTTCTCAGCCCGATGATTTCGCCGCGCTGCCCCATCAACCGGGCCGGCGTCTCCGCAGCCGCGAAATTTTCCAAATGCTTGCTATGCTCGCCGCGATATCGCACCGGAACGAGGTTTCCCAGCGGCTCGCCGGTTATCTCTTGTGGCAGGTAACCGAAAATGCGCGCCGCGCCCTGATTGAAGCGAACGATTTTGTGATTTTCGTCGATCGAAATAATCGCGTCACCGGCGATATCGAGGATGCCCGCATGCAACGCCACGACATGCCGGAGCCCTGAGATTTCGTCCAGCAACTGTTGCTTGGATTTGCGTTCGGTGGCCGAATTTGGTTGACCAAGCTGTGGCAATCATTCCTCCCTTTCGGAAAGCCCTCAACGCAGAATGCCCCATCATTGCGTTAATAATTTTTGACGTTTTGATCGCACCAGCTTTGTCTTTTTTTCTCCAAGCGTCAACAATAACGAAACGGACCGCTCGGTATCGTTGCGCCGCGCGGTCCCTAGTGGGCTATCTCGCAAGGGTGGCGCGAGATGGCCAGAATCACTTTGCCCTGCTTGCAAAAATGGTATGGTTTCGAAGGCCGTCGTCACCGCCTTCGACGATCCTGTGTCGGACGGCAAGGAACCGATAGTTGGCTACAATAGCGGAGGCTCAAATCGAGAGGTGGCCGAGCCAGAGACTTTGGTCGAAACCAGAGTTGGGCCGACTCTGCCTGTTGGTCGGGCTGGGCACGTGGTCTGCCGTGAGCTTGCCGATTAATCTGGTGATGGCCGACAATAGCGCCCCCGACCAAGCGAGCGAGACCGAGTCGGGCGACGGCGATGATTCCAGTTTTTTCGAGTTTGGCGGCATTTTCCTGCGGTTTATACCTGGAAGCTCGGGGCACCTCGATAGTGAATTCTCGATCAGGAACGGTCTGACTTTTTCCGACCGAGAGAGTGACTTCATCGTCAATATCGGTGGTCGGATGTTCGTTGACCTCGCCACCTATGAGGAGAAGAAGAATGCGAATATCGGCAATTCTTTCGATCTCTCTGATGCCCGGCTGGAAATCGAGGGGAAATTCAGCGCAAACTGGCTGTTTCGAATCAGCGCGGGATTGACCTCGGGGAACACCAGCGGCATCAAGCTCGATCTCCGGGATATGTACTTGCGTTACATGGGTTTTCGCCCGATCGCAATTACCCTCGGACAGCACGATGAACCGTTCGGGCTGGAGGAATTGACCAGCGGTCGGCGGATCACGTTTATCGAACGCGGCCTCCCGAACGCCTTGGTGCCGGGGCGCAACTTTGGCGCTGAGGTACGCTCTTCCGGCAATTGGGGAACAGCCGGGGTTGGGATCTTCGTGTCCGACGTCGCCTCGTTCAAATCGCAAGGCGATCAGGACGGATTCGGCATTACCGGCAGGGTCACGACGGCGCCGATCTCGGACGCCAGGCACACCGTTCATGTCGGCGCCTCGTTCTCGGCGCGCAACAGCTCGCAAAACAAGCTTACCATTCGCGCCGGGCCGGAAATATCTACATCCAAGGTTTACTTCGCCCATACCGGAAACATCGAAAGCGTCCAGCACGATTTCCGCTTCGGTCTCGAAGCCGTGGTGATCGAGGGGCCGTTCACCGTGCAAGCCGAGTATATCGGCCGAAAACTGCGCCGCGACGCCGGCGGATCGGACCTCTGGTTCGACGGTTGGTACGCGTCCGCGAGCTGGCTGGTGACCGGGGAGACCCGACCTTGGTTGCGCGATATCGGCAACTTTGGCGCCATCGAGCCGAACAATGATTTCGGCGCCGTCGAGGTCGCCGCGCGGTTCAGCGCCATCGATCTTTCCGATAAGGACATCCGCGGCGGCCGCGAACGCAATCTTTCGTTCGGCGTCAACTGGTACGTCGGCGAGCATATTCGGGTGATGGGGAACGTGATCTCGGTGTGGACCAACAGCGACGCCGATGGCAATGGCACCCTTGTTGGCAGCGATCATCCCATCATCGTTCAGGCACAGCTGCAGATCTTTCTCTGATCGCGCAGCCTGAAGTCGCGCCAGAGTGGCGCGAAATGGCCAGACTTTCGCCAATTCGATTGAAATACTGAAAACGAGGTCAACGAACCTCTGACCGGAATGGCGCGCGGCAGAACCGCGCTCGTTATCGGAACATTTCTGACAATTGTCCATCGACAACCTTCAGGGTAAGGGAAGAATTTATTAAGAGCATCAAAATGCATAGTTATAAAAGAATCGTTGCCCCCCGCGCTCTCCGCGGAGCGCCGCGATAATCACGTCGGCCGTGGCCGCGATCTTTTTCATGTCAAAAGCCGTGACGACAGCAAACGCAGGTTTGTGCCTTGGCAATTTCCAGTGATTGAGCTGGGGTACGCTTTGCCGGAGAACGAGATGAAGTTGATTAGAGCGTGGTCGATCGGGTCATTGTCGATTTTGGCACAAATCTGTTGTGGCGCTGTCGCCTTTGCGGACGACGCCCCAGCCAGCGGCTGGAAATTCCATGCCACACCGTATCTGTGGGCACCGTCGATATCGGCCGATGCGGAGGTTAGGGGCATTGCGACCGGCGGGGATGTCAGCGCCGGCTCTTCCACCGATTTTGGCGACATCCTTAAGGATACGGATTTCGGTTTCTTGGGCCACCTGGAGGCCGAGAAAGGTCGGTACGCCCTGTTTGGCGATATTATCTACCTTAGAATAACGAGTGACGCGGACACCGACGCGTTCTCGGTTGGCGCAATCTCGGTCAGCCCCTTTGAGATCGACATCGACCTCGAAGGAACCATTTTGGAACTCGGAGGTGGCTACAAGATATGGCAGGGCCGAATTGGTGACTTGAGCCCAGACCGAATGGCGAGCGCTGAAATTATTGGCGGCCTGCGGTACACCAGGCTGGATTTTGATAGCACGCTCAAGACCACCTTCAGCGGCGCGGCTGGAACATTCTCGAGACAAGTTTCTACCGCGCTGGGGTTCACCATCGAATTATACGATCCCATCGTCGGTGCCCGAGTGTCCGTGCCGCTGGGCGACGATTGGACGTTCAAGCTGAGAGGTGACGTCGGCGGATTTGGTGTGGATTCCGAACTGACCTGGAGCGCCGGAATCGGGGCAAATTACCAAGCCTGGGAGGACACGAGCTTGTTCTTCGGGTACCGCGCCCTGGGCTACGATCTCGAAACCGACAAGCCGGGGACATCGACCAGTTTGAACTTGGTTCTCCATGGCCCGGTCATCGCCGTCACGTTTAGCTGGTAGGGTGCCTGGCAAAGGAATAATCTGGCGCGATTTGCGGACTGACTTTGCGAGGCATGGCCAGTTCGAGCCCCATACACCAAAGCCGCTCTTTACGGGCGGCATAAGACCGGAGGGCGATTATCGATATTTCGAACGCGCATTCCGCCACAAATAGCCGTCGTCTTCGGCCTCGGTCTTCTGCCACCGGCCTTATTAACCGAGGCATATGGACAGCAATCTTTCGCCTATCCGTCTTAGGGTCAGAGGCCCGATCAACAAGCGGCGGACGTCACTGAATGCAATTAGTGGGCGGCGGCTTAGACCGGTTTCGATCCAAGCCGCCCACCGCCTCAAATGCAGACACAATCGATGATGGCACCACCGCCGCCCAGCCGCGGCGGCGCTCTCCCAGGTGCGGTTGTCGGAGGCGACAGCTTTGACGTTCGGGCGGTCACCGATGCGACCGGCGGCACGGTTGATATCATTGGCGGTAACGGCATGTGGCAAGGAGCGACTGGAACCGGCATCGCGCGCAGTCGATACGCCGATGGTCCGAACGGAAGTTACGATTACGAATTTCAGACTGCGACGCCGTAGGAAAGACCAAACGTCACCGACTCCGAGTCGTCTGAACCGGCTCTGGTGTCGGTCATACGGTGCCGAACAGCCGATCCCCGGCGTCTCCGATGCCGGGCACGATATAGCCTTTTTCGTTGAGTTTTTCGTCATAGCCGGCGGCGAAGACCGGGACGTCGGGGTGAGCGTCGTTGAACGCGCTCAAGCCTTCCGGCACGGTGAGCAGGCAGAGGAACTTGATTGTTTTGGCGCCGACTTGCTTGAGTCGGCTGACCGCGGCGATCGCGGTATTGCCGGTCGCCAGCATCGGGTCGACGACGATCACCAGGCGCTTGTCGAGGTCGCTCGGCATTTTGAAATAATACTCCACCGCCGCCAAGGTCACCGGGTCGCGGTAGAGCCCGACATGGCCGACCCGCGCCTCGGGTATCAGGTCGAGCATGCCTTGCAGCAGACCATCGCCGGCGCGCATGATCGACACCAGGCAAAGGTCCTCGCCAGCGAGCATCGGGGCCGTGGTCGGCGCCACCGGGGTGACGATGTCATGCGGCTCGAGCGGCAGCGTGCGGGTGATCTCGTAGGCCATCAAGGTCGCGGTCTCGCGCAGCAATTGGCGAAAATCGGTGGTCGAGGTCTCGCGCCGGCGCATCAGCGACAGTTTGTGCTGCACCAGCGGATGATCGATGAGGGTGAGAGGCGGCGGCGTGTTCGCCATGGTTGGGGATTCCTTACTAGACTCAGAATATCGTGCCGTCGCTGATGATACGGATCGGCGGCGCGCCATCACGCCGTTCGGCGGCGAGCCGCCGGCCGGCACTCCAGGTGCCGCCTTCGAGCACCTTGACTAGCGGCATCTCGTGCGTGCTCAGGCCAAGACGTCCGCGCACCAAATCGGCGAGTCGGTCGAGCAGGGGTATGGTTAGCGCGCGCCATTCCACGACCAATTCGGATTCGGGGACATGGTCCTCGCCGAGCACCGCGTCATGGCGTGGCCGCAGAACACCGCAGTCGATCAACAGTCCGCCATTGCGATATTCGGCCAAGCCGGGCAGCGCCTCGAGCCCGGTCACCCCGAGGCCGGCCTCGGCCAAGGGTTCGAGCAGCGAATAGGTCAGCCACAGCGAGAGTTTATGAAATGGCACCAGGCCGTCGGTGGGGCCGTCGGCCCGCGCCGCCGGATGGCGCCCGACATCGCCGAGATTGAAGCCGTCGAGTTCGACGCGGCGTGGCCATACGCCGGAGAATCCGCGCACCACGGCACCGAATATCGCGGTGGCGGGCAGCCGTCCGCCCGCTGCGCGGGCGGCGAAATAGTCATAGAGATTGCCAATCCGCGAACTGCCATTGCCAAACAGCCCGGTCTCGCCGCGCATCGCCTCGCCAAGCCGGCGCAACATCGCCGTTCGCCCGGCGAATCCGACCAAGGAGTTGCCGGCGCCGATCTGGAACGCCTCGGCGATCACCGTGTCGTCGAGTCCGGTCAACGCCGCGGCGTCGGCGCGCAAGGGTTGGTCGTCGCGCGCCGACAAGGCGCCGGATGCGAACAAGTCGAGGCTCGCCAGGGCGAGACCTTCCGAGCGCGCGTACGATTCGCCGGTCGCGGCATCGTGATAGCGCCATGCCGCGCCCGCGCCGGCGTCGAGCAGAACGCTGATCGTCACCAGGTCGATGCGGATCCGCGCCCGTTCCGCGGTGGTAACCGAATCGAGACCGGCGGCCATCTGTTGCCAGCGATCGGGTCCGCCGGCCGCGAAGTGACGCCAGCGGCTGTGCATCGGCACGTCGAGGGCGGGAAAGCGTTCGCGGGTCAATTCGACCACCACATCGGCGGCGTCTTCAAGGCACCCATCGTCGATGGCGAAATGGGCAAGCTCGCCGCGTTGGCCGGCGGCGAGCACGCTTTGGCAGCGGCAGCGGATCGCCGCCGGCGACATCAGCCACAGAATGGCGTCGGCGGAATCGAGACAATCCTTCATTCGCCGAGGCCACGTCCCTTGGGCACGGCGAGTTCATCGGCGGTCGGCGCGGCGTCGTCCGAGTAATAGCCCGCCGATGTCTTGGCGTCGATTTCGACCCGCGCGTCGTCGGGCACCAATTCGTCCGGAATCGGCATGCGTTCGCCGATCTCGATCCCCTGGCGGACGATGGCGTCATATTTGGCGTCGCTCATCGACACGAAGCGGTCGATCTTCGCGATCCCCAGCCAATGCAGCACGTCGGGCATCAATTCCTGGAAGCGGATGTCCTGGACCCCCGCGACGCATTCTGTACGCTCGAAATAGGCCTCCGCGCGGTCGCCGCCGGGCTGGCGTTTGCGAGCGTTATAGACCAGGAATTTGGTGACCTCGCCGAGCGCGCGGCCCTCTTTGCGGTTATAGACGATGACCCCGGTACCGCCGCGTTGCGCGGCGCCGACGCAGACCTCGATCCCGTGGGTGAGATACGGCCGGCAGGTGCAGATGTCCGAGCCGAAGACGTCCGAGCCGTTGCATTCGTCGTGCACCCGGCAGGCCAATTCGCGGTTTGGGTCGGCGAGCGCGGTTATGTCGCCCATCATATAGACCGTGAGACCGCCGATCGGCGGCAGGAAGACTTCCAGATCGGTGCGGGTCACCAGCTCGGGGAACATGCCGCCGGTTTGCTGGAACAGCACCCGCCTGAGCTCGGCCTCGTCGGTGCCGCAGCGCTCGGCGATACCGGGCAAATGCCAGACCGGCTCGATCGCCGCCTTGACCACCCGGATCTCGCCGCCCGCCATCAGGATTTCGCCGTCGGTCTTTAGCCGGCCGGCCTTGATCGCATCGGCCAGCTCGGGCACCCGGATGCGCGCCCGGGTTACCGCGATGGTCGGGCGGATGTCCCATCCCGCCGCCAGTTGCTCGGCGTAGGCGTCGCTCACCAAGTGGCCATAGGGGTCGATCGAGACGATCTTGGCCCCGTCGCCCCATTGCGCATGCGGGCCGATCTCCGCCGCCGGCGCGGTATCGGTGAGGTCGGGCACGTGGAACGGGTCGAGCTGCCGCGCCGCCACCGCGAGCGCGCGATAGAGCGCGTACGAGCCCGAATGGGCGCCGATGACATTGCGTTTTTCCGGGTTCGCCAGGCCGCCGACCACCGGTCCGCGCGCCGCGGCGCCTGCCGCGCCCCAGGCGATCGGCGGCGCCCCGTTGCCGTTGCCGGGCGGGTGCGAGGTGAGGACGATATGGCCCGGGCGGGCCTTTTCAGCCATGGATGCCTCTTCCGTTTGCGTGTGTCGAACAAGGAAGAAGCGACCAATGGTACTTGAACAAGCGTTGTGCGACAAGAAGTTGGCTTTCACCTGTCGGTAACACGCGATATGTCCGGTTTATGTACCAGATGATCTGTCCGGTTTTAGAACGCTTCCAAGCCATGGAGGGAGGCGATGCGTCGAACGGAGCAGGTACAGGGACTGAGATTGATGAAGTTCGAGGAGGTTTA
>JAKZSU010000082.1:0-10900 GCA_047517485.1 Alphaproteobacteria bacterium
ACCCGCCCATACAGTTCCACTCGCTTCATCCCCCACCCTTCGCTCCAAAATGCAAAGGGCTATCGCTGACGGAATTTTGCTCCGGCGCAACCAGACTCTCCGGCCGCTTCAGTGAGGGATTATTGCTCCGGCGTTCTCAGGCTCGACGGCTTGCGCGCCTGCATCCTCGGCGTCGGCGAGGCGAGTGCGATGATTTTCCTCATTCTGCTCGGTGCCGAATTGTTCAACGCCGCGCTGGCGCTGACCCAGATGCCGCAGCAGGCGGCCGAGATAGTCGCCGCGTCGGGCTGGTCGCCTTGGCTGATCCTGTCGGCGATGTTGCTGATGTATCTGGTGTTCGGCTGCGTGATGGATTCGCTGTCGATGATCCTGCTCACGGTGCCGATTTTCTTTCCGCTGATCTCGGCGCTCGATTTCGGCATGCCGCCCGACGAGACCGCGGTTTGGTTCGGCATCCTCGCATTGATCGTCGTCGAGGTCGGCCTGATCACCCCGCCGGTCGGCCTCAACGTCTTCATCATCAACGGCATCGCCCGCGACGTGCCGATCACCGAGACCTACAAGGGCGTCCTGCCGTTTCTCGCCTCCGACCTGGTGCGCGTGGTCCTCCTGGTCGGTTTCCCGGCGATCACCCTGACGCTGCCACGATTGCTTTCAGGATGACAGGGCGGCACGCCCCTGCTATCTAGCCGCCATCCGAGAAGAGGGACTCCCATGGCCGACCAATACGACGAACGCGACCTCAGCCTGATTTGGATCACCGCGGGCCTGTTGGTGGTCTCGGCGATCATCGTCTATGCCATGTCGAGCGCTTTCGCCTAAATTCGGTACTTCTCGATAAACCCCAGATCGGGCTCCAGCCCGAGGCCCGGGCCCATGGGCACGGCGATGTCGCCGTTTACCGGGTTGAGCGCGCCGGCGTATAGATCCGCGGGAATATCGACGTAGAAGCGTTCGATCGCCTCGATATCGGGCATGGCCGCGAGCAGTTGCAGGGTTGCCGCCAAGCCGGGTCCGAAATAGGGCGAATGTGGCGCCACATAGACGTTGGCGTGCTTGGCCAGGGTCACCACTTTGAGGAACTCGCTGACCCCGCCGACCTTGGTGACGCTCGGCTGCGCGTAATCGACCGCCTCGGCCTCGAACATCGCCTTGAACTGCCAGGCGGTGCAGGCGTTCTCGCCGCTCGAGGTCTTGATGCCGAATTCGGCGCGGAGATCGGCGAGGGCGTCGAAATTTTCCGGCGGCCAGATCGGTTCCTCCAGCCAATGGAGGTTGTGATCGAGCAGTTCCTCGGTCATCCGTCGCGCCGCCTTCGGGCTCCACACGCAGTTCACATCGAGCATGATCGCCACGTCCTCGCCGGCGGTGGCACGCGCCGAGGCGACCTCGGGCTCGCTGCTTTCGTGGAGCTTGATTTGTTTGTAGCCCTTTTCCAGCGCCTCGCCGGTCAGCTTGGCGACCAGCATTGGATCGGTATAGCGCAACAGGCTGGCATAGGCCGGCACCGTCTCGCGCGCACACCCGCCGACCAAGCGGTGCAGCGGCAGGTTTGCCGCCTTGCCGGCGATATCCCACAGCGCGATGTCGAGGCCGCTGAGCCCGAACATGGTCACCCCGTAGCGCCCGAACAGATGCAGGTTGAGTTGCAGGTCCTCCATCAGCGACGCGATCGCGGTCGGATCCTTGCCGATCACATTGGGCGCGATCATCGACTCGATCGCCATCTTGGTCGCCGGGATCGCGTTGTAGCCGAACGCTTCGCCCCATCCGGTGATCCCCTCGTCGGTATCGACCTTGACCAGCAGGGTGTGCAGTTCGGTCCACGCCTCGCCACCCCAGCCCGACGGCGGGCCGCCATGGGTGAACGGATAGCTCAGCGGAATGGCCTCGACGGCGGTGATCTTCATGTCGTGATGTCTCCTGAACCTAATGAACCCGGCGGTTATTTTTTGTGGCGGGAAAATTCGCTGACCAGGGCATCGGCCCCGGCGCGCAGGATGCCGACGTCCGCGCCGACCGCGACGAAAGTGAATCCCATGTCGAAGCACGCGTGCGCTTGCGCGATATCGCCGGTGAGGAAACCCATCGCCTTGCCCGCCGCCTGGCCGCGCGCCGCGGCATCGGCGATCGCGTCGAGATTATCCTGATGAACGGGATTGCCGAGATGGCCGAAATCCGCCGACAAATCCGACGGCCCGATAAAGATCCCATCGACCTCGTCGATCGCCGCGATCGCTTCCAAATGGGTTAGCGCCTCGCGGGTTTCCAACTGCACCAGCAGACAGATTTCATCGTGCACGGTGGCGAAATAGTTCTTGTCGCGGCCATAGCGATTGGCGCGAGTCGACACCGCGACCCCGCGGATGCCGTCGGGCGGATAGCGCATCTGGCGCGCCGCCTGGCGCGCTTCGTCGGCCGATTGCACGAAGGGCACGAGCAGGCTGTGCGCGCCCATGTCCATCAGGCGTTTGAACATCACCGCCTCGTTCCACGGCGCGCGCACCACCGTGGTCGTCGGGCTCGCCTCGAGCGCCTGCATCTGGGTGAGCACGGTGCCGAGATCGTTCACCGTGTGCTCCATGTCGACGACGATGAAGTCGAAGCCGGAATCGGCGATCACGTTGGCCGCGACGTTGCTGCACAGGCTCGCCCATAGGCCGACCTGGGGGCGGCCCTCGGCGAGCGTGTGTTTGAAAGTGTTTTGGGCGGGCATCAATGAATCTCCGGCTCGGGCGCGGGCGGGCCCGCGTCGGTTTGCAGAAAGTCGAAATCGCACCCTTTGTCGGCTTGGGTAATGTGCGCGGCGAACATGGTGCCGTAGCCGCGGCCGAGTTTGGACGGCGGTTGTTGCCACGCCGCGCGGCGGCGCGCCAATTCGGCCTCGTCGACTTCGAGGGTAAGCGTCCGCGCCGGCACGTCGAGGGTAATCGTGTCGCCGTTCTCGACCAGCGCCAGCGGGCCGCCGACGAACGACTCCGGTGCGACGTGCAAGACGCAGGTGCCATAGCTGGTGCCGCTCATCCGCGCGTCGGAAATCCGCACCATGTCGCGCACTCCCTCCTTGAGCAGCTTCTTCGGGATTGGCATCATGCCCCATTCCGGCATGCCCGGGCCGCCGAGCGGGCCCGAATTGCGCAGCACCAGGACCGAGTCGGCGGTGACCTCCAGCGCGTCGTCGTCGATCCGCGCATCCATGTCGTTGTAGTCGTCGAACACCACCGCCGGCCCGCTGTGTTCGAGCAACGCCGGATCGGCGGCGATCGGCTTGATCACGCAGCCGTCGGGCGCGAGATTGCCGCGCAGGATCGCCGTCGTCGGCTCATTCGACACCGGGTTGGCGAGCGGGCGAATGACGTCGTCATCGTGCGCCTCGGCGCCTTCGAGGTTTTCGCCCAAGGTCCGGCCGTTGACCGTCGGCGCGTCGAGGTCGAGCAGTTCCGCCATGCCCGCCATCAGCGCGCGCAGGCCGCCAGCATAAAAGAAATCCTCCATCAGATATATTCCCGACGGCCGGATATTGGCGAGCAGCTTGACTTTTTGCGCCGCCTCGTCGAAGCGCTCGAGCGGGAAATCGATGCCAGCGCGCCCGGCGAGCGCCACCAGATGCACCGCGGCGTTGGTCGAGCCGCCGATCGCCATATCGGTCAACAGACCGTTGGAAAACGCGCGCTCGGTCAGAATATCGGACGGCTTGAGATCCTCCCAGATCATGTCGACGATCCGCCGGCCGCAGTCCGCCGCCATCCGCGCGTGGCCCGAATCCACCGCCGGAATCGACGCCGCGCCGGGCAGGGTCATGCCCATCGCTTCCGACAGCGAGGTCATCGTCGAGGCGGTTCCCATGGTCATGCAGTGGCCGTGCGAACGTCCGAACCCGGCCTCGATCTCCGCCCAGTCAGCCTCGGTGATATTGCCGGCACGCAGTTCGGCCCAGTATTTCCACACATCGGTGCCCGATCCCAACGTGTTGCCGCGCCAATAGCCGCGCAGCATTGGCCCGGCGGGTAGGAAAATCGCCGGCACGTTCATGCTGATCGCCGCCATCAGCAGCGCCGGGGTGGTCTTGTCGCAGCCGCCCATCAGCACCACCCCGTCGACCGGGTGGCAACGCATCAGTTCTTCCGCCTCCATGGCGAGCAGGTTGCGGTAGAACATCGTCGTCGGCTTCATGAAGATTTCGCCGAGCGACAACGCCGGCAGCTCGACGGGAAATCCGCCCGCCTGATAGACCCCGCGCTTGACGTCTTGCGCGCGCTCGCGGAAATGGCCGTGGCAGGTGTTCATCTCGCTCCAGGTATTGAGGATCGCGATCACCGGCTTGTTGGCGAAATCTTCGGGCCCGTAGCCGAGTTGGCGAATCCGCGAGCAATGCCCGGTCGAGCGCAAATCGCTGGCGCCGAGCCAGCGCTGGCTGCGCAACTCGCCGAGGGTTTTCTTCTTGGTCATTGTTCTCGGCTTTCCGTTTTGTTGACGCGCTGGACCAGCATGCCGCCTGGCGCCTGTTCGGTCGCGGTTAGCTCGATCGTCGATATGTTGACGTGCCACGGGGCGTCGAGCGCGAACATCACCGCGTCGGCGATCTCGCTCGGTTGGATGACCTCCATCGCGGCGAGGATGTCGCGCGATTTCTCCGCCGAGCCGTAGGCGACTTGGAAAAATTCGGTGGCCACGCGGCCGGGGCAGATTTCGGTAACCCGAATGCCCGTGCCGCCGAGTTCGAGGCGCAAATTTTGCGACAGCCGGTGGATCGCCGCCTTGGTCGCGCCATAAAGCGCGGAGCGTACCGGGTGGAGGCCGGCGACCGAGCCGATATTGACGATGTGGCCGCGTTTGCGTTCGGTCATGCCCGGTAAGACCGCGCGCACCACGTGGAATGCGGCGGTGATATTGGTCTCGATTGTGGTGTCGATGTCGTCGGGATCGGCCTCGATCAGCGGGCCCATGCCGGCGCCCAATCCGGCATTGTTGATCAGGATATCGAATTCCTGATCCTCCAGCGCCGCATAGAGCGCGTCGCGGTCGCGCAGGTCGAGCACTAGCGGTGTGCATCCGGTATCAGCCGCCAGTGCCTCCAGTTTGTCGCGGCGGCGCGCGGCGGCGCTAACCGCGAGCCCTCGCAGCCGCAGCGCGCGCACCATCGCCGCGCCGATACCACTCGACGCACCGGTCACCAACGCGGAGCGATAATCCGCGAGTCCCATACTATTTCACTTTATTAATCATAATATTTTCAACAGGTAACTTCATATCCTGAGCATCATGTCGCACTATGTTGCACAGAAAGAGTCGTTGGTTTTCAACGGCTTACAAATGGCGCCATTTACTCCGTGCGACATGAGTGAGACATGGTGCGACATTTTCAGCCGATCAAACTCGCCTGAATCTGTTTCATTGCGGCGGCATCGTCTGCCGGTGCCGGGAAGAGATGGCCATAAACGTCGTACGTCATGGCGATTGTGGAGTGCCCCATTTTCTCCTGAATCCACTTTGGCGATAAACCCTGATCGATACACAGGCTCGCATAAGCGTGCCGGAAGGTGTGAGGACTATATTTCGGCTGCTTCGGATTCATACATAGGCCAGCCGCTTTTTCCACTGCGCCAACGAATAGAATGTAAAGGTTACTCTGGGAATGGATACCACCCTTGGCGGTCGGAAAGACGATATCCAATTCACCCTTCCGGCGTGCCAATTTCCATTCTTTGAGCGTGTTAATCAGGATCGGCGGCAACGGAATCGCTCTTTCCGCACTTGCTGACTTCAGCGATCCCAATTGGTTTTTGAAGTCGGCTCGCTGGCGGAGGTTAATGACGCCCGCGCGGAGGTCAACATCGGCCCATCGGAGACCGCGTAACTCGCTGGCGCGCATACCGGTGAAGACCAACGTGTAGATCAATGGGCGCACAATAGGCCGCTTGTCCGCGTCTGCGGCGCGTAGGATCGCCCGAATCTCTTTCTTGTTGGGCAAGTCCTCCCCTACTTTCAGCGCGCTCTGGTGGCGCTTCTCGTGACCCCTGCGGCGGCGCGGAAGCTCGCGCGCTACATTGCGGGCGACAAGGCCATTTTCCTGTGCCACCGCAATCAACGATCCAAGCGAGACCATTATTTTTTTCACCATCGCGGGTGATCGGCCTTGCTCGCCGAGTTTGTTTCGAAATGCCGCGACGCGCGCCGTCGTCATTTTGTTTAGCTTCACGCGACCGAGGAGCGGCAATATGTGGAGCCGCAAGTGCTGGCGATACTGGCGCACTGTTGACGTTTCGAGGGGTGTCCCATCGCCGCCGCCTGTCTCGGCGTCCCGTATCCACAGTTCGCCCGCTTCCGCGACGGTTTTTGATTGGCTGTCGGGTGTATGAGTACCGCCCGCGATTTCGGCCGCGCCCTGTGTATTCCACCAAGCCTTCGCATCCTTTTGGCGTGGGAACGTTTTCTGACGGCGCGTGCCAGTCGTGTCGGCGTAATCGACTATCCAGGCTTCTTTTGGGCCGTTCTTGGTTTCCCAAACGCGCTTGCGAACTGCCATGCGAACCTCCAATCAATGCCAACGGCTGGCAACTTGCGCCAACCATGTCGCATATTGTTGCATTTTATCCGCATGTCAAGGATGGCGAGCTAGCGCGGTCCGGAGCCAGCGCTGACATCATTGAAGGGCGACTTGCCGTCGCCGTCGAGCGCGACCTTTCGGCGCATGTCTGGCCTTGATTTGAGAAATTCGTCGTAGGAAGTCACGATTGAAGCGCGAAATAGCCGCGTGCCATGCAAGCGCTTCTTCTCGCACCAATCCAGCGCACCCAAAGTGATGAGTCGCTCGACGGTTTTGAGGCTTACTTCTGACCCGGTCACGGTCTTGAAGCCAGCAAATTCTGCGAGCGCCGCTCTGCCGATGAGGTACGTCGAGCCCGGCTTGGTCGTGCAGCCGGGATTCCAGAGGTCTACGTATTCGTTAGCCATGCAATTTAGGTGGTCAGACTGATACAAATTGGGAGCATCAGAATACCCTTCGGACGATCCATTTACAATGGCTACGAGGATATCATGAGCGACCAAAATGAAGACCCCGAAAACTTTGCGGACGACATTCTAAAGGGCGCCGGTGAGATAGGTAAATTTATCAACGAAAACGAGCGTCGGACCCGCTACATAATCGAAAAGAAGCAAATTCCGGCTTTCAAAATCGGCAACCAGATTCGTGCCCGCAAGAGTGAACTCAAAAAGCGCTACCGCGCGCAGACCGACTGAGAGGGCGCGCGATGAACAATCACAACACCGAAATGTTTGCCGATAATTTCAGCTCGCGCCTGCGGAAGGCGCCGATCGGCGTCGCGCATTTGCCTGGTACCGGACCCCCCGATATGACCTGCGCCGACTGCGTGCATTTTGAACTGGGCCGGCCGCGAAAAGGGGGAACGTGCGGAAAAGCACAAGCCTACTGGCGGGCTATTCGAGAGCGCGTGGCAAAAGGGCAAGTACCACCGACGACTGCCGCGTGTTCCCGTTTTCGAGCACTCAAGAGTTTGCAGAAAAAAACGAAAGTCCAGCCGCAGAGCGGCATCACCAACCAACTTCAAAATTCATGTAAGGAGTACACAAATGCCTCTAAATCTATCGTCGGGAAACGCAGTCAATCATATTCGTTGGATGGCCCAATCGGCAGAATTTGTTTCCGTCGATGACGACGGCAAAGTGCCAATCTCGATCGACGGCGCCGTCTTTGACCTCCCTAACATTTCCACTGGATGGGGGATTTTCGGCGAAGGTATGGCGCCCGAGTGGGTGATGGACCAAAACCTGAAAGTCAAAGCCCCGAGACCCTCGGACGGCCGCGACTGGCGACGTGGATTCCACTTGAAACTGGCATTGCCTGACAAGGCTGGCGCATACGAATTCGCCACAACAGCGGTCGGCGCGGTCAACGGCGTCGCCGCGCTATACGACGCATTCGAGCAGCAAGGCGGCGGCGCCTCCGGCAAGTTGCCGGTGATCAAGTGCTCGGGCGCCGAGCACATAAAAATCGGGAAAGGAGCCACGCAGGTCCCTCAGTTGACGATCAGCGGATGGACGGATAGACCGCCGGAGCTAAGCACCGAAGGCGGTAATCCCGAGCTGCCGTTCGACGACGAGATCAACTTATAGGCGATAAAATCGCCCGGCCGATTACGACACTTCGCCGGGCGATCTGCTTGGGGTTCAACCATGACGATCGAACCCGACCCCGCTCAGATGCAATCGTTAGTCGACCACTTGTTCGGTGACATGCTTGAAGGCCGCGTCGAGCTTGCCTGGAATGACGCCCACGATGGCAAGTTGAAGCATGGCCAAACCTTCGACGTCGGCGATCTCGATAGCCTTGTCGAGAAGGCTGTCGAGATCAACGGCGTTGAAGGACAGTCGGTCTACTTCGGAGCGGCGCTACGCGATCCTAACACCGCGCCGTTTGGCCGCTGCACGGATGCCGACTTTTTCGCCGCCCCCGCCTTCTGGGCCGATCTCGACGATCCTGGCGCCGCATCAAGCGCGGCGGATCGCTACAACGGCGCACCGCCAACCATGGCCGTTGTCACCGGCAAGCACCCCCACCCGCGCGCTCAATTGTGGTGGCGCCACGAAGAAACGTGCACCGATCCTGAAACGGTACGGCGGCAAAACGCCGCACTGGCGTTTGCTCTAAATGGCGATGCCAGCGTGGTCAACCCAGGCCGCGTCATGCGTCTACCGGGATCAATCGCATGGCCACACAAGCCCGGACGCAAGGTTGAGCTGTGCGAGCTTCGCACCTTTAAGGATCGGCCGTCAGTCTACATCGATGGCCAGTTGGCCAAGTCTTATCCGCCAGACGCAACTAAACCCGAGCGGACAAATCTGTTACTCGGCAACAGTGTCGATCCCGTCGCAATGTTGCGATCGGCGATGAGGCCGGGGAACGGGCACAATAGCATCCGCGCATTCACCGCGCATTGTGTTGCCGCCGAAATGCCGGACTGGATCATCATCGAGGCGGCGCGACATGTGCTCGACGATCCCAATGATCCGTCAGACATCCAGGTATTAATCGACGGTGCGCGGCAAAAATTCACTATCACCGCACCGGCCAACGATGTCGCGCCTCTGATCGCCACCGGCCTGGCATCGCTGATCCGGCTCGATTTGCCACCGCGAGAGAACGTGTTGGCGCCCTGGTTGCCGACACAGGGCCTCACAATGGTTTTCGCCGATCGCGGCCTTGGTAAGACATTCTTCGCGCTCAATGTGGCTTATGCGGTCGCTACCGGCGCCAATTACCTTGGCTGGAAGGCAGAGCAGCCGCGACGCGTGCTTTATGTAGATGGCGAAATGCCGGCGCCTGTCATGCAGGAGCGCGCACGCGGGATCGCTTGCCACGATCCAGACACGTCGCTCGACGATTACTTCGCAATGGTCACGCCCGATCTACAGGCCGGCATGCCGCCGGATTTGTCGACAGCGCAAGGCCAGGCACGGCTAGAGCCACTGCTTGATGGAGTCGAGTTGGTGGTGCTCGACAACTTGTCCACGCTATGCCGCAGCGGCGTCGAGAACGAAGCCGAAAGCTGGCTACCCGTGCAAGGGTGGCTGCTTGGCCTGCGGCAACGCGGAATCAGCGCCTTACTCGTACATCACGCCGGCAAGAGCGGCCTCCAACGCGGCACCAGTCGCCGCGAGGACGTGCTCGATACAGTGATCAAGCTGAAGCGGCCAGTGGACTACGAGCCGGCGGACGGCGCTCGCTTCGAGGTGCACTTCGAGAAGGCGCGTGGCCTATTCGGCGACGACGTTGAGGAGATCGAAGCTCGGCTCGAAGTGGATGGCCTTGGCCGCGCCAAATGGCAGTACTGGAAGCTCGAAACAGAACTTCTGGAAGAGGTCCGCTCTTTGATGGCGAGAGGTCTTTCCGAGCGCGAGGCGGCCGACGAACTCGGCGTCAGTCGAAGCAAGATTACTCGCCTTAAAGCCAAGTTATGAGCACCTCGAGTGGTTCGGTCATTTTCAGCCACTGGTTCGGATTCTGGTTCGGGGTGTGGTTCGGCTAAACCCTCGTGTTTTCAATGGTTTATGTGTGGTGTGGTTCGCTCTGGTTCAGCCAAAAAGGCAATGGGTAGTTCGGTGGTTCATTCCTTAAGGATGAACCACCGAACCAGCCCCCGCAAAGGCCAGTTCTCTGCGAGTTTTGGGGGATTTTCGAAAAGTCGCTTTGGTTCGGTTTTTTTCGGAGGGTTACGCGTGCCCCCAAACCGATCGGGAAAGCCGTCGGAAAGACATGCGGAGGCACTATCCGCTTGTCTATGTGTAAATGACAGGTATAATTGATAAGAATATACCATGTCGCACTCATGTCGCAGATAATGACGCCAGAGCCTAGAGCGGATGTAGTTACAAAGCCGGCGGTCGCTCGGTCTGCGCTGGCCAACGGCTCGCGACTTTTCTTTGGAAATATCGATCAGCGCTCGTCCGTGGCGCGTCTGTTTCGCGACGTGTACGAAGCCATTTGCGCCGACCTTGGCGGGCGCGAATCCATGAGCGAAGCGGAGTACCAGCTTGCACGCCGTGCTGCCAGTTTATCTGTCGAGTGTGCGCGGGCGGAGACGAGACAGGCGGAAGGGCACGCACTCGACGTCGAGCGCTATTGCCGCGCGACGAACTCGCTGGGCCGGGTATTGGGAACCTTGGGGATCAAGCGAAGGGCGAGGGATATCACGCCAAGTTTGGCCAGCTATATCGAAGAGGGCGCCGCCGAGTGAACATTCCTTGCCTATCCGGTTAACGCCCATGACCGCTACATGTAGGGTGCCGCCACTCTCCCGAGTAAAGCTCGGCATAGGTTGGAGCAGAGGTGTCGGCCGCGATGCCGAGCAATGAGCGGAAGGCGTTGAACGGGTAGAAC
>JAKZSU010000083.1:0-7692 GCA_047517485.1 Alphaproteobacteria bacterium
GGTTCTTTTTAAGGGCGTTCAAGCGCCACGCAGGCTGGCCTCGCATAAGCTCGGGCGCGCGGTCGCGCTTGCCGGCCCGCGCCTCGCGCAGTCCGGTTGTTTAAAGGGCGTTCAAGCGCCACGCAGGCTGGCCTCGCATTGGCTCGGGCGCGCGGTCGCGCTTGCCGGCCCGCGCCTCGCGCAGTCCGGTTGATTAAAGCGCGTTCAGACGCCACGCAGGCTTTCCTCGTATACGCTCGGGCGCGCTTGCCAAGCCGCACGGCGTGCGGCCTGGTGGGAATTTATCCCTCGACGAATTCGTCCTGGCGGTAGCCTTGGATGTAGAGCGCGGCGGTGAGATCGCCGTAATCGATGCGCGCCGGGGCGCTATTGGCGACGATCGGCTTGGCGCGAAACGCGACCCCGAGCCCGGCGTATTCCAGCATATCGAGATCGTTGGCGCCGTCACCAATCGCCATGGTTTCGCCGGGCGAGGCGCCGCGCGCCTTGGCGATCGCCGCGAGCGCGGTGCGCTTGCCGCCGCGGTTGATCACCGGATCAACCAAGGTCCCGTCGAGCCGGCCGCCGATGATCCCCAGCCGATTGCCCTGATCGGCGTCGAAACCGACCCGCCGGGCGATCGCCGCGGTAAATATCGTGAAGCCGCCGGAAACCAGAACGGTGTGGGCGCCGTTGGCGCGCATCGTCGCCACCAAGGTGCGCGCGCCTGGGCTGAGGGGCAGCGCGGTCTCGCGAATTTCTTCCAGCACCGCGGCCTCGAGCCCGGCCAGCATGGCGACCCGGGCGCGCAAGCTGGCGGTGAAATCGAGCTCGCCGCGCATCGAACGCTCGGTGATCTCCGCGACTTCGGCGCCGACACCGGCGCGCTCGGCGAGCAGATCGACGGTCTCGACGGTGATGATCGTCGAGTCCATGTCGGCGACCAGGATCGATTTGCGCCGCGCCCGCGCGGGCTGCGCCACCACATCGATCGGCGCGTCGGCGAGCGCGGCGCTAACCGCGTCTCGCGCCGCCCGATGGCGCGCGCCGCTGAACCCGAAGTCACACGCTATGTGGTCCGCCAACCACACGGCCTCATCCGATACCGTGGCGCCACTGGCGGCGAGCCCCTCACGAGCGCGTTCGACCAGGCCGGTGTCGAGATTGGCTTTGTCGGGCGCGGCGATCAGTGTGAGGATGCTGTTCATGAACGATCCAGGGAGCAGGGCCGCGACACGGCGCACGATCGTGCTCGCCGGGCCGACCGCCAGCGGCAAGTCGGCGCTCGCCATGGCGGGGGCGGAAGCCTTGAAATCGTCGGGTGTCGCGGCGGTTCTTATAAACGCCGACAGCATGCAGGTCTATCGCGAACTCCGGGTGCTGACCGCGCGCCCCGATGCCCGTGACGAAGCGCGGTTTCCCCATCGCCTCTATGGCGTCATGTCGGCGGCGGAACGGTGCACCGCGGCGCATTGGCGGGGCTTGGCGTTGCGCGAGATCGACGCGGTTTGGGCCGGCGGCGGGGTGCCCATCGTGGTCGGCGGAACCGGGCTCTATATCCGCGCATTGCTCGACGGCCTCGCGCCGATGCCGGATATCCCGGCGGCGGTTCGCGCCGCCGCTGCCGAGCGCTACGACGCGCTCGGCGCCACCGCGTTTCATGCCGCGCTCGCCAAGCGCGATGCACCGGCCGCGGCGCGTCTCGCGGTCGGTGACCGGCAAAGACTGCTACGCGCCTGGGAAGTGGTCGAGGCGACCGGTCGGCCGCTGTCGAGCTGGCAGGATGACGCGCCCGCGCCCGGTCTTGGCGGATCGATTTTGAGGATCCTGCTCGAAGTCGACCGCGACGTTCTCTATCGACGCTGCGATACCCGCTTCGATGCGATGCTCGAAGCCGGCGCGCTCGATGAAGTGGCGGGCTTGTTCGCGGCCGGTCTCGATCCCGAGTTGCCGGCGATGAAGGCGTTGGGGGTGGCGGCGCTCGGCGCCCACCTGCGCGACGAGATCGATCGCGACGCGGCGGCCGAACGGGTGCGGCGCGAGACCCGTAACTTCGCCAAGCGCCAGATGACCTGGTTTCGCCACCAATATGAGGCCGATGTGACGGTGTCCGGCGCGGACGCGACGGCGGCGATCGAAGCCGTGACGCGCTTTTTATTGACCGCATGCGAGCCGGGCACTAGCTTCCCCGTCCGTTAGAAAACTATGTCTAGAGTTAGCGCCGCGTTTATTGGGTCGGCGCCGATCGGCGATGGAGGGTGTTATGAAACTGCTTGGAGGCGAGATCGTCATTCGTTCCCTAGTCGACCAGGGCGTCGAAGTCGTATTCGGCTATCCGGGCGGCGCGGTACTGCCGATCTATGACGCCTTGTTCCAGCAGAACGAACTGCGCCACATTTTGGTGCGTCACGAACAGGCCGCGGTGCACGCGGCGGAGGGCTATGCGCGCTCGACCGGCAAGGTCGGCGCGGTGCTCGTCACCTCGGGCCCTGGTGCGACCAACGCGGTGACCGGGCTGACCGACGCGATAATGGACTCGATTCCGATCGTCTGCCTGACCGGCCAAGTGCCGACCCATCTGATCGGCAACGACGCGTTCCAGGAGGCCGATACCGTGGGCATTACCCGGCCGTGCACCAAGCACAATTACCTGGTCAAGGATGTCGGCGATTTGGCGCGGATTTTGGCCGAAGCGTTCTATGTCGCGCGTTCCGGGCGCCCCGGTCCGGTGGTCGTCGATTTGCCCAAGGACGTGGTCAACGACACCGCCGAGTACGAACCGGTCGAATACACCGAGCATCGGACCTACCGTCCAGCGCGGCGCGCCGCGGCCGCCGACGTCGAGGCCGCGGTCGCATTGCTCGCCGGCGCCAAGCGGCCGATCATTTATGCCGGCGGCGGGGTAATCAATTCGGGCATTGAGGCCGGTGAACGACTGCGTGCTTTGGCGGACGTGACCGGATTTCCGGTCACCCAGACGCTGATGGGACTCGGCTGCTTCCCGGCCAGCGATAAGCGCTCGCTCGGCATGCTCGGCATGCACGGCACCTATGAGGCCAATCTGTGCATGCATAATTGCGACGTGATGCTCGCCGTCGGCGCCCGCTTCGACGATCGGGTGACCGGGCGGATCGACGGCTTCTCGCCGCGCTCGACCAAAATCCATATCGATATCGACCCGTCGTCGATCAACAAGAACGTCGCCGTCGAACTGCCCCTGGTCGGCGATGTCGGCGTGGTGTTGGGCGATATTCTCACCGCCTGGAAGCAGGGCAAGCATACGGTCGATAGCGATGCGCTCGCCGGCTGGTGGCAGCAGATCGACCAGTGGCGCGGCGTCGATTGCCTGAAATACGAGAACTCCGAGACCACCATCAAGCCGCAATACGCGCTCGAACGCCTGCAGGCGCTGACCGCCGATCGCGACACCTATTTCACCACCGAGGTCGGCCAGCATCAAATGTGGGCGGCGCAGTATCTCAAACTCGAGGAACCCCATCGTTGGATGACCTCGGGTGGTCTCGGCACCATGGGTTATGGCTTTCCGTCGGCTGTCGGGGTCCAGGTCGCGCACCCCGACTCGCTAGTCATCGACGTCTCGGGCGAGGCGTCGTTCCTGATGAACATGCAGGAGATGTCGACGGTTCGGCAATCCCGCCTGCCGGTGAAGATCTTCATCCTCAACAATGAATATATGGGCATGGTGCGGCAGTGGCAGGAGTTCTTCCATGGTGGGCGCTATGCCGAGAGCTACACCGACTCGTTGCCCGACTTCGTCGCCCTCGCCGAGGCCTTCGGCTGGAAAGGCCTGCGTGCCACCAAGCCGTCGGAGATCGACTCGATCATCCGGGAGATGATCGATTATGACGGGCCTGTTCTCGTCGATGTCTGTATCGAGAAAATGGAAAACGTGTTTCCGATGATTCCCGCCGGCGCGGCGCATAATGAAATGAAGTTATCCGGCGACGACAATATGCCGACGCGCACCGAAGAGGGCATGGTACTGGTTTGATCGAACGCCGGCGGCCGGGACGCGAATATCGTCTCGGCCGCCTTTGTTTCAGAAGCGGAATGACAGGGTCGCAACGGTATATCGGACGATCTTCGCTTTGAATGTGAGGATCTATGGTTGGCTTGGCCTGTTGACCCGGCACTTCGAGATCGTTGCCACTAAACAACGAGATATCCCAGGTAATTAATCCGATGTGGCAGCCATAGCCACAACGTTACCTTAGCGGAACGAAGTAATTTACTGATAGTATTACGGATTTCTAATTTCGTAGGCGCGGGACTCGAGATCCGTCGCCTCGGCGTCGCGGCCTTGTTCGCGGACCACGCCGGCATAGGCGTCGAGGGTGACCGCGATCAGTGTCGAGTCGGGCGCCAAGTTGGTTTCGCGAATGCCTAAGGCTCTTGCATAGAGCGCTTCGGCTTGGGGCAAGTCGCCGGCGGCGGCGAGGATCATCGCGTGGTTGGCGAGCGCGGTCGCGACGTCGGAATGCCGCGGCCCGAGCGCCGCGTCGAGGATCGCCACCGCCTGCGCTTGCAGTGGCGCGGCGTCGGCGACGCGTTCTTGGCGCATTCGCAGCATGGCGAGGCTCGACAGCGCGCGGGCGAGCGCCGGGTGGGCGTCGCCGAGCGCGGCTTGCCAGATGACGATACTGCGTTCGAAGATCGGCTCGGCGTCGGCGAGGCGGCCCTCGGCGAGATAGAGTTCGCCGAGCCGGCCCAGGGTCCCCGCCACCGCCGGCGCCGACGGCCCCATCGCGGTCTCGAGCCGGACCACCGCATCCTGCAGCAAGGCCTCGGCGGCGGCGGCGGCGCCTTTTTCGTACATCATCAGCCCAAGATCGCGCACCGAGACCGCGATGTCGGGATGATCGGGCCCGAGCGCCGCCTCCTTGATTTCGATGGTGCGGCGATATTGGATCTCGGCGCGCTGCCAGTTCCCCATGTTGTGATAGAGCGTGGCGAGATTGGCGTGGCCGCGCGCCGCCGCCACCGAGACCGCGCCGAAGTTTTTCTCGCGAATAAACAGCGAGCGGATGTAATAGGGTTCGGCCTTGGCGTAGGCGCGTTGATTGTGGTGGATCACCCCCAACTCGTTGAGACTGTTGCCGACCGCGGCATGATCGGGGCCGAGGCGGGTCTGCAGAATCGTCAAGGTGGCGAGCTGGTGTTCCTCGGCCTCGGCGAAGCGATCCTGGACGCGAAAGATACGTGACAATTCGTTGTGGCTTTGCGCCACCGCGAGGTCGGCGGGCCCAAGCGCGGCGACAAGGATTTCGTGCGCGCGGGCGAGTTGCTGTTCGGCGTCGCGGTAATGGCCGCGATTGCGGTTCATCTTGCCGAGCCCGATCAGTGCCGCGGCAACTTCCGGGTCGTCGGGCCCGAGCGCCGCCTCGCGCGTCGCGATCACTTGTCGATACAGCGTCTCGGCTTCGTCATAGCGGGCGGAGAGCTCGCGAACCAGGGCCAGGTTGGACCACGCCAGCAACGTGTGCTCATGAGCGTCGCCGAGCGCTGCTTGATTGGCGCGCGCCGCTTCTTCCGCGGCGACCACGGCGGCCTCGAACTGGCGGGCGTCGAAAAGCTGCTGCGTGGTCCGGTTGCGCGCCTCGGCGAGCGCCTCTTGCGGGCTTTGCTGGACCGGCGGAACCTGGTCCTGCGCGAGCGCGCCGACCGGCACCGCGACGACCGCCCAGGCGGCCACGAATAGGACGCGGATCGCGATCATATAATGAGACATGGCAAGGCTCTTTCCTGGGCTCGGTACGCACTTAGCGAAGAACTTAACCGTAGGCTCCGGCGATAGCCATTTACAATCAAGTGCAAACCGCTAAAGTGCCGGCCGAATTTGTGGCGCTCATCCGCAGATACCCTAACATTTCCGGTCAGAGCATCGTGAGCGATACGGTCGAAACCCACACTATTGCGTGCATCGTCGATAATGAGTTCGGCGTGCTGGCGCGCGTCGTCGGTCTGTTCTCGGGTCGGGGGTACAATATCGAGAGCCTGACCGTGGCCGAGGTCGATGCCGAGACCAATCGCTCGCGGATTACCTTGGTGACCTCGGGAACGCCGATGGTCATCGAACAGATCAAGGCGCAGCTCGACCGCCTGGTGCCGATTCATTCGGTGACCGATCTGACCCTGGCGGGGCCGCATGTCTCACGCGAGCTGGCCTTGATCAAGGTTGTGGGCAGCGGCGATGGGCGCGTTGAGTCGCTGCGTATCGCCGATGTCTTTCGCGCCCGCGCCGTCGACAGTACGATCGACTCGTTCGTCTTCGAGATCACCGGCGCGACCGAAAAAATAGATGCCTTCATCGCGCTCATGGGGCCGCTCGGCCTGGTCGAGGTGTCGCGCACCGGTGTCGCGGCGATCGCCAGGGGCGCTGCTGGCTTCGACTAAGCCGACGTCGACAATCGATCTGAATATCCGGGGCCACGCGCCCCATCCGACGAACACCAGCCCGGAGGGGAAGTTTATCATGCGTGTCTATTATGATCGCGACGCCGATCTCAACCTGATCAAGTCCAAGAAGGTCGTGGTCATCGGTTACGGCAGCCAAGGCCATGCTCATGCCGCCAATTTGCGCGACAGCGGGGTCGCCGACGTGGTGATCGCGTTGCGCGAGGGCTCGGCGTCCGCCGCCAAGGCCGAGGCCGCCGGTTTCAAGGTCACCAATGTCGCCGATGCCGCGAAAGACGCCGACGTGATGATGATGGCGACGCCGGACGAGCTACAGGCCGGCATCTATCGCGATCATTTGGCGGGCACTATGAAGCAAGGCGCGGCGCTGGCATTCGCGCACGGCCTCAATATTCATTTCGGACTGATCGAGCCGCGCGGCGATCTCGACATCTTCATGATCGCACCGAAAGGCCCCGGGCATACGGTGCGCTCAGAATACGTCCGTGGCGGCGGCGTGCCGTCGCTGGTCGCGGTGCAGCAGGATCCGTCAGGCAACGCGCTCGAGATCGCGCTGTCCTATGCCTCGGCGATCGGCGGCGGCCGCGCCGGGGTGATCGAGACCACTTTCCAGGAGGAATGCGAGACTGATCTGTTCGGCGAGCAGGTGGTACTGTGCGGCGGCCTGACGTCGCTGATCACCGCCGGGTTCGAAACCCTGGTCGAGGCCGGGTATGCCCCCGAAATGGCGTATTTCGAGTGCCTTCACGAGGTCAAGCTGATCGTCGACCTGATTTACGAGGGCGGCATCGCCAACATGCGCTACTCGATTTCGAATACCGCCGAATACGGCGACTATGCGAGCGGCGACCGGATCATCAACGACGATGTCAAGGCGGAGATGAAGCGGGTGCTCGAAGACATCCAGTCGGGCCGTTTCACCCGCGATTGGATGCTCGAATGCGCCGCCAACCAGCCGAGTTTCAAGGCGCTGCGGCGGCGTTCCAGCGAGCACGAAATCGAAATAGTCGGTGAAAAGCTGCGCGCGATGATGCCGTGGATAGCCGAGAACAAGCTGGTCGACAAGGCCAAGAACTAGCGCCCGAGATTATTCCGCCCGGGTGAGTCCGGGTGGGCGCTTTTTGCGACAGATTGTTGATCACTAGTGTCCGGTTAAAAATCGAATAAATTCAATTGGTTGGTTATTTGCGAAGCGTTGCATCTGTTTTCGTCTCCCGCAAGTGCTTGATGTATGGGCATTTTCTCGAAGAGGGTCACCGAGAGGATCTGTAACAAAGT
>JAKZSU010000084.1:0-4864 GCA_047517485.1 Alphaproteobacteria bacterium
AACTGCCATAGCCGGATACATCGATGGGTTCTATAATCCAGTCCGTCGGCACTCGACGCTGGACTTCACAAGCCCCGTCAAATTCGAGGCAGAAGCAATCCAAACGGTGTAGGGCGCCTCCACTTTTCCTGGATGGGTCCAAAATCACGCTGTATCATGCCAAGGGCTGCAAGATCTGCAACGACACCGGATATCGCGGTCGTTTGGGGGTCATCGAAACCTTGCTGCTCGACGACGATATTCGCGGCATGATCCTGCGCCGTACGGAATCGGCTGAAATTCAGCGCGCTTTCGGAATGCGGGCGATGTTCGAGGACGGGGTGACCAAGGCACTGGCCGGCGATACGTCGATCGAAGAAGTGCTGCGGGTTACCCGCGACGTCTAATACCAAGGGTGGTTAATGATGACCCATTTGATGGCCCGAGGTGGTTTTCCGGGTAGGCGCGACGCGCCGCGCGATGCGGTGCCATCGGGCAAGCGGCGCAACGCACCCAGAAAGCCACCTCGGGCCACCGAAGGCCGGTCGCTTTTCGTCGCTGGCGGCGTCGCGGGCCGCTTGACGTGGGGTAGCACGACAGCGCGCCCCGCTCCTATCCAGCGACGAAAATCGATCGGTCAAATGGGTCATTATTAACCACCCTTGGTATAAGGCTTCGGTTGAATGTCCCTGTTCCGTTACAAAGCGGTCAGTCAAGGCGGCGAAGTTGTCGAGGGCGAGCTCGAAGGGCCCGACCAGTCGGCGGTTATCGAGCGTCTCCATCAAATGGGACACACCCCGATCCGGGTCGACGAGTCGAAGTCCGCCAATCGCGGCTCGCTGCTGCAACGCTCGGTATTTGGCGCGCGGGCGATCGGGCGGCGCGATTTGGCGCTTTTTACCCGCGAAGTCGCGACCCTGCTCGGTGCCGGTCTGCCCTTGGAGCGCGCGCTGGTGATCCTCGCCACGCTCTCCGATCAGTCCCCGCTGGCCCGGCTGATCGCGCGCTTGCTCGAGGCGATTCGCGGCGGCAGCTGTTCGCCGATGCCCTGGCGGCGCGCGGCGAGGTGTTTCCGCGCTACTACGTGAGCATGGTGCGCGCGGGCGAGGCCGGCGGCGCGCTGCATGTCGTCCTCGAGCGGCTTTCCGAGTTCATGGAACGCGCGCAGGAGCTGCGGGAGCGGGTGCGCTCGGCGCTGATCTATCCGATCACCGTGGTGGTGATGGCGGGGGCCGCCATCGCGGTGATGCTGACCGTGGTCTTGCCGCAATTCACTTCGCTGTTCGAGGATGCCGGCGCCGCCCTGCCGCCGCTGACCCGGGTGGTGATCGCGGTGGGCGATGCGGTGCGGGACTATTGGTGGCTGATCGCGGCGGTGTTGGTGCTGCTGGTCTTGGTGGTCCGCGCGCAACTCGCGACGACGGCGGGGCGCGCGCGCTGGGATTCGCTGGCGCTCCGGACGCCGCTGTTCGGCGACCTGATCGCCAAGGCCGAGACCGCGCGCTTCAGCCGCACCTTGGCGACCTTGCTGGCCAACGGTGTGCCAATGCTGGCCGCGCTCGAAATCGTCAAGGAGACCCTGGCCAACAGCATGACCCGACACGCGATCGAGGATATCGCGGCGAGCCTGCAGGAGGGCGAGGGCCTGGCCGAGCTGTTGGCCAAGGCGCCGCATTTCCCACCCCTGTCGGCGCAGCTGGTTCGGGTCGGCGAGGAAACCGGGCAACTCGAAAGCATGCTGTTCAAGGTGGCCGACATATTCGACGCCGAAGTGCAGCGCAGCGTCTCGCGGATGCTGTCGCTGCTGGTGCCCGCGCTGACTCTCGTACTCGGCGGCTTGATCGCGGCAATCATCGGCGCGATTCTGAGCGCCATGTTCGCCGTCTATGATCTGCCGTTCTAAAGGACACGCTCAATGAAACGGAGACCCATGCCCGATACCAAACAAGGCTGCCGCCGGCACGAGGCGGGTTTTACCCTTCTCGAGCTGCTGGTGGTGCTGGTTATTCTCGCCCTGATCTCGGCCTTCGCGGCACCGCGGGTGCTCAAGTATCTCGGCGGCGCGCGCACCGATGCGGCGAAGATTCAAATCGAGAACCTGATCAATAATTTCGAGCTCTACAAACTCGAGGTCGGCACCTATCCGAGCGAGCAGGACGGCATCGAGGCCCTGCTCGAGGCACCGAACGACGCCGAGCGCTGGAACGGCCCCTATGTCCGCAAGCGTGACAATATCCTCGACCCCTGGGGACAGTTATATGGCTATCGATTCCCGGGCGATTATGGCGATTTCGATCTCTATTCGCTCGGCGCCGACGGCATCGAGGGCGGCGAGGGAGAGGACGCCGACATCACCAGCTGGTAGGGATCCGGCTGGTAGGGATAATACCAAGGGTGGATAATAATGACCCATTTGATGGCCCGAGGTGGCTTTCCCGGTGCGTTGTGCCGCTTGCCCGATGGGACGCCATCGCGCGGCGCGTCGCGCCTACCCGGAAAACCACCTCGGGCCATCAAATGGGTCATTATTATCCACCCTTGGTATTACGCATGACACAACGCGGGTTCACGCTTTTCGAGTTGCTGGTGGTCCTCGCCGTCATCGGCCTGGTGATCGCCGCCGCGCCGCCGCTGATCAACCGCGGCATGCCGTCGCTCGAAGTGCGCGCCGCGGCGCGGGAAATCGCCGCCGGCATGCGCCGCGCCCGCAGCCAAGCCATTCACGCCAACCGCGAAACCCGCTTTACCATCGATACCGAACGAAAGCGCTATGCGATCGGCAAGGCCGGAGACTGGCGGGCCTTGCCGGAGCGCGTCGATGTCTAAGTCGAGACCGCGCGCTCCGAGGTGATCGACGACGCGGTCGCGGCGGTCCGCTTCTATCCCGACGGCAGTGCCACCGGCGGCCGGATCACGGTGAGCGGCGCCGAGCGCACCTACCACGTCATGCTCGACTGGCTGACCGGCACGGTGTCGATTGTCGAATAGCCACCGCCAGATCGGCTTCACCCTGATCGAGATCGTCGTCGCCTTGGCGATCTTAGCGGTGTCGCTGACCGCGTTGATGCACCTATTTCAGTCCGGTATGCGCGGCGGCAGCGCGGCGGAGAACCGCATATTCGCGACCTTGTACGCGCAGACCTTACTTGCCGGCCTCGGGCTCGAAAACGAACTCGTGGCGGGTGAAATCGGCGGCGACATCGACGACCGGTTTCGTTGGTCGACGGTGATCGAACCGCTGGAAAGCGGCGTTGACGCCGGCGACAACCAACAACGACGTGTTGCCACGGCCACCGCCTATCAAGTGACGGTGACGGTCTCTTGGGGGCCCGAGGAGGACGCTCGATCGGTCAGTCTGACGACCATCGATCTGGCAATCGAAACGGCGGCCCAGCGATGACGTCGCGCTCGGACGGTTTCACCTTGCTCGAACTGCTGGTGGCAATGACCTTGCTTGCCTTGCTGTTGGCGATTCTATTCGGCGGATTACGCACCGGATCGCGGGTGTGGGAGGCGGGCGACCAGCGCAGCGACGATCTTGCCCGCCTGCAAGCCGCGCAAAGCTTCCTGCGCCGCCAGATCGGCGACCTATTTCCGCTTCACCTGGAAGACGGTTCCCGCGACGCGCCGGTAGTCGCGGTCGCCGGCGACGAGACGTCGTTTTCATTCGCCGGCCTGCTGCCGACCCACTTCGATTTTACCGGCTTTCAAACGATTTCCGTCGGTGTGATCGACAAATCCGACGGCCGCCACCTGGCGGTCGAATGGTGGCCGTTCGATGCCGAGGACACGGCGCCCGCGACCGTACCCGATGAACGCCGGTCATTGCTGATCGAGAATGTGGAGTCGGCGCGCTTCAGCTACTTTGGCGCCGACGAGCAAGACGGCGCGGCACGATGGGTCGACGAATGGCGAGACCGGCAAGCACCGCCGTCTCTGGTCAGCATCGCGGTGACGTTTGACGGAGGCGACCGACGCTATTGGCCGACCCTGGTAATCCGCGTTCCCTCGACAGCGCCGCCGATCGAGCGCGCCGAGGATGACTTGGCAGACGAACCGGAAAACGAATGAGTCAGTCGCGGCGAATCCCGCTGTCGGCAATCTTGAGTTCTCCAAGGAGACGGTGGTCGATGGCGCCGGTGACCGGCAGCCCCGCGTCGGATTGAAAATGGCGAACCGCGTCGCGGGTCGCGGGACCCGGCAGTCCATCAATATCGGCGAGATAATAGCCCCGTACGGAGAGACGCCGTTGAACGTCGCCGACCAATTGACCGGACGGCCCCGCCGGCGCCGGCTTGGCATACACCTTGGGCAAGACGAATTTGAGATGATCGAGCAATTCCTTGCTCGCGTCGCCAGTGACCGGCAAATCGGCATCGCGTTGATAGGCGCGGATGGCCGCGCGCGTGCGCTGACCGGGAACGCTATCGGCGGCCCCGGGACGATAGCCATGCGCCACAAGTTCTTCCTGGATGCCACGCACGAATGCGTCGGCCATGCCGGCCGGCATCTCGTCGACGGTAGTCTGGGCCATGACATTCCACTGGCTTTGAAAACTTAGCGTGCCGCCGCCAATGTCGTGCCAGGCCAGCGCGCCAGGCGCGCCGACGAGCATAAATGCTCCGAAAATCGTCACCGCCAGTCGCCGCAAATCCGCAATATTCATTCATTGACTCCGTCGTTATTCGTCGCCCTGAAGATTAGATAAGCGCGTCTTAACGGTCCTGCAACGTGACTGTGGTCACTTAGTGTCCGTCCGGGGACTTTATGAGTCGGATGAATCGGTTATCCGGCGGCCCCTCTTGAAGAGCTGAATCAGCTGTGATTCTCTGGGGTGGTGAATTTGCTCTTGAGGTGCCCCATGTGGACTGCCGACAACCGCCCG
>JAKZSU010000085.1:0-14991 GCA_047517485.1 Alphaproteobacteria bacterium
ATTCAAAATCCTCGTCGCGAACCGCCATGCGCTCGACGATAGCGCGTGGCGTTCCGTGTTATCAGCCCCTTTGTCGGCATTCATCACGACGGGATTCATGATGCCGGTGACGCCCCCGTCACGGGCTGACGGAACATTTACCCCGCTCCGTGGTCGCGCCCATAAATGTAGTGATGTTTTGCACCCACCCCACTATATTTTGTGGGTGATTTGGTTTATACTAGAATTTACCAAAACCACTTTCACGCCAGAATTCGCTTGACGCGCGTAACCCAAGCATGAACATGGTTTCACCGATTAATAAACCTTTTTTTAAAAAAGGTACGAATTGGGCGGTATTGGTACAGTGCTGGTTGACACGGAATCGATGCAGAACGAGGACCAAAATCGGCTTGGTTCGCCGCCTCGTCTGGGCGCGGCGAACGTCGCTTCGGCACTCAATCGCGATATCCTCGAGGGCCGCTATCTGTTCGGCGAGCAATTGCCGCCGGAACGCGCGCTGGCGGCGAGTGTGGGCACCTCGCGGGGCACCATTCGCGCGGCGCTGGCGCGGCTGGAAGCCGCCGGCATGGTCGAGCGGATTCGCGGCAGCGGCACCTTCGTGCTCTATCGCGAACCCGGCGAGCAGGAACACGTCAGCGAGATCACCTCGCCGCTCGAGCTGATCTCGGTGCGCCTGGCGGTCGAGCCGCCGATGGTCCGCATGGCTACCCTGAATGCCAACGCCCGCGACCTCGATCGCCTCAGCCAAGCCCTGCGGCGGGTCGAGAGCTGCCGCGCGAATTCCGAAGACTTCTCCAAATTCGACGAACGGTTTCACCTGTGCCTGGCCGAGATCACGCGCAATCCGTTGATGGTCTGGCTCTACCGCCAACTCAACGAGGTGCGCAGTCAATCGCAATGGCACGGCATCCGCGACAAGATACTCAATCGCCAACGCATCGACCTCTACAACGACCAGCACCGTCGCCTGTTCGAAGCCATTCGCCATCGCGAGGCGGACCAGGCGGCGGCGGTGATCACCGAACATCTCGAATTGGCGCGGCGTGATCTGACCGGCGCGAAAATGCCGTAAAAATCGGCGCCAATTAGACGAAGTCGTCATCTTCGTTTCGAAGAGGGCGGGGGAAACGCCTGAGACAAGGCGCGAAATGTACCAAGTCCCGACGCGGCTTGTCGTCAACGGGGCCTCTAGGAAACGAAACGGAGGGGATAGATATGGATACTGATATTGGTGCGCTAACAACGGTGTTCACCGAGTTCTATTATTGGTTGACCGTCGCGCTGATGTTTTTGATTCACGTCGGGTTCTGCATGTACGAAGTCGGTGCATCGCGGCAAAAGAACACGATGCATACCTTGATGAAAAACTCGATGCTGATCCCGTTGGTCACCATCACGTTTTTCTTCTTTGGCTGGTGGATCTATTGGGCGTTTCCCAATGGCCCGTTCATCAACGGTGGTTTGGAACTCGAGACGGCCGCGGCCAATACCGCGTGGAGCGAGACCATGGGTACCAACCTGGACGACCGGATTACCGGGGTGTTCTGGGCGGCGTTCCTGTTGTTCTCGTGGACCGCGGCGTCGATCGTCTCGGGCGCGGTTATCGAGCGCATTCAATCCGGCGCGTTCTGGGTGATCGCGGTGATGATCGGCTCGGTCACCTGGATCATCGACGCGTCCTGGGGCTGGCATTCCGGCGGCTGGATGGTCGTCATGCTGGGCTATCATGACGCGTATGCGTCGGGCGTAATCCATGCCATTGCCGGCGGCACCGCGCTCGGGGTCCTCGTCGTGCTCGGTCCACGGATCGGCAAATTCGGCCCCGGCGGCATCATCCGCAACATCTCGCAACAGAACCCGTGGCTGATCTGTATCGGCCTGTTCCTGATCTATACCGGTTTCTGGGGCTTCTACGTGGCGTGTAACGTGCCGATCATCTCGCCGTCGGACATTGGCGGTAACATCACGGGGGTGACCTACACGGCAACCAATATCTATTTGGCGCCGACCACCCTGGGCGCGATCACGGTGAACTTCCTGATGTCGCTCTCGGGTGGCATGCTGGTCGGCTACATGGTGTCCAAGGGCGATGCGTTCTGGACCTATTCCGGTGGTCTTGCCGGCATCATCACGGCCTCGGCGGGCAACGACCTCTACCACCCGATCCAAGCCATGATCATTGGCGGCCTTGGCACCTACGCGGCCTACAAGCTGCACTATTGGGTCGAGAAAACCTTCAAGATCGATGACGCGGTCGGCGCGGTGGCGGTTCACGGCTACGCCGGTTTCATCGGTGTGGTGATCTGCGGCATCGTGCTCTGGGGCTATCCCTCGTCGCCTTACGAAGGCTACGCGGTCATCACCCCGTGGGGTCAGTTCGCCGGCGCGGTGATCATGTTCTGGGTGCTCGGGTTCATTCCCGGCTGGATCGCGGCCAAGATCATGTCGTCGCTCGGCATGCTGCGGATACCCAGGGAAATTGAAATCGCCGGTCTCGATCTCGTGCAATCCAATTTGGCCGCGGCCGATTTGGCCGAGGTCGAAGCGGCCGCGAAAACCGAGACTTAAAGAGGAAAGGGGGACCGATCATGGATATGACCGAAATTGGCAACTGGGCCGTCGATCTGGCGGATGTCGGCGCGATCTATCCGATGCAGGGCATGGAAGTCTTGATGGCCATCGTCGGCATCGTCTTGTGGCTTGCCTGGCACGTTTGGCAGTTCAAACACGAGAGCGCCCAACTCAAGGACGAAGTCACCAAACTGAAAAACGGCGGCGACGGTTAACGCGCAACCGGCTTCGCACTAATACCGGGCTGCAATGAGTGCAACTCATTGCAGCCCGGCAAGCGCGACCGCGCGCCCGAGCTTATGCGAGGCCAGCTTGGCCGGCGCTTGAGCGCACTACGAACCGCGATGAGTCTTGCTCATCGCGGTTCGGTATAAAGCGTAATCTTTCGGGGCGCCGGCCAACACCGGCGCCCCACTTTTATCCGTCAGCTCCTAAAAACTCGAGTACTGGCGCCAGCCATTCGTCCGGCGCGTCCTGTTGAATCCAGTGCGACGCGTTTGCGACGCGCACCAGGCGGGCGTCGGGAATCTCCGCCGCCAGCTTTTCGCCGTCGCCGACCGGTTGCCAGGGATCGTCCCCCCCCCCCCCAGACCAGCAGCGTCTTGGCGGCGATCGTGTGATGACGATCGGCGACCATCATGGTGTGGCTGGTATTCAGCCCCGAGGCGTTGCGGATCAGGCTGATCTTGCCGGCGTCGGTGATGTAGGGCGCGACAATCCCGTCGACGAATTCATCCGTAAGACGGTCCTCGCGCGACAGCCCGTCGGCGAAGCCGCCGGCGAGAAATTCGCGGATCTCCTCGTTCGATTTGGCGCGCCATGCGGGATCGCCGACCTGCAGCATGTCGTCAATCGGCCAGCTGTCATAAGCAACAATATTCGACAGCACCAGACGGTCGACGCGATCCTGGTTCTCGACCCCCATGATCAGCGCCACCCCGCCGCCGGTGTCGTGGCCGATCAGGGTGGCGCGCGCCAGGCCGAAATGATCCATCAGCCCCAGCACCATGGCGCGTTGTGCGACCAGCGAGCGGTCGAACATATCGCGCTGATCCGACGATCCATGACCGATGAAATCGGGCGCGATGACCCGGTGATCGGCCGCCAGTGCATCGATGACGGCGTGATAGAGATACGACCAGGTCGGGATGCCGTGCAGCAGGATCAGCGGCGGACCGTCGCCGATATCGGTGTAGGCGATCTCCACCGGTCGATGGGCGATCCCGTCGAGCATGACCGATTGCTGGCGGGCGATGAAATCATGATGGTTCATGTCTCTGGCACGTTTCCTCTGTCATCGGCGGTAAACCAGGACGAGCCGGCAGTCGAGCCCTATCTGATTTCGCCGCAAGTGTCCCCCGGCATGTAAACTTTATCGCGGCATAGTGGAGAGACGTAAGTTTCTTAAAAGGAACTTTCTTTTCCTGACAGTAGATATCCGGGCGCGCGACTGCTAGACTGGCCCCCCGCTTTCAGGCAGCCTTGCGGAGGATACGACCATGTGCGGTATCGTCGGCCTTTATTTGAAGGATCCGGGCCTTCAGCCGAGCTTGGGCGCTCTCTTCGCGCCGATGCTGATCGAGATGACCGACCGCGGGCCGGACTCGGCGGGCTTCGCGATTTATCGCGATCCGGTCGACGAAAATCACACCAAGTTCACCCTCGCCAGCGACGATCCCGACGCCGACTGGAAAGCGCTCGACGGCGATATGGAGAAGGCGCTTGGTTGCGACGCGCGGATCGACGTCCAGGGCGACCACGCGGTTGTCGTCACCGATGCCGATGCCGCCCAGGCGCAGGCCTGGCTGGCGGAAAACCGGCCGCGCGTCCGCGTCGTCGGCTCGGGCCGCACCATCGAGATTTTCAAGCAGACCGGTCTGCCCAAGGATGTCGTCGAACAGTTCAAGCTGGCCAGCGCCCACGGCAGCCACGCCATCGGCCATACCCGCATGGCCACCGAAAGCGCGGTGACCACGGCGGGCTCGCACCCGTTCGCCACCGGCTTGGATCTCTGCCTGGTGCACAATGGCTCGCTTTCGAACCACAACCATTTGCGCCGCGAGCTCGAGGCCGAGGGCATCGTCTTTCAGACCGAAAACGATACCGAGGTCGCGGCGGGGTACATGACCGCGAAATTGCGCCAAGGCCTGTCGTTGCACGAGGCGCTCGAGGCCGGGCTTGTCGATCTCGACGGTTTCTACACCTTCTGTATCGGCACCGCCGACGGCTTCGCCGTGGTGCGCGATCCGATCGCCTGCAAGCATGCGGTGCTCGCCGAGACCGACGATTGGGTGGCGATGGCGACCGAGTATCGCGCCATCGCCCATCTCCCCGGCGCCGATGCCGCCGAGATCTGGGAGCCCGAGCCGCACAAGATCTACACCTGGGGAAGCGTGCACTGATCATGGCGGAGCTTGATCTCAAGGAAATCGGCGTCCGCGGCGTCAATTCGGCGCTCCAAGGCCTGCCCGACGGCGCCAACCAACAGGACTGGCTAGTCAAGAACCCGATGGGCAAGCACGCGATTGCCTGCGGTCTCGATGCGCCGTTCGCGGTGACCATCGATGGCCATGTGGGCTTCTATTGCGCCGGCATGAACCAGCAGGCGACGATCACCATCAACGGTCACGCCGGCGTTGGCGTCGCCGAGAACATGATGTCCGGCGAAGTGCGGGTGACCGGTAGCGCGTCGGATTCGGCGGGCGCGACCGCGCATGGCGGCTTGCTGGTGGTCGAGGGCGATGCCTCGTCGCGCTGCGGCATTTCGATGAAGGGCGTCGATATCGTGGTCGGCGGCTCGGTCGGCCATATGTCGGCCTTCATGGCGCAGTCGGGCCATCTGGTCGTGTGCGGCGACGCCGGCGACGCGCTCGGCGATTCGATTTACGAGGCGATCCTGTTCGTCCGCGGCGCGGTGGCCAGTCTCGGCGCCGACTGCATCGCGAAAAAGATGCGTGCCGAACACACCGCCAAGCTGGCCGCATTGCTTGGCGCCGCCGGCATCGACGCGGATCCGGCCGATTTCAAACGTTACGGCTCGGCCCGCCAATTATACAAATTCGACATCGACAACGCCGACGCATACTGAGGCGAATAGAATGGCAGCAGAAACCCCCCGGACCGTGCCCCGCAAGTCGGCGACGTTCGACGACTACACCTTGAGCGAGATCCGCCGCGCGGCGGCGACTGGCATTTACGATATCCGCGGCGGCGGCGCCAAGCGGCGGGTGCCGCATTTCGACGATCTGCTGTTTCTCGGCGCGTCGATGTCGCGCTATCCACTCGAAGGCTATCGCGAGACTTGCGGCACCAAGGTGGTGCTCGGCACCCGATATGCTGAAAAACCGATCACTCTCGACATCCCGATCACCATCGCCGGCATGAGTTTCGGCTCGCTTTCGGCGCAGGCCAAGGAAGCGCTGGGTCGCGGCGCGACGATCGCCGGAACCTCGACGACGACCGGCGACGGCGGCATGACACCCGAGGAACGCGGCCAGTCGAAAACCCTGGTCTATCAATATCTGCCGTCGCGCTACGGGATGAACCCGAACGATCTGAGAAAAGCCGATGCGATCGAAGTGGTGGTTGGCCAAGGCGCCAAGCCGGGCGGCGGCGGCATGTTGCTCGGGCAAAAAATATCCGACCGGGTGGCGGAAATGCGCACCCTGCCCATGGGCATCGATCAGCGCTCGGCCTGTCGCCATCCCGACTGGACCGGGCCCGACGACCTGGAAATCAAAATCCAGGAACTCCGTGAAATCACCAATTGGCAAGTCCCAATCTATATCAAAATCGGTGGCACCCGGCCGTTCTACGATACCGCCTTGTCGGTCAAGGCCGGCGCCGACGTGGTCGTCCTCGACGGCATGCAAGGTGGTACCGCGGCGACCCAGGACGTCTTCATCGAACATGTCGGATTGCCGACCTTGGCGTGTATCCGGCCGGCGGTGCGCGCGCTACAGGATCTCGGTATGTACCGCAAGGTGCAGCTGGTGGTCTCGGGCGGCATCCGCAACGGCGCCGATGTCGCCAAGGCCCTGGCGCTGGGCGCCGACGCGGTCTCGATCGGCACCGCGGCCCTGGTCGCGCTGGGCGACAATGATCCGGCCTATGACGACGAATACAACAAGCTCGGGACCACCGCCGGCGCCTATGACGATTGGCACGAGGGCCGTGATCCGGCGGGTATCTCGACCCAGGACCCCGAGCTCGCCAAACGGCTCGATCCGGTTGCCGCGGGCCGCCGGTTGGCGAATTATCTCAAAGTGATGACGCTCGAAGCCCAGACCATCGCCCGCGCCTGTGGCAAGAGCCACGTAAACAATCTAGAACCGGAAGACTTGGTGGCGCTGACCGTGGAAGCCTCGGCGATGGCGCAGGTGCCATTGGCGGGAACCGACTGGATTCCCGGTCACGGCGGGTATTAGCGAACACAGGGGGAGCAAGAATGGCAACCGATCTGGCGAAATATGCCACCGACAACGGCATCAAGTTTTTCTTGATGAATTTCACCGACCTGTTCGGCATGCAGCGCTCCAAACTGGTGCCGGCGGCGGCGATCGGCGGCATGCAGAAGTCGGGCGCGGGATTCGCCGGATTCGCCGCCTGGCTCGATATGACACCCGCCCATCCCGACATGTTCGCCGTGCCCGATGGCGACGCGGTGATCCAACTGCCGTGGAAGCCCGAGCTCGCCTGGGTGCCCGGTGATCTCTACATGGAAGGCCAAAAGGTCGCCCAGGCGCCGCGCAATGTCCTGCAAGCGGTGATCGCCCAGGCGGCGGACGCGGGATTGTTGATGAAAGCCGGTGTCGAGCCCGAGTTCCATCTCATCAGCGAAGACGGCTCGGCGATATCCGACGATCGCGATACCCAGGAAAAACCCTGTTACGACCAGTCCGCGCTGATGCGTCGCTACGACGTGATCTCCGAGATTTGCACGTCGCTCGGCCAATTGGGATGGGGCCCGTACCAGAACGATCACGAGGACGCCAACGGCCAGTTCGAGATCAATTGGGATTACTACGACAGTCTGAAAACCGCCGACCAGCTGTGCTTCTTCCGCTTTCTGGTGAAATCGATCGCCGAAAAACACGGCCTGCGCGCCACCTTCATGCCGAAGCCGTTCAGCCACCTGACCGGCAACGGTTGCCATGTCCATGCGTCCCTGTGGAGCCTGGATGAGAAAACCTGTCTGACCCACGACCCGAATGGCGAATTGGGCATCTCTGAATTGGGCTATCACTTCCTTGGTGGGGTGCTCGCCCATGCCGAAGGTCTGGCGGCGATCACCAACCCGACAGTCAATTCCTACAAACGCATCAATGCCCCGGTGACGTCGTCCGGCGCGACCTGGGCGCCCAATACCGTCACCTTCGGCGGCAACAACCGCACCCATATGGTGCGGGTTCCGGATGAAGGCCGCTTCGAGTTCCGCCTCGCCGATGGCGCGGCGAACCCCTACTTGCTGATGGCCGGCTATCTCGCCGCCGGCCTCGACGGCATCGCCAAGAAAACCGATCCCGGCAAACGGCTCGACATCGATATGTATGCCGAAGGCCACAAGGTGCGTGGCGCCAAAAAACTGCCGCTCTATCTGATCGATGCCATACGATCGTTCGCCAAGGACAAAGTGTTGCGCGCCGCCATGGGCGACGAATTCTGCGATGCCTACATCAAACTCAAGACCAACGATTGGGACCAGTATTCCCAGCATTTGACCCAGTGGGAACGCGACACCACGCTGGATTGCTGACCCGGACTTATATGTGAGACGCGCCGCGGGCTTATGAAGTACTCCGTACTCTCACTGATAAAAAACACCCTGTCGGGGCACCGCAATTGGGCGCCGGCGTGGCGCGAACCCGACCCCAAACCCGACTATGACGTGGTGATCATTGGCGGTGGCGGGCATGGCTTGGCGACCGCCTATTATCTCGCCCAGCAGCACGGCATCACCAATGTCGCGGTGTTGGAAAAAAGCTGGCTCGGCTCCGGCAACGTTGGCCGCAATACGACGATTATCCGCTCCAACTATCAGCTCCCCGGCAACGAGCCGTTCTACGAATGGTCGATGAAACTGTGGGAGAACCTCGAGCAGGACTTCAATTTCAACGCCATGGTGTCGCAGCGCGGGGTGATCAATCTGTTTCACTCCGATCCGCAGCGCGGCGCATTCGCCCGGCGCGGCAATGCCATGCGGATGCACGGCGTCGATGCCGAATTGCTGACCCGCGAACAATTGCGCGCCCTGGTGCCGTTTCTCGACTATGACAACGCCCGGTTTCCGATTATGGGCGCGCTGATGCAGCCGCGCGGCGGCACGGTGCGTCATGACGCGGTGGCCTGGGGCTTCGCGCGCGGCGCCGACGCGCGTGGCGTCGACATACTCCAGAATTGCGAAGTGACCGGCTTCAAGATCGACGCCGGCAAAATAATTGGTGTCGAGACTTCGCGGGGATTCATCGGTGCCAAGAAAGTCGCCATGGTGGCCGCCGGCCATGCCGGCCAAGTGGCGGCGATGGCGGGGATGACCTTGCCGATCGAAAGCCATGTGCTCCAAGCCTTCGTCTCCGAAAGCATCAAACCGTACATCGACAAGGTGGTGACCTTCGGTGCCGGGCATTTCTATGTCTCGCAATCGGACAAGGGCGGCTTGGTGTTCGGCGGTGATATCGACGGCTACAACAGCTATGCCCAGCGCGGCAATCTGCCGATGGTCGAACACGTCATCGAGGCCGGAGTGGCGATGATCCCGGGCCTCAGCCGGGTCAAGGTGCTGCGGTCTTGGGGCGGCATTGTCGATATGTCGATGGATGGCTCGCCGATCATCGACAAGACCCCGATCGACGGCCTCTATCTCAATTGCGGCTGGTGTTATGGCGGGTTCAAGGCAACACCGGCGTCGGGCTGGTGTTTTGCCCATACCATCGCCACCGACGCGCCGCACGAGCTGAGCGCCGCCTACCGCCTCGACCGGTTCGCCACCGGCGACATGATCGACGAAAAAGGCATGGGCGCCACGCCCAACCTGCATTAACGGGCATTTGGAAATATGTCGATCAATTGCCCCTATTGCGGCATCCGTCCAATCGAGGAATTCGCCATGCGGGGCGACGCCGGAAAAATGCGCCCTGCCTCCGGCGATCCCGCCGAAATGGATGCCACGCTAATCGCCGAGTGGCACGACTACGTCTATCTCCGCGACAATCCGAAAGGACAGATCGAGGAGTATTGGCATCATGCCGGCGGCTGCCGAAGCTGGCTGGTGGTAACCCGCGACACCGTCACCCATGAGGTCACATTGGTGGTGACCGCCAGCGAACACGCGAAACCGTCATGAGCGGATTTCGCCTCTCCTCCGGTGGACTGATCGATCGACAGAGGCCGCTAGGGTTTGTCTTTGATGGCAAGACCTATGCCGGCTTCGAAGGCGATACCCTGGCCTCGGCGTTGATCGCCAACGGCGTCACCCTGATGGGGCGGAGTTTCAAATATCACCGGCCGCGCGGTGCGATTACCGCCGGCTCGTCGGAGCCCAACGCGCTGGTCGAAGTGGGCGAAGGCGGCCGCAAGGAGCCCAATGTGCGCGCCACGGTCGCCGAATTATGCGACGGCCTGGTCGCCACCAGCCAGAACCGCTGGCCGTCGCTAAAGTTCGATATCGGTGCCGTTAACCAGTTGCTGTCGCCGTTTCTGGTCGCCGGCTTCTATTACAAGACCTTCATGTGGCCGAAGAGTTTTTGGGAGAAGCTCTACGAGCCGCTGATCCGTCGCGCCGCCGGACTCGGGCGGGCGACTTATGAAGTCGATCCCGACCGCTATGAAAAAGCCTATGCACACTGCGACGTATTGGTGATCGGCGCCGGCCCGACCGGTCTGATGGCGGCGTTGTGCGCGGCGCGGGCCGGTGCCCGGGTGATCATCGCCGACGAGGGCGCGGTGCTCGGCGGGTCGCTGCTTTTCGAAGACGACGAGATCGATGGGCTGCCGGCGGCCGCGTGGGCGGCTTCCGCGGTGGCGGAATTGACGGCCTTCGAAGACGTGCGGGTGATGCCGCGGACCACCGTGTTCGGCTGGTACGACGGCAATATCTTCGGCGCCCTCGAACGGGTACAGAAACACCTGGCGGTCCCGTCAACCCATGCGCCGGTCGAGCGCGCCTGGCGGATCCGGGCGAAACGCGCGGTCCTCGCCACCGGCGCCGAGGAACGCCCGCTGGTGTTCGGCGGCAACGACCGGCCCGGCGTGATGCAAGCCTCGGCGGTGCGCGCGTACCTCGCGCGGTTCGCGGTGTCGCCGGGCCGCCGCGCCGTCGTGTTCACCAACAATTCATCCGGCCACCGCACCGCCAAGGCGCTGCAGGCACGCGGGATCGACGTTGCCGCGGTGGTGGACAGCCGCGACGGCGCGGTGATCGGCGATGTCATTGGGGCCAAGAAAATCACCGCCGTCGAGGTCTACCGCGAGCACCGTCGTGAGCGCATCGCGTGCGATTTCGTCGCCATGTCGGGGGGATGGAACCCGAACGTCCATCTTGCCTGTCAGCGCGGCGCCAAACCGGTGTGGACCGAAGCCATCGCCGCCTTCATTGCCCCCGACGTGGGCGACGATTTTGTCGCGGCCGGGGCCGCCGCGGGGAAAATGCTACTCGCGGAGTGCTTGGCGGACGGCGCCGCCAAAGCTGTCACTAACGACCAGGCAGGCGTCCCCGAAGCGAGCAGCGACGAGGTCTACGGCATCTCGCCGTTATGGAACGTCGCGCAATCGACCGGCAAGGCGTTCGTCGACTACCAGAATGACGTCACCGCGAAAGACGTGCCGCTGGCGGCGCGCGAGGGCTATACCGATGTCGAGCTGACCAAGCGCTACACCACTCTCGGCATGGCCACAGATCAGGGCAAACTGTCGAATATCAACGGGCTCGCGATTCTGGCCGAGGCCACCGGCAAGGCGATCCCCGAGGTCGGCACCACGACTTATCGGCCGTATTATTCGCCGGTGAGTTTCGGCGCACTGGCCGGTGCCAGTCGCGGCTCTCACTTTCAGCCCGAACGCAAGACGCCGATCCATGCCTGGGCCGAGGAGCAGGGCGCGGTCTTCATCGAGACCGGCCTATGGTACCGCACCCAATGGTTCCCCCGCGCCGGCGAGACCGACTGGCTGCAAAGTGTCGCCCGCGAAGTGAAGAATACCCGCGAGAATGTCGGCGTCTGCGATGTCTCGACCTTGGGCAAGATCGATGTCCAGGGCCCGGATGCCGCCGAGTTCATGAACCGGCTCTACTGCAACGGCTGGAAATTTCTCAAGGTGGGCCGCGCGCGCTACGGTCTGATGTTGCGCGAGGACGGCATCGTCTATGACGACGGCACCTCGAGCCGGCTGGCGGAAAATCATTATTTCATGACCACGACGACCGCCAAGGCGGGCGGCGTGATGGCGCACATGGAATTCTGTCACCAGGCGCTGTGGCCTGAGCTCGACGTGCAATATGTCTCGGTATCCGAACAGTGGGCGCAGTTCGCGGTGGCCGGGCCGGAGGCGCGCAGTACCTTGCAAAAAATCGTCGCCGAGGATCTCTCCGACGACGCCTTCCCCTATATGGGGGTGCAAGCGGTCACCGTCGCCGGCGGCCTCATGGGGCGGCTTTTCCGCCTGTCGTTTTCCGGCGAGCTCGCGTTCGAGCTTTCGGTGCCGGCGGATTACGGCGACGCGGTGATTCGCCTGATCATCGCCGCCGGCGCCGAGTTCGGCATCATGCCTTACGGCAGCGAGGCCTTGTCGGTGATGCGGATCGAGAAAGGCCATGTCGCCGGCGGCGAGCTCAACGGCACCACCACCGCGTACGATCTCGGGCTCGGCAAGATGATGTCGTCGAAAAAGGACTACATCGGCCGGGCGATGGCGGCGCGCGAGGCGTTTCACCGCGACCGCCGCTGGGCTGTCGTCGGGGTGCTGCCGGTGAACAAGCCGGACCGCATCGCCGCCGGCGCGCATATCCTCAAGCTCGGTGATCCGCCGTCGATGGACAACGACCAGGGCTACCTCACGTCGGACGCCTATTCGCCGATGCTCGAACAATGGATCGCCTTGGCCCTGGTCGACGACGGCCGGGCGCGCCACGGCGAGGTGGTGCAAGTGTGGGACGCGCTCCGCGACACGTATGTCAAGGCGACGCTCTGCGATCCGGTGTTTTACGATAAGGACCATGTCAAACTGCACGCCACGACGTTGACGCCCGCCAGCGAACCCGTGCCCGCGCCGACGATGACCCGCAGATCGCCGCTCGACGGGGTGATCCAGCCCGGTCGATACGGCGCGGCCGGAGATACCGGTGTCGCACTGGCGGTTCGTCATCCACTGTCGATCGTCACGGTGATCGCCCAGAACGGCATGGCCGCGGCGGTCTCGGAGGCGATCGAGAAACATTACGGTGCCGCCTGTCCGCCGCCGGGGCGCTCAGTGTCTGCTGGCGAGGTGACCGTGCACTGGGCCGGCGCCGAGCAATGGTTCGTCATCGCCGATAAGTTCGCCGAAGGTATGCTCTATCGCGACCTGGCCGAACGTCTCGCCGGCCTCGCCTCGGTGTCCGACCAGGGTCACGGCCGGGTCATCCTGTCGCTGTCCGGCGCCCGCGCCCGCGACGTCATCGCCAAGGGCACGCCGGTCGATGTGCACCCGCGCGAATTCGCCCCCGGCCACTGCGCGGTCACCCAAATGGCCCACGTCGGGGTGCATCTCGCCTGCGTCGGCACCGATGCGTACGAGCTATCGCTGTTCCGCGGATTCGCCGAGAGTTTTTGGCACTGGCTCGGCGAAATGGCGGAGGAATTCGGCACCCAGGTGAAGTAATATGAAGCCGATCATTGACACCTTCACGCCGTCCCACCACCGGACAAATCAGGGAAATTGAAAAAATGCCAGATCCGAAGACCGGCGAGCTGCGCGGCAACCGCAATCTGAAACGGCTAGGCCGGATTTCCCAGACCAAGCAGGAGCAGGAAATTCAGCGCGGGCTCGAGCTTGGGCTCGAGGCCGCCGACTCGATCAACGACCGGTCGATTTCGCTGTTCAGCCGCGGCCATCTGCCGGCCTTCGCCGGCATCAACACGTTCATGAAAACGCCCTATTGCGAGGATATCCGCGACGTCGGCAACTATGAAGCGGCGTTTGTCGGCGTCCCCTTCGATACCGGCACGACCTATCGCCCGGGGACCCGGTTCGGGCCGCAAGGCATCCGCCGGATATCCGCCGTGTACGACGGCTATTGCGTCGATGGCGCGGTCGATTTGTTCGAGGAGCTCGACCTCTGCGATGCTGGCGACGTGTTCGTCATCCCGGGCAACATCGAAAAGACCTTCGACCAGGTCTCGAAGGCGGTGTCGCACATTTACACTTGCGGCGCCTTTCCGATCATCGCCGGCGGCGATCATAGCCTGGGATACCCCAACGTACGCGGGGTGGCGCCGCACATCGACGGCAACGTCGGCATCATCCATTTCGACCGCCATCTCGATACCCAGGACATCGACATGGACGAGCGCATGCACACCACCCCATGGTATTGGACGACCAACGACCACGAGAGTGTCGATCATTCGAAAACCCATCAGCATCACAGCCACATGCACGATGTCGGCTTGTCGAACTGCCCGCCGAAAAATCTCGTCCAGATCGGCATCGGTGGTTGGTATGGCAATCGACCGGGTTCGGAAGTCGCGCGCGATCGCGGCACCAGCGTGATCACCATGAAGGACTTCGAGGAACTGGGCGTTGAGGGCACCGCCAACATGGCACTCGAGCTCGCCTGGAAGGATGCCGAGGCGGTGTACTTGTCGTTCGACATCGACAGCATCGATCCCGGATTCGCGCCGGGCACGGGAACCCCGGAGCCGGGCGGATTCTCGCCCCGCGAAGCGCTCGAAATGGTCCGCATCGTCGCCCGCGAGGGCCTATGCGCGATGGAGGTGGTCGAGGTCTCGCCGCCCTACGACGTCAACGACAATACTTCGCAGCTCGCCTGCCGAGTCATTCTGGACGCCATCGGCACCATGGTCGAGGCCGGCAAACTCGGCCACCGCGACAAGGTGATGAAACCGGAATAACGCCCTTTAAGATAACCAGACTGCGCGGCGCGCAGACTGGCAAGCACGACCGCGCGCCCGAGCTTATGCGAGGCAGCCTGCGTGGCGCTTGAACGCGCTTTAAATAAACCGGACTGCGCGCCGCGCAGGCCGGCAAGCGCGACCGCGCGCCCGAGCTTATGCGAGGCAGCCCGCGTGGCACTTGAACGCGCTTTAAAAACAACCGGACTGCACGGTGTGCAGGACGGCAAGCGCGACCGCGCGCCCGAGCATATGCGAGGCAGCCTGCGTGGCACTTGAACGCGCTTTAAAAACAACCGGACTGCACGGTGTG
>JAKZSU010000086.1:0-10639 GCA_047517485.1 Alphaproteobacteria bacterium
CGCGGGCGGTTGTCGGCAGTCCACATGGGGCACCTCAAGAGCAAATTCACCACCCCAGAGAATCACAGCTGATTCAGCTCTTCAAGAGGGGCCGCCGGATAACCGATTCATCCGACTCATAAAGTCCCCGGACGGACACTCAGGGTTACTCCCAAGTTCGCGTTCCACCAATCGCGGTGCGCCGAGGTGATCGAGTGTTTGCAGGAGATTCGAACGATGGATCGAATCGTTGTCACGCGCGCGACCAGTTAGCAGTCTCCGGGTGTCCTCAAACGCGTGAAGGTTCACGGAGCCGAGAAACCGAGCCCAGCAAAGCGGAGGCGCACGATGCGTCACGGGAAAACAGACTTGCGATCGTGCCAAGATGGTCTTCTTTGCGCTTTGGAGACGCCCCTAACAGCGGGGCCCTTAAATTGAATGAGCGTCGTTCAATTAAATATATAATGAACTATGTTCAATATCAAGATAATTTTTTAGACCAAAAACAAATAAAGCAAGGAGGGGCCGACAAGCTCGACGTAACCGGTTCGATGAGGAAGGTTGGATTTGGCGGGTCTCTTCTAATCACCCCTTGACTCTTTTTCCATATTTCGATAATTCTAGTATTATGGAAAAACAAACCGCGATCGATGCGCTCGGCGCGCTGGCGCAGGACACCCGGCTCGACATTTTTCGCCTGCTCGTCGAGGCCGGTCCCGACGGCGTGGCGGCCGGCGAGATCGGCGCGGCGCTTGGGGTGCCGTCGGCGACGCTCTCGTTTCATCTCAAGGAGCTGCGTACCGCCGGGATGATCGTGTGCCGTAAGAATGGCCGCTGGTTGATCTACGCCGCCGATTTCGCCGCCATCGACGCCCTGATATCGTTTCTCATGCGCAACTGCTGTCAGCGCGCCGCCCCATCCACAATTCAAGCCGAACACGTCTTGGGAGAAGTCCAACCATGAAACGCCTTCACGTTCACATCTCCGTTGCCGATCTCGACCAATCGGTGACCTTTTATTCGACCCTTTTCGGCGCCGATCCCGATCGTCACGAGTCCGATTACGCCAAGTGGATGCTCGACGATCCGGGGGTGAATTTCGTGATCAGCGCGCGCGGTGGCACGCCCGGGCTCAATCATCTCGGCCTGCAGGTCGACAACGACGAGGATCTGACGGCGATCGAGCACCGGCTCGAGGCCGCCGGCGAGACCGTGGTCGGCCAAACCGCCGCCCGGTGTTGCTATGCCGAAGGCGACAAATCCTGGTCGCAGGACCCGCAAGGCATTGCCTGGGAGACGTTTCACACGCATGGATCGATCGAGGTCTTCGGCACCGACGGGGTTCCCGAGGCGGCGACCGCCAAGCCCGATACCCCCGGCTGCTGCGCCTGAGGACGGGCGGCGGCGATGGGCGCGACGGTCAGTTTCTATTTCGATGTCGGCAGCGGGCCGTCGTATCTGGCCCACCTGCGGCTGCCGAAAATCGCTGCCCGCGCCGGCGCCGAGCTGCGCTATCGCCCGGTGCTCGCCGGCGGCCTGTTCAAGGCGACCGGCAACGCGCCGCCGTTGGAGATCGATGCCAAACGCGTCTACATCATGGAGGTCGATCTGCCGCGCATGGCACGCCACCTCGAACTGCCCCTGGCATTCCATCCGGCCGCGCCGCCGCGCACCCTGCCTTTGATGCGGGGCGCCGTGGTCGCCGACGAGGACGGCCGGCTCGAGGCGTATGTGGATGCGGTGTTCCGCGCGATCTGGGCCGAGGCGCGCGACATGGGAGACCCGGCCACGGTGCACGAGGTTTTGACCAACGCCGGATTCGACGCGGCCGACACTCTCCGACGAATATCCGAACAGCCAATCAAAGACGGATTGATCGCCCGCACCGAGGAAGCGCTCGCGCGTGGCTGTTTCGGCGTACCGACGATCTTCGTCGATGATGAAATGTTTTTCGGCCAGGATCGGCTCGATCTGATCGCCGAGAAGTTAGCCGCCTAACCCCTAGCTAATAGCTTCATGCCTTCTTCGAGCCCCTTGATGGTCAGCGGGAACATCCGGTCGGCGATCAGTTCGCGGACCATCTGGATCGAGTGGGTGTAGTCCCAGAGCTCGCGCGGTTCCGGGTTGAGCCAGATCGCCGAGGAATAGACGTCGAGCATGCGCGCCAGCCAGACCTGGCCGGCTTCCTCGTTCCAATGCTCGACGCTGCCGCCGGGGTAGGCGATCTCGTAGGGGCTCATCGAGGCATCGCCGACGAAGATCAGCTTGTAGTCGCTGGGGTAGGTGTGCAGCACGTTCCACGTCGATTGGCGCTCGGCGTGGCGGCGCGAATTGTCGCGCCACAGGGTCTCGTACGGGCAATTGTGAAAATAGAAATATTCGAGATGCTTGAACTCGCTGCGCGCCGCCGAGAACAGTTCCTCGCAAGTCCGCGTGTGCACGTTCATCGAGCCGCCGACGTCGAGGCAGAGCAGCACCTTGACCTTGTTGTGACGCTCGGCGCGCATCTTGATGTCGAGCCAGCCGCCATTGTCGGCGGTCGCCTTGATGGTGCCGCGGATGTCGAGCTCGCTGTCTGCGCCGTCGCGAACGAACTGGCGTAGGCGCCTGAGCGCCACTTTGATATTGCGGGTGCCGATCACCACCGAGTCGTCGAGGTTCTTGTATTCGCGCTTGTCCCAGACCTTGACCGCGCTGCGCCGGCGTCCCTCGTCCTGGCCGATGCGAATGCCTTCCGGGTGGTCGCCATAGGCACCAAAGGGAGACGTGCCGCCGGTGCCGATCCATTTGCTGCCGCCCTGATGGCGTCCCTGCTGCTCGGCGAGGCGTTCTTTCAACGTCTGCATCAGCTTGTCCCAGCCGAGCTTTTCCAACTCGGCGCGTTCTTCCGGCGAGAGGATTTTCTCGATCTCGCGGCGCAGCCATTCGTCGGGAATATCGGCGAACAAGTCCTCGCCGATCGCCTCGATGCCCTTGAAATATTCCCCGAACGCACGGTCGAACTTGTCGTAATTGCGCTCGTCCTTCACCAGCGCGGCGCGGCTCAGATAATAGAATTCGTCGACGCTAAAGCCGGTGACCCCGGCCTTGAGTCCGTCGAGCAAGGTGAGATATTCGCGCAAGGTCACCGGGACCTTGGCTTGGCGGAGACCGAGGAAGAAATCGACGAACATGGATTTTCTCCCTCAGGCGTTCGCCGGCGCGCGCAGAGCGAGCGCGAGGCGGGGCAAACTGCGGCCCGGAATGCTAGCCGAGGGCTCGGCGCCGATCGATCGGCACCCCATGGCGCGATAAAAGCCTTCCGCGTGCGGGTCGCTGGTGACCCGAATTTCGCGCGCCCCTAGATCCTCGGCCCGCGCCATCAGGTCTGTCCACAAGGCGCGTCCCAATCCGCCGCCGATCGCCTCGGGCGCGACGAACAAATGCTCGACCTCGGCGATGCCATCGGCAAAAACCAGGTAGTAATAGCCGGCTGGGCGATCGTCCTGATCAGAGACCCGGACGATCTCCCCCTCAATGTCGCGCCGGGTCAGCGTGAGTTCGTCGACACAGGCCGCGATGAAATCCTCGGCGTAGCCCCAATGCGCTTTCGAGCGCAGCGCGAGCGCGCTCAAGGCGTCGGCTTCGTCCGGTTTGGCGTCGCGGATGGGGACCGCCATGCGGGCTCCTCAGCGCCCCTCGCGACGGGCGAGAAAGGCGAGCCGCTCGAACAGATGGACGTCTTGCTCGTTTTTCAACAGCGCGCCGTAAAGCGGCGGAATCGCCTTCGCCTTGTCGGTGGTGCGCAGCACTTCCGGATCGATATCCTCGGCGAGCAACAGCTTGATCCAGTCGATCAGTTCCGAAGTCGACGGCTTCTTTTTCAGCCCCGGCACCTCGCGCACTTCATAGAACGCGTTGAGCGCCGCCTTGAGCATCGCTTTCTTGATCCCCGGGTGATGGACCTCGACGATCCGCGCCATGGTCTCGGCGTCGGGGAACGAGATATAGTGAAAAAAGCAGCGCCGCAGAAACGCGTCGGGCAGCTCTTTTTCGTTGTTCGAGGTGATGATCATGATCGGCCGCTGGCGCGCGCGGACGGTTTGCTTGGTCTCGTAGACGAAGAACTCCATGCGATCGAGTTCGAGCAGCAGATCGTTGGGAAACTCGATATCCGCCTTGTCGATTTCGTCGATCAAGAGGACCGGCGCGACGTCGGCGTCGAAAGCGTCCCACAGCTTGCCGCGCTCGATATAGTTCGAGATATCCTTGACCCGGTTGTCGCCCATCTGGCCGTCGCGCAGCCGCGCCACGGCGTCGTATTCGTAGAGCCCTTGCTGCGCCGAAGTGGTCGATTTGACGTGCCAGCTGATGATCTCCTTGTCGAGCGCGCGGGCGATTTCCTCGGCCAGCATGGTCTTGCCGGTACCGGGCTCGCCCTTGACCAATAGCGGGCGCTCGAGGGTGATCGCGGCGTTGACCGCGACCATCAGATCTTCGGTGGCGACATAGGTGTCGGTGCCGGTGAATTTCATATGTCTTAGACCAATTCATCTCGTTTTCGCATCGGCGCGCACAATTGGCCGGATCACCCGCCGCGTCAACCCGGGTGGCGACAAACGCTCGCCGACGCCCTACATACACAACCGTAAGGGTGCCTCGCATCCGAACTGCAATGCCAGAATGGCGGGAAGCGACTTTGAGCGAGTCTAGACGATAATGACCGATCCGGTTACGCTTGGCGCCGATCCCCCGCCCCCGCCGCCGCCACCGCCGCCCGGCGAACCGCCACCGCCGCCCGGCGGCGCGCAAACCATGGCGCGTTACGACGGCGGCATGGCCTATCTCTATTACATAATTTTCGTCAACCTTCTGCTGACCGTCGCGACCCTTGGACTTTATCGCTTCTGGGCCAAGACAAGGCTGCGCCGATTTTTATGGGCGCACGCCTCGATCGCCGGCGATCGCCTGGAATATGCCGGCACCGGCAGCGAGCTGCTGCGCGGATTTTTGATTGTGCTGTTTCCGATTCTGCTGCCGCTGTTCCTCGTCCTCGGCGCCTCGGGTCTGGCGGTCGAGGGCTTTGCTCCCGATTGGTCGTGGGTGATCGAGGTGATCCGGCCCTGGTTACTGTTGTTCCTGATCGGTATCGCGCTTTATCGCGCGCGGTATTACCGGCTGACCCGCACCCGTTGGCGCGGCATTCGCGGCTGGCAAGGCGGTTCGGCGATGCGCTATGCGTTGGTTCTGACGCTGGGCTATGCCGCCACCGCCTTCAGCGCTGGCCTGGCGCTGCCGTGGATCCGGGTCTGGCTGTTCCGCTACAAAATGAACAACACCTGGCTCGGCGACCGCCAGTTCTCTTTTTCCGGCTCGTCCGGGTCGGTCTACCCGCATTTTTTTGCCGCCTGGGGCTTGGTGTTTCTTATTCCCATCGCGGTAATCGTGGTGATCGTGATCGCCGCGGTAATCGGCAACGTGGCGGACCCGATTAATTCGAAATCCTTCATCACGATGTCGCCCACGGCGCCTGAATTCGATTTCGATTTAGAGGATTTAGAGAATTTCGACCCGCCACCCTGGGCGGTCGGCACGATCGCCACGATCCTCGTAGTAGTGTACCTCGGCGGCCTGTTCGCGTGGCAATTCTACCGCGCCGCGGAAATGCGATTGTTTGCGCGCGCGACCCGGCTCGACCCTTTGACGTTCACTCTCGATCTCTCCGGTTTCGCCTTGTTCCGATTTTCGCTGGCCAACTTTCTGATCATTCTGCTGACCGTTGGCCTCGGCATTCCTTGGGTGTTGCATCGCTCGGCCCGGTTCTATGCCGGGCGGTTGCGAACCGTCGGCGCCTTTGACGGAGGAACGGTTGGGCAAAACCGCTTTGCCGGCCCGGATACCGGGGAGGGGCTTGCCGATGCCTTCGATGTCGGATTCTGATCCAGCCATGATCACCGGCCGCTATTCCGACGGCGCCAGCGCCGCGGTTCGCAATGTCGTCGTGGTACCGGTGCTCGGCGGTTTAAGCTTGCGCGACCGTGACGAGGACCGCGAAATCGCGCGCTGGCCGCGCGACCGCATTTTACTTCTCGACGATCTTGGCGACGGTGGTGCACGCTTTGGCCTCGCCAATGCGCGCTTGACGATCGACGATCCGAACAGCGCCGCCGCCTTGCGCGCCGCGGTCCCCGAAATATTCGCCGCCACTCCGCCCGAGCGCCGGCCGAGTGCCGGTTTGCTCTTGGTTGCCATCGCCGCCATCGGCGGTCTGATCGGCACCTATTTCGCGCTTCCCATGGTCAGCGACGCCTTGGCACCGCTGGTGCCGCACGCGTGGTACGACAAGGTCGGCGCCACCGCGGTCAACCAGATCGCGACGGTCTTCGGCCGTGGCGAGGACGGGTACTGCCACGGCGAAAAAGGCAATGCGGCGCTGCGCGATCTCATGGCCCGGCTCGCCGCGACCACCGAGACGCCGACGCCGGTAACCGTGCGTGTCATCGATGGCGGGATGGTCAACGCCTTCGCCGCGCCTGGCGGTCATCTCGTGGTCATGCGAGGCCTGATCGAGTACGTCGAGGCGCCGAGCGAATTGGTCGGCGTCCTCGCTCACGAATATGCCCACGCGCTCGGCGGCGATCCGGAATCCGGATTATTTCACGCCGTCATCGGTTCGGTGTTGACTCGCGTGGCGCTCGGCGGCTCCGGCGATGTGACCAGTCAACTCGGCTTCGTCGGCGGCACCTTGCTCGATCTGTCGCACAGTCGCGACGTCGAAGCCGCGGCCGATGCCCAGGCTCTGGAGATGCTGTCGGCGGCGGGCCTTCGCACCGACGGTTTGGCGCTTTTCTTCGAACGCCTCGAAGGCGAATCCGAGGACGAGAACATCGACCTGCCGGGGTTCCTGTCCTCGCACCCCAAATCGGCGGCTCGCGCCGAGGCTTCGAAAGCGGCCCGCGGCGGCCAGGATCGCGGCCTGTCCAAGGCCCAATGGGATGCGGTACTAGCGATGTGCGCGAGCTGATATAGTCCTTTCAAATCGCTGTCGTGGAAGGCTTTTGGATGAAGATGCCCGTGAGTGGCGAGACGACCGTGCGAGAAATTGCCGAAACGCTGATGGCGCGCGCCGAAACGCTGAGCCATCTCAATATTTTTATCTCCCAGGACAAAGCGGTGATCCGTGCCGCCGCCGACGCTCTCGATGTCGCGGGCGCCGGCGGCCCACTTTACGGCGTGCCGTTCTGCGTCAAAGACAATACCGATACCGCCGCGATGGCGACCACTGGCGGCACCCCGGCGTTCAAGGATTGGCGGCCCACCGCCAACGCGCTGGTGGTCCAGAGCCTGATCGATGCCGGCGGCCTGATGATCGGCAAGACCAACCTGCACGAATTGGCGTTCGGCATCAGCTGCAACAACCCGACCTTCGGCGCGGTCGGCAATCCCTACAATCCGGCGATGATTCCCGGTGGATCGAGCGGCGGGACCGCGGCCGCAGTGGTGGCGGGACTGGCTCGGGCGGGGCTCGGTACCGATACCGGCGGCAGTTGCCGCATACCGGCGGCGCTGTGCGGCTGCGTGGGTTTCCGGCCGACACTGGGGCGCTATTCGCAAACCGGGATCATCCCGCTGTCATCGACCCGCGACACCGCCGGACCGCTGGCGCGCACCGTCGGCGACGTCATCCTGTTGGATTCGATCATCGCCCCCGAGAGCCACGAGAACCGCCAGGTCTCGCTTGACGGCCTTCGTATCGGCGTGCCGCGCGCGCACTTTTACGCCACCCGCGATACCCAGCTCGCGGCGGTCGTCGACGGCGTGCTCGACACGCTAAGCAATGCCGGCGCGAACCTGATCGAAGTCGAATTCGCTGGGGTCGCCGAGCTCAACGACGCGGTGGGCTTTCCGATCGTGCTCTATGAAGTGCTGCGCGAAATCGCCGGCTATATCGACCACCACGGCGGCGGTCTCACGGTGCCTGACGTCGTCGCCCAAGTCGCCGGCGGGTTCGAAAAAGATATGCTGGCCTCGCAGTTGGGCGATGACGCCATCCCCGCCGCCGTCTACCGCCAGGCCTTGACCGAGGGCCGGCCGAAACTGATCGCCGCTTACGAGACTTATTTTTCGGCCAACGCGCTCGTTGCGATGGTGGTGCCGACAACCCCCTTGCCGGCGCGCCCGATCGGCGACGACGAGACCGTCGCGCTCAACGGCGAACAGGTGCCGACCTTCCCGACCTATATTCGCAATACCGACCCGCCGAGCAACGCCGGCCTGCCGTGCCTCAGCGTGCCCGCCGGCCTGACCGCCGACGGCTTGCCGGTGGGCATCGAATTTGTCGGACCGCCCGGCGCCGACGGATCAATATTGGGACTTGGCCGCGCGTATCAGGCCGCGCGCGAACCGATCCCCGGACCCGACCTCTAAAGAAGGAATAAAAATGTCGGTGAGCAAGACAACAGCCGCGCCAAAAACCCATCGCCGCATCTCGGTCACCGATATCGCGGCGCGTAAGGCGGATACCACTCCGGTGGTATGCCTGACCGCCTACACCGCGCTGACCGCGAAATTACTCGAGGACAACGTCGATTTGCTTCTGGTCGGCGACTCGCTGGGGATGGTGATCTATGGCATGGAGACCACCGTCGGGGTGACCGTCGAGATGATGATCGCGCATGGCGCGGCGGTGGTGCGCGGCAGCTCGAAACCGTGCATCGTCGTCGACCTGCCGTTCGGCTCGTACCAAGAATCCCCGGGCACGGCGTTCCGCACCGCCGCCCGGGTGATGGCCGAGACCGGCTGCAACGCGGTCAAGCTCGAAGGCGGCCGCGAGATGGCCGCGACGGTCAAGTTCCTCGTCGAGCGCGGTATCCCGGTGATGGGTCATATCGGCCTGACCCCACAACATATCCACCGCTTCGGCGGTTTCCGGGCGCAGGCGCGTACCGAGGCGGAAGCCCTGGCGCTGGTCGCCGACGCGCTGGCGATCGCCGAGGCCGGCGCGTTTTCGATCGTCATCGAGGCGGTACCGGAATCGAGCGCGCGCCTGGTCACCGAACAGGTCCAGGTGCCGGTGATCGGCATCGGCGCCGGCCAGGCGGTCGACGGCCAGATCCTGGTGACCGAGGACATCGCCGGCCTGTTCATCGATTTCAAACCACGCTTCGTCAAGCGCTACGGCGAGCTCGGCGCCGGCATCGCTGAGGCGGCGCGGCAGTATGCGGAAGAGGTGCGCGCCGGCGCCTTCCCGGGACCCGAGCACACCTACGCGGCAAAGCGAGAATGACCGCCGCGATGCCCGCCCTGACCGCGACCTTAATCGCCCGCAACGCGGTCGGCGCCAAAGGCCTGATGCGCGCGGCGCTGCTGTCGCCCCTGGTGCCGCCGGTGCTGGTCTGTGTCGGTATTTTTTCGTACACCATGCTCGATATTCTGGCCGGCGACGCCGGCATGGGCAGCCGCCGGGCGATCGATCTGGGGCTGTTCCTCGGCACTCTGGTCCTCGTCTACGGCTTCGTATTCTCCTACGCCAGCATGTTCGTGTTTTTCATCCCCTGCGATATCGGTTTGCGAATACTCGGGGTCGGCGGATACTTTCCCTATTGCCTGGCCGGCGCCCTCAGCACCGCCTTGTTCCTGGTTTTCGGGATGACCGATCCGGCGATACGCGGCGGCAACATGGACGCCTTCTACGTCCTCTGCGGCGCCATCGCCGGCGTCGTCTTCTGGCGCCTCGCGGCGGGCGCTGTCGATGACCGCGCGCCGCATCCCTGGCTGCGAAAATTCTTCCGCCACGACGACGGATGATCGAGGTCAACCAAAGCTGGGACCCCGAGCGCTACGCCCGCACCGCCCGCTTCGTCTCCGACCGCGCTCGCGCGGTATTGGCGTGGCTCGATGCGCAACCCGGCGAAACGATCCTCGACTTGGGCTGTGGCGATGGCGTTCTGACCGAGAAATTGTCGAGAGCCGGGGTCCACGTCGTCGGCGTCGATGCCGATGAAGCCATGGTCGCGGCGACGCAAGCGCTCGGCTTGGATGCGCGCATGCTCGACGCCCGCGACCTCGATTACACCGCCACCTTCGACGCGGTATTCAGCAACGCCGCCCTTCGCGGCGTGGCGCGCGCGCTCAAGCCCGGCGGCCGGTTCGTCGGCGAATTCGGCGGCGCCGGCAATGTCAAAACTGTGATCGCCGCGCTGACCACCAAACTCGCCGAGCGCGATATCGCAATTGCAGATACCGGACCCTGGTATTTTCCCACCGAGACCGCGTACGCCGAACGCCTCGAAGCGCATGGTTTCGTGGTCGATCGCATCGGATTATATCCCCGGCCAACACCGCTCCCCGGTCCGCTGGAGGATTGGCTCGATAATTTCGCCGAGAGTTTTCTCAGTCTGGTTCTGGAGAGCGAGCGCCCGGTGCTCAAGCGCCAGGTCGCGGACATCGCCCGCCCGACGCTATGCGATGACAACGGCATCTGGGCCGTCGACTATGTCCGTCTGCGGTTCGCGGCGCATCGACGATAAGACGCTCGGAGCCGGGGCCTGAGTCGGACCCGATTTCCTTGGACACAGAATTGGCTTAATCGAAGTGTCCAAGGAGGACCGGAACATGACCGATAATTTTGAGAAGAAAGTTGCTGTTGATGGGCCTGTGGTAAATGCGGGCGAGCTTGGCT
>JAKZSU010000087.1:0-14780 GCA_047517485.1 Alphaproteobacteria bacterium
GCTTATGCGAGGCCAGCCTGCGTGGCGCTTGAACGCGCTTTAAACAACCGGACCGCACGGTGTGCGGGCCGGCAAGCGCGACCGCGCGCCCGAGCTTATGCGAGGCCAGCCTGCGTGGCGCTTGAACGCGCTTTAAACAACCGGACCGCACGGTGTGCGGGCCGGCAAGCGCGACCGCGCGCCCGAGCTTATGCGAGGCAAGCTTGGCCGGCGCTTGAACGAAATACGAACCGCGATGAGTTCTACTCATCGCGGTTCGGTACAAATTCAGAAATCAATAAATCAGGATTGACCGATCTCGGTGGCGATCTCGATCGCGCCGCTCTGGTTCAATTGTTCGAGCCGGTTGATCAGGCCGTCGATACCTTCGCGCGCGATCACCGATGAGAACTCCGAGCGCTTGGTCGTCATCATGCTGACGCCCTCGGCCGCGAGATCGATAATCTTGTAGCTGCCGTTGGTCTCGCGCACCAACCAGTCGAGCCGCAACGGCGGGTCGGATTGGCGCATGATTTCCGTGCCAACGATGGTGTCTTTATCGGTGCGCGCGGCAACGGTTCGCATCTCGACGCGCTGGTCGCTATAGACGCCCAACTGCGAGGTGTAGACCTGCACGATGTGTTGCTCGAACACCATCATGAAGGCTTCCTTCTGGGCGGCGTTGGCTTTTCGCCAATATCGGCCGACCACCAGCCGGGTGATCAGCGGCAGGTCGAAATTCTCGATCAGCAAGTCTCGCAGGCCGCGCTCGCGCCTTGCCTGCTCCTCGACCGGAATTTTCAGGACGAGAATTGCCGCGTCGACCAAATTCTTGACGAAGGCCGAGGCCCCATCCGGCGTGGCCACCGCGGGTCGCACACCACCAAACATCTGCAAAGCGATAGGAGCGGAAAACGCCCCCATCAACATTTTTCGTCGTGAGACGGAACTGCCTTTATGCATGACACCTATTGTATATCAATTATCAAATACATCGGAAATAAAAGGGTCGGAATCCTCGTATTGCTGGCCGTTATTGATCAAATCTTCTCGGCGTTGGCGATACAAACTGCGAATCGCCGCATAAAAATCGACTGATGTCCGCTCGATTTCGTCGAGCGTCGTTAAATTTCTCGACCGCAAGTCAATCGCGGTCGCGGCTAAAATACCAGGTCCGACATAATCATTGTCGATGTCGTTAATGATATAGGTCATTGGGTCGAGAAAGATATCTACCCCACGCCCGACACCGTCGCGAACCGTGGCCGGGCCCAAGATCGGCAGCATCACATAGGCGCCGTCGCTGATCCCCCAGACCGCGAGTGTCTGGCCGAAATCTTCCTCGATCGGCTCGAATCCGAGGTCGGACGCGACATCGATCATACCGCCGACGCCGAGTGTCGTATTGATCACCAACCGGGTCAGCGCGGTGCCCGCGCGACGACCTTCGCCTTGGAGCAAGGCGTTGGCGAAATTCACCGGCTCGTCGGCATTGGAAAGCATGTTGTGTAGGCTGTCGCGAAACTCGACCGGAAACAGCCAGACATAGACTTCTGATAGTGGACGTAAAATGAGTCGGTCAAGAAACAGGTTGAACTCGAAAATGCCACGGTTCAACGGCTCGAGCGGGTCGTTCGCCGCCTCATACTCCGCCATCGCGTCGGGATCGCCGACCGGCGGGGTCGCGCAGCCGCCAAGCGCGATCATGCCGGCTACCGTCAGGCTCGCCGTCACGCGCACGATACGGCGCGGAACGAAGCCGCCGCCGAAGGCGCGAAGCGGGGCCAATCGCGTCATCTCGCGCCCCGTACTGCCGACACATTTTTTACCCTCACCATGTCCCCTCGGGAGGTTCCCGCTGCTGTCATGCGCGGCATATTTTTCGCGGCGCATATGATCGATTTCCCCTTCTCCGCACCCACTTTACGGGTGCGCAAGCCAAAATTTGGTAGCATATACCCCCCTCCAACGCCAGAACGCACACAGCGATTTCAATGGCCGTCCGCGCCTGTTGTAAATATGCCTCAGGCCGTTTTGGGCAACCAATTCGACGATCCAAGGCTCATCCGCCCCGGGATCGATTAATTCCGGGGTTCAGTATGTAGGCTAGGTTTGTGTCGTTAGTGAGGCGTGGTAAAGGCCGCCGAGCGGTACTTTGGTGTCGCCACCGGGGCGGACAGCCATCACGCGGGTGTTATTTTATGCTAGATTAATTTTGATATAAGGATATGTTTATATGCTGAATTCGTAACATTAGGGCGCCGATGCCGTCACTCGACCATCTTCTCAACGCTTTACGGGCGGCGGCTGAATCGACGCGGCTCAGACTTGTCGCGCTGTGCGCCGAGGGCGAACTCACCGTCACCGAACTCACCCAGATCCTCGGTCAAAGCCAGCCGCGGGTCTCGCGACACCTCAAACTGTTGTGCGAAGCCGGCCTGCTCGAACGCTATCAGGAACGCACCTGGGTGTTTTATCGCCTGGCCCAGCCGATGGTCAGCGGTCGGCTGGCGGAAACCTTGGTGGGCCTGTTACCCGCGGACGATCCGACCCTGGTGCGCGATCGCGAACGATTGGCCGCGGTCAAAAGCGTACGCGCCGACCGCGCGGCGCGATATTTTCGCGAGAACGCCGGGCGCTGGGATGAAATCCGCGCGCTTTACGTACCCGAAAACGAGGTCGAGGCGGCGCTGCTCGCCGCGATCGGCGATCAACCGATCGGCAATCTCCTCGATATCGGCACCGGAACCGGTCGCGTGCTGGAGTTGCTGGCGCCGCGGATCGAGCACGGTGTGGGCATTGATCTCAGCCACGAAATGCTCGAGGCCGCGCGAGTCCGCCTCAACGCGCGTGCGCTGCGACACTGCCAGGTGCGCCATGGCGACATGTATAATCTGCCGTTTGCCGGCGCCAGCTTCGACGCCGTGGTGTTTCACATGGTGCTCCATTTCGCCGACAATCCGCTCGCGGCGATGGCCGAGGCGGCGCGTGTCCTCAAGCCCGGCGGACGCCTGCTCTTGGTCGATTTCGCGCCGCACGACCAGGAATTCTTGCGCGATGAACACGCCCATCGACGCCTCGGATTCGCTGAAACCGAGGTCGCTGCCTGGTGCGAGACGGTGGGGATCGTCGGCGCCGAGCCGATCCGTTTGCCGGGCAATCCGCTCACCGTGTGCCTGTGGTCGGCGACCGCCCCCAATGTCGCGGCGCTGGCGCCGCGCCGGGCGCATCAGGAGGGCTCCGCATGACACCGTTCGACGCAACACTGCCGCGGCACGGTGGCGGTAAGGGCGACGCGCTGGCGGTGTCGTTCGAATTTTTCCCGCCCAAAACGCCGGCGATGGCGGAGAAACTGTGGCAGACCATCGATCGTCTGGCGCCGCTCCGCCCGACATTCGTGTCGGTGACCTACGGCGCCGGTGGCGGCACCCGGGAACGCACCCATGACGTGATCGTCCGACTGGTCAAGGAAACCCCGTTGGCGCCCGCCGCGCATCTCACCTGCGTCGGCGCGACCCGGGCCGACGTCGAGGCGGTGGCGCGGCGCTATCTCGAAGCCGGCGTTCGCCACATCGTCGCGTTGCGCGGCGATCCGCCCGAAGGCGATGGCCATTTCGCGCCGCACGACGACGGCTTTGACGGATCGGCGTCGCTGATCGCCGGGTTGCGCGGCGTCGGAGATTTCGAGATCAGCGCCGCCGCCTATCCCGAGGCGCACCCCGACTCGCGCGGCTTCGATGCCGATCTCGATCATCTCAAGCGCAAGATCGACGCCGGCGCGAACCGTCTCATCACCCAGTTCTTTTTCGACAATTCGACTTATCTGCGGCTTCGCGATCGTATGGCGAAAGCCGGCATCAATGTCCCGCTGGTGCCGGGAATTCTGCCGGTCACCAATTTCACCCAGGTCGTCAAGTTCGCCACCGCCTGCGGCGCGAGCGTGCCGGATTGGATGCGCTGGCGCTTCGAGGGGCTCGACGAGGAGCCCGAAACCCGCCGCCTCATCGCCGCGGTCACGGCGGCGGAGCAGTGTGTCGCGCTCGCCCGCGAAGGGGTGTGCGCCTACCACTTCTACACCCTCAATCGCGCCGATCTGACCTACGCGATCTGCCACATGCTCGGCATTCGGCCGACTGTGCCCGCCGAGCGGAGCTGACGATCGTGGCGCATCTCCTCGATTTCATCGCCGACCGCGTGCTGTTGCTTGATTCCGCGATGGGCAGCCGCGTCCAGGCACTCGACTTGGATATCGAGCGCGATTACGCCGGCCAGGAAAATTGCACCGAAATTCTCAACCGCACCCGCCCCGATTTGATCCGCGAGATCCATCTTTCGTGTCTCGACGCCGGCTCGGACGCGGTGCAGACCAACAGTTTTGGTGGCTCGCCGGTCACCCTCGCCGAGTTCGGTCTGCACGACGACGCTTTCGATCTCAACCGCCTATCCGCCGAGATCGCCCGTGAAGCGGTCGGCTCGTTCGCCGCCGACGGTCGCGATCGCTTCGTCTTCGGCTCGATCGGCCCCGGCACCCGCCTGGCGACCCTCGGACAGATCGATTACGACGCGCTTGAGGCCGCGCTCGCCGTTCAGGCCGGCGGTCTGCTAGCCGGCGGCGTCGATGCGATCATTATCGAAACCGTGCAGGACTTGCTGCAAGTCAAGGCGGCGGTCAACGGCACCCGCGACGCGATGCGCGAGGCCGGCCGCGAGGTGCCGATCATCGCCCAAGTCACGGTGGAGTCGACCGGGACGCTGCTCGTCGGCGCCGACATCGCCGCCGCGGCGACCGTGCTCCACGCTCTCGAGATTCCGATCATCGGCCTCAATTGCGCGACCGGTCCGCAGGAGATGGCGGAACATCTGCGCTGGCTATCGCAGAATTGGACCGGTGCGTTGTCGGTGCTGCCCAATGCCGGCCTGCCGGAATTGGTCGACGGCGTGACTCGGTATCCGTTGAACGCCAACGAGATGGCCGAATGGCTCGGTCGCTTCGTTGACGAGGACGGTGTTTCGATCGTCGGCGGCTGCTGCGGCACCACCGAGCACCACGTCGCCGCGCTCGATGCGATGCTGCGCCGCCGTGGCGATCCGGCCGACCGGCCGACGCCGGTGCGCCGCGAGGTTCACTGGGTGCCGTCGGCCGCCAGCCTCTATGGCCAGGTGCCGCTGCGCCAGGAGACCGCGTTGTTGTTGATCGGCGAACGCTGCAACGCCAACGGCAGCCGCAAATTTCGTGAACTCCAGGCGGCGGAAGAATGGGACGCCTGCGTCGCCATCGGTCGCGACCAGGTCGACGAAGGGTCGCACTGCATCGACCTGTGTACCGCTTTCATCGGCCGCGACGAGGTCGCCGACATGAACCAATTGGTCGATCGCCTCGGCCAGGCGGTATCGGTTCCCCTGGTCTTCGATTCGACCGAACTCAACGTGCTCGAATCCGCCTTCCGGCGCTATGGCGGCAAACCGATCCTCAACTCGATCAATTTCGAGGATGGCGAGGAGCCGGCGGCGGCACGGCTCGGCCTGGCGCGACGCTTCGGCGCCGCCGTGGTTGCGCTGACCATCGACGAGGACGGCATGGCGAAGACCGCCGACGGCAAGCTCGCGATCGCCCGCCGTCTGGTCGACTTTGCCTGCGCCAAACACGGACTCCCCGCGAGTGATCTGCTGATCGATCCGCTGACCTTCACCATCTGCACCGGTAACCAAGACGACCGCAAACTGGGGATGGAAACCCTCGACGCCATCGAGCAGCTCGCCGAAGCCTTGCCCGAATGCCAGATCGTGCTTGGCCTGTCGAACATCTCGTTCGGTCTCAAGCCGGCGGCGCGCCACGTGCTGAACTCGGTGTTTCTCGATCATGCGCGCCGCCGCGGCATGACCGCGGCGATCATCCATGTCGGCAAGATCATGCCGCTGCATCAGATCCCCGAAAACGAGGCCCAGGCCGCCGAGGACCTGATCTTCGACCGCCGCAAACCGGACTATGACCCGCTGCATGCGTTTATCGCGCTGTTCGAAGGGCGCGAGGCGAAGGCGGATCGGGTGCGCGAGCGCCCGGCGACTGTCGAGGAGCGCCTCAAGCTGCGCATCGTCGATGGCGACCGGCAAGGGCTGGAGGAAGATCTCGATCTCGCGCTGGAGACCATCCCGGCGCTCGACATAATCAACATCCATCTCCTCAATGGCATGAAAGTGGTTGGCGAGCTATTCGGATCGGGGCAGATGCAGTTGCCGTTCGTGTTGCTGTCGGCGGAGACGATGAAGGCCGCGGTCGCCCATCTCGAGCCGCATATGGAGCGCACCGAGGGCGAAACTCGCGGCACCATCGTCCTCGCCACGGTCAAGGGCGACGTCCACGATATCGGCAAGAACCTGACCGACATCATTCTCACCAACAACGGCTATACGGTGATCAATCTCGGCATCAAACAGCCGATCGCCAACATTCTCGAAGCCGCCGCCGAGCATAACGCCAACTGCATCGGCATGTCGGGTCTGCTGGTCAAATCGGCGATGATCATGCGCGAAAGCCTCCAGGAAATGGCGCGCCAGGGCATCGATACGCCGGTCCTTTTGGGCGGCGCCGCGCTGACCCGTCGCTATGTCGACCAGGATTGTTTTGCCGCCTACGGCAATGGCCCCGTCGCCTACGCGCGCGACGCCTTCGACGGCCTCAATCTGATGGAAGCAATCGCCGACAACCGTTTCACCGATGTGATTACCGCGGTGCGTGAAAAGCACGAGCCAGCGCCGCAAGACACCGGCCCCGAGCCAGAGCCGATCGAGGTGCCGGTGGCGCCGATCGCGCCGTGTGCGCAGAGCCGCGTCGACAACGAAATCAGCGCCCGGCGCGCCGAATATGCCGCCGAGGTGGCGGTGCCGGCGCCCTCATTCTGGGGCGCCACTCTGATCGACGCGCTGCCGCTCAGCGGTTTACGCCCGTACCTCAATACCCACACGCTCTATCAATTGCATTGGGGCTACAAGAAGCAGGGCCGCAGCTTTCGAGAGTTTCGCGCCTGGGCGAAAAAGGAGCTCGATCCGATGCTCGAGACCCTCATCGCCAAATGCGAATCCGAGGCCATTCTCGTGCCCAGCGCCGCGTTCGGGTTCTGGCGCGCGGTCGGCGAAGGCGACGACGTGGTGCTGTTCGACAATGGCGGCGGCAAGGAGGTCGCGCGCTTCTCGCTGCCCAGACAGCCGCGCGGCGAACGCGTCTGCATTTCCGATTTCCTGCGCGAAGCCGGGTCCGGCGAGACCGACGTCATCGGCTTGCAGGTCGTCACCGTCGGCCAGCACGCCGCCGATGTCGAGCGCGAATGGTTTCTCGAAGACCGCTATCGCGACTATCTCTACCTGCACGGCCTCGGCGTCGAAATGACCGAGGCGATGGCTGAATACACCCACAAACGGGTGCGCGAGGAGCTCGGCTTCGGCCACCAGGACGCGCGCGACATGGCCAAGATGCTCAAGCAGGGCTATCGCGGCTCGCGCTACTCGTTCGGCTATCCGTCGTGCCCCACGCTCGAAGATCAAGAACAGCTCCTCGATCTCCTCGGCGCCGACCGCATCGGCGTGGTGCTCGGCGACGAAGCCCAGCTCCACCCCGAGCTCTCCACCTCGGCGATCGTCCTCCACCATCCGCGAGCGCGCTATTTCACCGTTTGAGCCGCTACAGCTTGGTCTTCAACCAATCCGCTATCGCCTGACTCATCGTCGCGTGCGGCATATTGGTTGCCGTTTTATCCAGTGTGATTAGATAAAATTTGGCCGATACGGGACCATCCGAGACATCGCCCGGGGCCGCCGGCCCCATCGATCAGATCATGTTCAAGCGGTCTCGAAGGCGGGAATTATCTGCTCCGCATAGTCGGCAATAATTTTTTCTTCGTTGCCGCTACCGAGATAAATATTGAACTGGGTGATCCCGGCCGCCTCGAGCTGCCGGAGTTTGGCGATATGGGCCGCTGGATCACCGAGGACCGCGAAGGCCTCGACGATCTCATTGGTAATGAAATCGAGATACGGGTTATCGCTTTGGCCGTGCTTGGCATAGTCGTAGCCCCGGCGTTTTTCGATGTAGGTCGTCAGGGATTGCGGCACCAGGTCGCTGTCGGCGCCATATTTTTCCACGATGTCGGCGACGTGATTGCCGACCATCGCCGGATACCATTTGGTGCGGGCGATGCAATCGTCGATCGGCCCGGTCATCGCCGGCGCCGCCGCCATAATGCGGAAATTGGCCATGTCGCGCCCGGCCGCCTTGCCCGCAGCGATCGCCTGATCGGCCAGCCATTTGCAAATCCCGGGCTCGGCGATCTGCAACACCAGACCATCGCCGTGTTCACCGGCACATTTCAAGGCCATCGGGCCGTAGGCGGCAATCCACACCGGCAACTCATAGTTGGTCGCCCAGCTGAACTTTACCGGCTCGGCGGCGTCGCCATAGGTGACTTCATCGCCCCGTACCATGGCCTTAACCTTGTCGGCGAATTCGGCGACCCGGCTCAGCGAGGCCGGCTTTTTGCCCATCACCCGCACCGCGCTGTCGCCGCGACCAAGCCCGATTTCGAAGCGCCCGCCGGACTGATGGGCGAGTGAGCCGAACATCGACGCCGCCAGCGACCAGTCGCGGGTGTTGGGATTGGTGACCAACGGTCCGAACCGCATGGTTTTGGTGTGCTCCATGCACATCGCCATGGCGATGAAGCTTTCCCGCCACAGAATATGACTGTCCCAGAACCAACAATAGGTGAACCCGGCGTCCTCGGCTTGGCGCACCAGATGGCGGGCCCGATCCGGCTCGGCGGAACCACTGAAACAAATTGCGAATTCCATGTTTCGTATTCCTTTCTCGACTCCGCGTCGCTGCCTCATACCCGTGATCGCTCACGGCTCAGTTGTAGAGCTTTAGGCCGAGCAGGCATAGTCGATGATCTATTCAACATCCTACCGACATCGCGCTGTTGCCGGACGCCGAACGAAGGTTAACAATGCGACGCGCGTTGCGCCGATGCGTGGCGCACCGGGACGGGACGGAGAGACATGCAGCTGATCAGCGTCGACGTCGGGGGTACTTTTACCGATCTTGTGTTCGCCGACACCGAGAATAACGCCGTGCTCATTCACAAGGTTCCGACCACACCGGACGATCCCTCGATCGGGGCGCTCGACGGCATCCGCGAACTGTGTCGACGCAACGACATCGAGCCCGGCGCGATCGATCACGTCTTTCACGGCACCACCATCGCCACCAACGCCGTGCTCGAGTATGACGGCGCGCGAACCGGTATGATCACCAATCAGGGCTACCGCGATATTCTCCATATCGGCCGCCATCAACGGCCGCAAAACTATTCGATCATGCAGGACATCCCGTGGCAGAACCGGCCGCTGGTCCGCCGCCGCCACCGCAAGGTCGTGGGGGGACGCCTGGCCCCGCCGACTGGCGAGGTGCTGGAGCCGCTCGATGAGGCGGCGGTGCGCGCGGCGGCGCGGGAGTTGCGCGACGAAGGCGTCGAGGCGGTGGCGGTGTGCTTCCTGTTCTCCTACATCGATCCGCGTCACGAGGAGCAGGCCAAGGAAATCGTCCGCGACGAGTTTCCCGAGGCGTTCGTCACTACGTCGGCTGCCATCGCGCCGCAGTTTCGTGAGTTCGAGCGCTTCACCACCGCGGCGATGAACGCCTTCATCGGACCCAAGGTGCGGCGCTACGTGGAGAATTTCGCCACCGGCCTGCGCCAGAACGAGCTTACGGCGGAGCTTCACATCATGGGGTCCAACGGCGGCGTGGCAACCGCGGCGATGGTGGCCGAGCGCCCGGTCATGACCCTGCTGTCCGGCCCCGCCGCCGGGGTGCTCGGTGGCGCGTGGGCGGCCGCGCCATCGGGCCACGACCGTTTGATTACCTTCGATGTGGGCGGGACCAGCGCCGACATCGGCATCGTCATCGACGGCGATTTCAGCGAATCCACCGCGCGTGACACGTGGATCGGCGGCTATCCGGTGCTGGTGCCGATGATCGACATCGACACCATCGGCGCCGGCGGTGGCAGCATCGCCTATGTCGATGACGGCGGCGCGTTTCGCGTCGGCCCGCACAGTGCCGGATCCCGCCCCGGGCCGGCGGCCTACGGCAAGGGTGGCGATCGGCCCACGGTGACCGACGCCAACCTGGTTCTCGGCCGGCTCGACAAGGATAATTTTCTCGGTGGCGAAATGGCGCTCGACGAGGCGGCGGCACACCGGGTCATTGGTGAGCTGGCGAACCGCTTGGGCATGGACGAACTGGAAGCGGCCGAGGGCGTACTGACAATTCTCAACAGTAATATGACCAACGCGATCCGCGCGCGCACGGTTCAGAAAGGCTTGGACCCGCGGGGGTTTTCGCTGGTGGCGTTTGGCGGCGCGGGACCGCTGCACGGTGCCGAGGTCGCGGCGATGCTCGACATCCCCGAGGTCATCGTGCCAACGCATCCCGGCATCACGTCGGCCGCCGGTCTGCTCACCACCGATCTCAAGTACGACCAAATCAAGACCGAGTTCCAGGTCAAGGGCGCGGTTGACATGGCCAAGCTCGCCGCCGACTTCGGCCAACTCGAACGCGAGCTCCTCGACCAATTCGCCGCCGATCGATTGTCCGCCGACGACGTGCGTCTCGTCCGTTCGGGCGATCTGCGCTATGTCGGACAGGGCTATGAGCTGAGGGTCGCTTTTCCCGACGGCACCTTGGACAAAGCGGCGCTCGCCGCGGTGTGGACCGGGTTCCATCGACTCCACAAGGCCGACTACGGCCATTTCTTTCCCGACAGTCCGATCGAAATCGTCAATATCCGCCTGACCGGCAGCGGCCACGTGCCCAAGATGGGTCGTCCGGCGATTGTCGGCGGCGACTCGTTGGCGCACGCGCGCGTGCGCCAAGGGACCTGTGTGTTCCGCACCGACGGCACCTTGCGGCCATTCGATACGGTATACTATCAACGTGACGCCCTGCCGGTCGACAAAACCCTGGACGGGCCGGCGGTACTCTTGCAACGTGACGCGACGACCGTGGTGCCGCCGAGCTGGAACGCCACCTTGGAGCCGAGCGGCAATATCATCCTCAGACACAAAGGCTGAACGATGACGTCAGATCAGCAACCCCTCCCCGAGTCCCAGGGAAATCGGCAATCGATCGACCCGGTGACCGCCAACGTCATTCAGGGGGCACTGGAAAACATCGCTGTTGAAATGGGTCACAAACTGATGCGCATGTCGTACTCCAGCATCATCCGCGAGTCCGAGGATTTTGGCGCCGGCCTGGTCGATGCCGACGGCCGCGGGCTGTGCGAAACGCCGCAGAGCACGCCGCTGCAATCGGGTCCCATTCCGGGCTACGTGCGCGGCATGCGGCGCCTGTTCGAGGCGCGCGGCGACACCTTCAACCCGGGCGACGTGATCATTCACAATTCCGCCTACCATGGCGCCTCGCATGGCCCCGACGTGGCGTTCTCGGTGCCGGTGTTCCATCGCGACGCCCTGGTCGGGCATTCGGTGACCACCGCGCACCACCTCGATATCGGTGCGCTGAGCCCGGGCAGCTGCGGCATTGTCGATGCCATGGACGCGTATGCCGAGGGGCTGCAGTTCAAGGCGCTCAAGATTTACGACCGGGGAAAGTTGAATGCGCCGCTGTGGGAGATGCTGCGCGACAATATCCGCGCCTCCGATCTCGTGGTCGGCGACATGGAAGCGCAGATCGCCGCCAGTCGCATCGGCGCCGAGAGATATGGCGCGCTGATCGAGCATTACGGCTTGGCGGTCGTCGAGGCGGCGTCGGACGAGTTAATGGCCTATTCGGAACGGATGATGCGCGCGGCAATCGAAAAGCTGCCCGACGGCGTCTATCACGCGATCACCCACATCGACGGCTATCTCGACAGCCCCGACCCGGCGCATAAGAACTTGGCCATCGAAGTGACCACCACCATCGCGGGCAGCGAAATCACCGTCGACTTCACCGGCACCGCGCCGCAGGTCCCCGACCGGCCGATCAACATGCCGCTCGAGGGCACCACCGACTGCGCCGTGTGGCTCACCATACGGTCGATCCTGCTCGATTCCGAGGATCACGGCCACATCCCGCAAAACAGCGGCCTCACGCGCCCGATCACCATTGTCGCGCCGAGTGGAACCTTGGTGAATCCGATCTTTCCGGCGCCGACAATCGCGCGCTTTTGCACCGGCAATCAGGCCGCGGATACGCTGATGAAGGCGCTCGCCGAGGCGGTGCCGAAACAGGTCAGTGCCGGCATCGGAAATCTCCATGTCATCGCCTTCAGCGGCATCCGCGACGAGACCCATTGGGTGCATATGGAGATTCACGAGGGCAGCTACGGCGGGCGCTATGGCAAGGATGGCCTCGATGCCGTCGATACGCTTTATGCCAACACCCGCAATAACCCGATCGAGGATTTGGAGTCGCATCTGCCGCTCCGGGTCCACCGCTATGAGCTGCGCGACGAGGCCTGTCCGGCGGGGCGCTGGCGTGGCGGAATCGGCTCGATCCGTGAGGTCGAATTTCTCGAGGACGGCGGCGCCTCGGTGGAAGGCGAGGGACACGAATACGCCCCCTGGGGGTTCGCCGGCGGCGATGACGGCAAGACCGCCGGATTGCAATACCGGCGCGCCAGCGGCGAAGTCCTCGATTTGCCGTCCAAGCTTCCCAACATGGCGGCCAAGACTGGCGATCGGGTGATCATGATCGGACCCTGCGGCGGTGGCTACGGCGATCCGCTGGAACGCGACCCGCACCAAGTGCTCGAGGACGTGCGCGACGGCTATCTCTCGATCGAGGGCGCGCTGTCCGATTATGGCGTGATCATTACCGCGGCGGGCGATCTCGACGAGGCCGCGACCACCGCGGCGCGCCGGAGCCGTCGCCAGGAGAACCGAGGAGGCAAGTGATGAAGATCAAGATCATCAACCCCAACACCACGCTGGCAATGACCGAAGCGATTGGCGCGGCGGGCCGTTCGCGGGCCCGGAGCGGCACTGAAATCGTTGCCGTGAGCCCGACGTTCGGGCCGGCCTCGATCGAATCCTATTACGACGAGATGCTGTGCGCGCCGGGGGTGATCGACGAGGTCATCAAGGGCGACGAGGACGGCTTCGATGCCTACATCATCGCCTGTTACGGCGACCCCGGCCTGCACGCGGCCCGCGAGGCGACGGTGAAACCGGTGATCGGCATCGCCGAGGCCTCGCTTTACACCGCCTCGATCCTGGCCGCGCGGTTCTCGATCGTCACGGTCATCCCGCGGATCAAGACCATGCTCGAGGAAATGGTGGCAAACTATGGGTTCAGCCACAAGGTGGCAAATATCCGGACCACCCCGCTCTACGTGCTCGACATCGAAAAGGACCCCGCCGGCGCCCTCGAAACGTTGCGCGCCGAGGCTCGCAAAGCGATGGTCGAGGACGACGCGGAAGCGATCTTGCTGGGCTGCGCGGGCTTCGCCGATTTCGCTGACGACCTCGAGCGCGAGCTCGGTATCCCGGTGCTCGATGGGGTGGTGTGCGCGGTCAAGTTTGCGGAAGCCTTGGTCGAACTCGGCAAAACCACCAGCAAGCGCAAGACCTATCGGCCGCCCGAGACGAAGGCGTTCACCGGCATGTTCGCGCCTTTCGGTAGCGTCGCTGGCGACAACCAGACCGAGGCCGCCGAGTAGAGCACGGTCTCCCCGGGGAAGCCGCTAACTAGTCAGCTTCTTTTCGAAATCCTCTTGGATATCGCGCAGCTCCGCGATCAGCGCGTGCATGTCGGAACTATCGATGACATTGACCTCCACGTGTTTGCCGACCCGTGAGAGTTGCTGACGCTTCTCACGATGCGCCTCCGACAGAAATTCGCCGACTCGGTAGACTTGCACCGGACGGGCAAAGCCTTTCACCTTGACTTGATCGCGCTGTTCGCTGCTCACGTGATCATGAATCAAGCCATGGGTCGTATCGTCGATCAAAATTTCGCCTGGTTTGGCGAGGCCTTCCAGCCGCGCCGCGAGATTCACCGGGCGACCCAAAGCGGTGTATTTCAGCCGCTGCTCGGAGCCGAAATTGCCCACCGTGCAGTAGCCCGTCGCGATCCCCATGCGGACATGCATTTCGTGCGGAACCCCATGGTTCTGCCAATATTTTTGCAGTTCCGCCGCGCGCGTACGCATGCGCAGGGCCATCTCGACGCATTTTAGCGCGTCTTCAACCTCACCCTTGCTTTCCGGATCGCCAAAAAACACGAATACCGCGTCGCCGATGAACTCGATAAGCGTGCCGCCGCAATCGAGGGCTATCGAGGCCATCTCGGACAAATAGGAGTTGATGACTTTGGCGAGTTTTTCGGGCTCCAAGGTATCCGTGAGATCGGAAAACTTGACCATGTCCGAGAGAAAAATCGTCAGATTTTTTCTCGCATGCGCCTTGAGGACTTCATCGGTATCGGTAAAAATACTTTGGTAAATTTGCGGCGATAGATGCTTCGCCAGCCGGTTGGCGAGGTGCTCGAGCCGGGCGCTTTTTTCCTCGATAAGTCTTTGATCGTGAACTTTCTGTTCGAGAAGGTGCTCGCGCTCTTCGCGTAGATGCCACTCGTCGGTGCGATCCACGAATTGGCCTTGAATAATATTGGACCCATCCAGGAAAAGTGGAGGCGCCCTACACCGTTTGGATTGCTTCTGCCTCGAATTTGACGGGGCTTGTGAAGTCCAGCGTCGAGTGCCGACGGACTGGATTATAGAACCCATCGATGTATCCGGCTATGGCAG
>JAKZSU010000088.1:0-4230 GCA_047517485.1 Alphaproteobacteria bacterium
GAGACACGCCCGCAAATGCGCGCCGCGCGCTTGAGCGACTTGAGGGCTCCACGCACGGCGCGCGTGCCAACCCATCAACAATGCGCTATGCAGAAACAGGACTCTCCTTATGAATGCGGGGGCCTTGGGGCGCAGGTCACATGTCCATTGTGGCCCGATCATCATCACCCATTAACGCTTGGCCTCGGCCATGCCTTCCGTCTCCCCCGCGGTGGCCAAAGGGTACGACGGTGACATGCACACCTCAAGGCGAAGGGCCATTGACCCCACGCGAAGGGTGATATTGGGATCGCCAACGATGGCGAGGCCCAAGACCGGCCGATCGATTTCTCGTCCCAGGGCGCGAACGTCTTCAGCGCGCCGGGTGCGCAGGGCTTGTCGCTGCCATCCCAGGCGGCGCCGGCGGCGGTGGTCGCCACCTTCTTGCAAGCGCAAGGCCTTGTCCCGGCGACGGTTAGCTCGCTGGTCGTCACCAGTCGGGGGCGGTCCGCGCGCACCGGTCACACCCACCTGCGCTTCGCCCAAGTGGTCGACGGACTCACGGTCTATGGGACCTAGGTCAAAGCGGCGGTGCGCGACGATGGCGGGCTCGCCGACCTGATCGAGAACCTGGCCGCGCCCCCCGCCGGCGGGCTGATACCAAGCTTTATCGACGAGCGCGCGGAGCTCGATGCCGCGTTGGCTGAGGTGCATCCGGATGTTTCGCCGTCGCTGACCCAAGGGGCGCGCACTGGCGACAGCGTGACTTTCTCGGGCGGCGAGAATGTCTATTCGGCCGAAGTCGAGGACGCGGTCCACGGCCACGCCGCGGTCGCCGAATGCGCCGTCATCGGTATCCCCGACGACAAGTGGGGCGAGCGCGTCCACGCCATCGTCCGCCTCAAGGATGGCGCGGCGGACGCGGCGCCGGTAACCGCCGACGACATCATGACCCACTGCCACACCCTGATCGCCGGCTTCAAATGCCCGCGCAGCGTCGATTTCCGCACCGACCCGCTGCCGCTGTCGGGCGCCGGCAAGATCCTCAAAACGGATCTGCGCAAACCGTATTGGCAAGGCCACGACAAGCAAGTGAGCTAACGGACGTATACCGGCCTGCGATGCGGGCAACGCATGGCAAGTCGGCATGCGCGACCGCGCGCCCGAGCTAATGCGGGGCCGGCCTGCGTGGTGCTTGAACGCGCTTAAGAAAAACCGGACCCCAATCTCCCACACCATCCAGCCCGCACCATCGCCCGTGAGCATCGCTCACGGCAAGCGCGACCGCGCGCCTGAGCTAATGCGAGGCAGCCTGCGTGGCGCTTGAACGCCCTCGGAAAAAACCGGAACCCAGTCTCCCACATCATCCAGCCCGCACCATCGCCCGTGAGCTTCGCTCACGGCAAGCGCGACTGCGCGCCCGAGCTTACGCGAGGCAGCCTGCGTGGCGCTTGAACGCACGACAAACCGCGATGAGTTTTGCTCATCGCGGTTTGGTATAGCCGGCCGGCTCCCGTTCACCCCACCCGGCGTGGCGCGAAGGTCCGGCTCGGCGCGGCGATCTCGTCCTGTGCCGCGACCAGCGCCAGCTCACCGCCCTCACTCGCTTCGAGGATCGCGAACACCGAGGCGGTGGCCTTGGTGGCCGCGTCGACCAGCGTCTCGCCGCGCACCAGACGCGCCAGCAACATCGCCGCGAAGCTATCGCCGGCCCCGTTCGCCGGACCGTCCAGTCTCGGTGTCTCGATCAGCCAGGCCGCGTCGCGGTCCTTGACCAACACCCCGATGCCGGCCGCGCATGGCACCGAGGTCACCACCACCGCCGCGTCGAAGTCCCGCGCCGCGTCCGCCACCGCCGCCGCGTCGTCGAGCGTCCGGCCGACGAGCTGCGCCAGCTCGAAGCGGTTCGGCGTCAGCAGATCGGCGCGCGGCACCAGGTCGTCGGCCACCGCGCGGGCGACGTCATCGCCGACGAACGCCCCGGCGCGGTCGTTGCCGATCACCGGGTCGCAGAGGTACGTGGCGCGCGGGTTCGCCGTCTTCAGCCGGTCGACCGCGGCGGCGATCACCGCCGCCAGTTCGGCGCCGCCGACATAACCGCTGAGCACCGCGTCGGCGTTGGCGAAGCCGCCGCGCCGTTCCACCCCCGCCAGAACGTCTTCGACATGGTCCGCACCCAGCGCCCCGCCGCCCCAGTCGGCATAACCGGTGTGGTTCGACAGCTGCACCGTATCGACCGGCCACGCCTCGACGCCGAGGCGCTGGATCGCGAACGCCGCCGCGCTGTTGCCGACATGGCCGAAGGCGACCGCCGACTGGATGGTAAGTATCGCCATGGCGTGCCACGACCCTTGTTAGTGTTCGGGGGGACCCAGTATATCAGGGGGGCACATTCGAGAGGCGCGCATGAACGCGATTATCGACTATTACGACGAGCATCCGATCAACGAGACCCAGATCCGCGCCGCGCTCGCCCGCGAGGGCAACACCGCCGCCCGCCTCGCGCCCGAGGATCTGTACCCGCACGATCAGGATCACTACGGCGGCATCGAAGCCACCCGCCGTCTCGCTTCGGCCTGCGGCATCCGCGCCGGCGACCGGGTGCTCGATGTCTGCAGCGGCATGGGCGGCCCGGCGCGGCTGATCGCGCACGAGTGGCATTGCCAGGTCACCGGCATCGATCTCAACCCCAACCGCACGCCTTCCGCCGCGCGGCTGACCGCGCTGGTCGGCCTCGACGCGCAGGTGCGCTTCGTTCGCGGCGACGCCACCCGCCTCCCCTTCGCCCCGGCCACCTTCGACCGCGCGATCGCCCAGGAGGCGTTCCTCCATATCGCCGACAAGGGCGCGCTGTTCGCGCAATGCTTCGCGGCGCTGAAGCCCGGCGGGTGCCTGGCATTTACCGACTGGATCGCCCTCGACGCGCTGGGCGATGACGATCGCCGCGATCTCGGCGCGGGCATCGGGCTGCGCGCCGTTCACACCAAGCACGAGTATCGCGGCCACGTCGTGGCGGCCGGATTCGTCCCCGTCGAGGTCGAGGATCTGTCCGCCCATTGGCGCCAAATCCTCCGCGCCCGGCTCGAGATGTACCGTGCCATGGACACCGACACGGTGGCCCAGTTCGGCGCCGCGCGCCACGCCACGTTCATCGCCGGCTACGAGGTTTTTATCGCCCGTATCGAGGGCGGCAAGCTCGGCGGCGCCCGCTTCACCGCCATCAAACCAAACTAAACCATCGCCGCGCGCCCATCCGGCGTGCGCGACGCCTGGCGCAAGTCGGTGCGCAGATGCGCGGTGCCATAGCCGTTGAACACGGTGCCGAGCAGACCGCGATCCAGGTCCGACGTGCCGAACAGCCAATCGGCGATCGGGAACGTCAAGTTCATGTTGCGCTCCATCATGATCGACTGGTTGTGATGCGCCGCGTGATGACGGCGGATGGTGTTGACGAACGGGCAATGGCGCACGAACCCGTTCTCCTCGACGTGGCAGCACAGATGCATGAACTCATAGATCAGATACATCCCGGTGGTGGTGCACATCAGCAGCCAGCCGACATTGGCCGAGATCAGCCAGCCGAGCACCAGCGCGCCGGGGATCGACATCAGGGTAAACACCACCAGCGCGTAGGGCGGAAACACGGTGACCCGCCAATCGCCCTGGCCGGCGAAACGCATCTCGGCGTCGGTGAAAAACTGGTGGTGCATCAAGGTATGGCGGGTATAGATCGCCCGCAGCGCCGGGTTCTTCTGCGGCCGATGCATCACATAGCGATGCAAGAACCACTCGAAGCCATTGGAGATCAAGAACACCACCGGCACCGTCAACCATTCCCACCACACCACGTCGGCAATGTGGGAAACGAAAATCACATAGGCCATGACGCCGATCGCATAGATCACCGCGACATGCAGATAGCCATTGTACCAGCCGTCGATGCGGCGGCGATACTCGGCGCGATACGCCCGCTGGCGATCGCTCATCGCACTGATAGTCAGATCCATGATTTTCTCCCCGTGGCGTCGTCCGGTGAACCACTCTAACGCCTACCCACCATGAGCGAAAGCACAGGGTGGCAAGCGCGACCGCGCGCCCGAGCTTATGCGAGGCTAGCAGTCTGTCGGACTTTGGGTCATCGATTGAATATGGATTTGTCGCCGGTGGTTTTGGCATCGGGCTGAGGTGGCGCGGGTTTCTTCCCGATAGAGGCGGTTTGCCGGTTTTGTGGCGGATCGTGGCGTGGGGGCG
>JAKZSU010000089.1:0-11809 GCA_047517485.1 Alphaproteobacteria bacterium
GACGCGACCGACCGGCGCCCTGTGGACAAGTGGACAGCCGCTCCGCGCCCGACCACTTCCCCACAGGGCCAGCAACCGCAACAGAAGCGGTCAACTCATATGGTACATAAACCGGTCAACTCAGAATGTTCTCGACAGATCCGTGTCATGGGAACTCCGCGTTACTCCTGACGAAGCCGCTTCCTACGCTGCAAATTATCAGGCTAAGGAGACACTAGGTTAAGAGGCCTTATTGCCTTCCGCGATAAGCTGATCGAGATAAGCCAGCGCTTGGTCGCGATCGGCCTGGTAGTCGCCGTCTTGCCACCATTGCTCGACGCGGGCGAGCACTTCGCCGACGCGTTCGCCGGCGGGAATGCCGCGGGCCAGGACGTCGCGGCCCTTGATCGGCAGCGTCACCGGCTGCCACGACTTGACGGTCTCAAATGATGACTCGAGCCAGGCGCCGGCGCCTTGGTCAGCGGCGGCTAGCAGGAGGAGGTCGGATACCGTTTCCGGGCCGATGCGATAGAGCAGGCGACGCAATGCAACGCGGTCGATATCTGGGCCGACAGTGTGAGGCGAGGCCACTAGGGCTTCTAATCGTCGCGCTTCCACGTTCGATAAGCGCAGGCGCTCGATCAGGGCCGCGACATCGTCGGCGACGATCGCCGCCAGCCGCGGGATCGGATCGCCCGTCTCCGCCTCCAGCGCGATCATTGCCGCGAGCCGGCGCAGCCGGTCGTCGCGGGGCGCGGCGATGATATGCCTGGTTACGTCGAGCTCGTCCATCAGGGCGAGCGCCGGTAGTGGATCGGGGGCGGCGAGCAGTTTTAGCAGCTCGTTTCGCACCCGCTCGCCCGACAGGGTCACCAGCATTGGCGCATTCTCGCGGCAGGCCGCGACAGCCTCGTCGTCATGTGGCGGTTGTCCGACCCAGGCGGTGAAGCGGAAGAAACGCAGCAGGCGGAGGACGTCTTCCGCGATGCGCTGTTTTGCGTCACCGACAAAGCGGACGCGGCCGGACTCCAAGTCGGCGCGGCCGTCGAACGGGTCGTAGAAGGTGCCGTCGGGGTCGCAGAACATCGCGTTGAAGGTGAAGTCGCGGCGCGCGGCGTCGGCGATCCAATCGTCGGTGAAGGCGACCGTGGCGTGGCGGCCATCGGTTTCGACGTCGCGCCGAAGCGTGGTGATCTCGAACGGTTGTTTCTCGGCGACCGCGGTGACCGTGCCGTGGGCGATGCCGGTGGGCACTGCCTTGAGACCGGCGCGCTCCAGCTTCTCGATCACCGCTTGGGGCTCGTCGGTGGTGGCGAGATCGATGTCCTTGACCGCGCGCCCGAGCACCGCGTCGCGCACGCAGCCGCCGACAAAGCGCGCGACGGCGCCGTCGGCGGTGAGCGCGGCGAGCACCGCGCGGGTCGCCGTCGCGGTCATCCAGTCTTGCGCCTCGATGTGGCCGTCGGGAGTCACCGGTCGGTGTGGCTCGGCACGATCTTGCCGTCCTCGTAGCGCGGCGGCACATAGTTGCCGCCGGGCGGCTCGCCGCCGGTCAGTCCGACAAAAGCGAGGCTGGCGATCGCCATAACCAGGCCGCCGGAGACCAGCCATACCCATGGCCCCTCGCGAAGATCGAGTCCGGGCAAGCCTTGCGCCACCGCCCGGCGATGACGCCAAAAGCGCCAGGCGAGGAACAGCAGGACCGGCAGGATGACCAATAGGAGACGCAAGAGGATGAGCCTCACGACGGTTGCTCCTCGCTGTCGGGCTCACCCAGCACTTCCTGCAAATTGACCAGGATGCGCGCGGTGGCGCCCCAGATGTAGCGGTCCTGATAGGGCAGAACGTAGAATTCGCGGCGCCGTCCGTGCCACACCGCGGTCCGCCGCTGGTGGTTGGCGGGATCAAGCACGAAAGACAGCGGCACCTCGAACGTCTCCGCCACCTCGAAGGCATCGAGTTCGAGCGCGGCGATATTCAACTCAGACCCGATCAGACCGACCACGGGCACCACGCGAAAGCCGGTCCCGGTCATGCAGGTATCGAGACACCCGACCACCTCGACGCGATCGCGCGCCAAGCCGATCTCTTCCTCGGCCTCGCGCAACGCGGTGTCGATCGAATCGCGGTCGTGCGCCTCGGCTCGCCCGCCGGGGAAACTGATCTGTCCCGCGTGATCGCGCAGATGATCGGTGCGCTGGGTGAGCAGGACGGTCATGCCCGCCGGGCGCTCGATCAAGGGGACCAGCACCGCGGCCTCGGTCGATCCGGCGACCGCATCCGGTGCCATGTCGGGATGGTGCCCGGATTCATGGCTGAGTGACGCCGGGATCAGGCGATCGGCGGTTCGCCGCTTCACTCGCGTGGTAACCAGATCGCGCATTAGAGCACGTCTTTCCTTGATGGAATCGGTTTGACCGCGATCCCGCATCCCGTGGCTAGGCGCGCGGCGCCGCGCGATGTGGGTGCGCACGCTAAGCCGCGCAACGACGCCACGGGATGCGGGATCGCGGCCTTCGGTGGGGCATATTCGCTTTTCGCGCAGCTGGCGACCCTCGGCCGATGCGCCGCATCGCCCTTCGCGCCGCGCCACCTCGAAAAGCCAATCTGTCCCATCAAACAGTTTCCATCAAGGAAAGACGTGCTCTAGCCGTTCCCGAAGGGGAAAAACACACCGCCGCTCCAGACGCCCAGCCTATCGGTCTCGGGATCCTCGACGGCGAGCTCGACCAGATCGTAGAACACCGCGCGCGCGATCAGGCCGTCCAGTCCGGAGCGAAACCGCACGTAGGGCGAGGGCTCCTCGGTCACCGCATCGATGGTCACCCGGATCGGCGCCGCGGGCCCGGCCACGATCTCTTCGTCGAGATTGGAGCGAAAGGTCAGGGTTTGGTCGCGACCCTGACCCTCCACCGTCATCGCCACCGCGACGAAAGGCGCGTCATCGACTTTGATGCGCGCTTTCTCGACCGGGGTCTCGAGCCAATAATCGCCGTCCTCGTCGCGTTTGAGAACCGAGGCGAACAGCTTCACCAGCGGTTTGCGACCGATCGGCGAACCATGGTAGAACCACGTCCCATCGCGACCGATACGAATGTCGATATCGCCGCATAGAAACGGGCCGCCAGGCGACGACTGGCCCGGCCCTTCCGGGCGACCGGCAGAAAGCATCGGTAACTCCAACGGTTTCGACTTCATCGACCCTAGGTTAAACCAAAGCACGGGCTTGATACAGAATGACCGACACCGCCACCAGTCCCGCCCCTCTCGAGTCGGAATCCCGCCTGATCGAGCAGATCGAGGCGGTCGGCGAAAAAATGGCCCTGGTTCGGCGCCATATCGGCGAATTGATATACGGCCAGCAAGAGGTTGTCGATGAAACGCTGGTCACTTTGCTGTCGGGCGGCCACGCGCTGCTGGTCGGCGTGCCGGGCCTCGCCAAGACCCGGCTCACCGAAACCCTGGGCACGGTGCTCGGGATGTCGGAGAAGCGGGTTCAGTTCACCCCCGACCTGATGCCGGCGGATATCATCGGCTCGGAAGTGTTGGAAGAGGCGGAGAGCGGGCGGCGCAGTTTCCGCTTCATCAAGGGTCCGGTGTTCTGTCAATTGCTGATGGCGGACGAAATCAATCGCGCCAGTCCGCGCACTCAGTCGGCGCTGCTCCAAGCGATGCAGGAGCATGAAGTCTCGGTCGCCGGCGTGCGCCACGCGCTGCCGCATCCGTTCCACGTGATCGCGACGCAAAACCCGCTCGAGCAAGAGGGCACCTACCCGCTGCCCGAGGCGCAACTCGATCGCTTCCTAATGCAGGTGAATGTCGACTATCCGGCGATCGACGCGGAACGCGAAATGATGCTGGCGACCACCGGCGCCGATAGCGCGGTGGCGCGCCCGGCGATAACCGCGGACGATCTGATCGAGGCCCAGCGCCTGGTCCGCACCTTGCCGGTCGGCGAGACCATTGTCGATGCGATCCTGACGCTGGTGCGCTCGGGTCGGCCCGATCACAGCGAAATCGAGATGGTCCGCGACAGTGTGTCGTGGGGGCCGGGCCCGCGCGCCAGCCAGGCGTTGATGCTGGCCAGCCGCGCCCGCGCGATTCTCGACGGCCGCCTGTCGCCGTCGATCGACGACATCATCGCGCTGGCGCCGCCGGTGCTGCGCCACCGCATGGATATCAGCTTCGCGGCCCGCGCCGAGGGCGTCACCCTCGACGAGGTGATCGCGCGCATGTGCGAGCCGTTGGCCTAACCGGAATTCTGGTCGGAATCATGAGCCCAGCAAAAACGGCTCTCGATCTCAGACAGCGCGCGGAAGAGACCGCCGCAACGCTCCCCGCTTTGCTGGTCGCCGCGTTGCGCATCGCGGCGACCGTGCAACAAGGGGTTCATGGCCGGCGTCAACCGGGCAGCGGCGAGACCTTCTGGCAATTTCGCCGTTATCAGCCGGGCGATCCGGCCTCCGTCATCGATTGGCGCCAATCGGCCAAATCGGTGCCGCTTTATGTGCGCCAACAGGAATGGGAAGCCTCGCAAAGCGTCTGGCTGTGGTGCGACACCTCGGCGTCTATGGACTACAGCTCGGCCGGGGTCGCCGACACCAAGGCGCGGCGGGCGAAGATCCTGCTGCTCGCGATCGCGGCCCTGTTGCTGCGCGCCGGCGAGCAAGTGGCGATGATCGGCCATGGCCGACGGCCGGCGCATGGCACCGCCGCGCTCAGCCGGTTCGCCGAGACCTTGTTGCGCGAGCCCGCCGCCAACGGTGAAGGGGCGAGCGGACTGCCGCCGCGCGAATCGCTACCGCGCCATGCCCAGGTGGTCCTGATCGGCGACTTTCTCGATCCCACCGACTCGGTTCACGGCGCGGTCAAATGGTTGACCGGCGGCGCGGTCTCGGGTCATTTGCTGCAGGTGCTCGACCCGGCGGAAGAGACGCTGCCGTTTACCGGGCGGGCGCGCTTCGCCGGACTCGAGGGCGAGGAGACCGCGCTGATCGGCAGGATCGAGTCGGTGCGCGAGGAGTATCACCGACGCCTCGCCGCCCAACGCGCCGCGTTGACCGCGATCACGCGGTGCAACGGCTGGACCTTTCTCACCTATCGCACCGACCGGCCGCCGGAATCGGCGCTGTTGGCGCTCTATCTCGCGCTGTCCGAACAATCGGGATTAAAGCGATGAGGCGCTGATGTTGGGATTCGAAAGCCTGTCCTTCGCGGCACCGTGGGCGCTCGCGGCGCTCGCCACCTTGCCGGTGATCTGGTGGCTGTTGCGGATCAATCCGCCGGCGCCCAGGCGCATCGTGTTTCCCGCGGTCAGGCTGTTGCTCGGTTTGCGCCAGACCGAGGAAACCCCCACCCACACGCCGTTGTGGCTGCTGCTGCTGCGCTTGGTTATCGCCGCGCTGATCATTTTGGGCGTCGCACACCCGCTGATCGACGCCAGCGAGGAGATCGCCGGCGAAGGGCCGATTTTGCTGGTCATCGACGACGGTTGGGCGGCCGCGGCGCGTTGGGCCGAGCGGGTCGAGCTCGCCGAGACCCGGCTGGCGCAGGCGCGCCGCGACAACCGTGCCGTGGTGCTGGCGACCACCGCGCCGAGCGCGCCCAGCGGCGCCACCGGCGGCGCCCTGAGATTCACCGTCAGCGGTTTGGTATCGGCCGCCGAGGCCCTCACCCAATTGCGCGCGATCGAGCCCAAGCCCTGGCCGGTCGACCGCGCCGCGTTCGTCGTCGCGCTGTCCAACCAGGCGCCGCCGCTCGACGGCGCCGAGGTGGTCTGGCTGAGCGATGGCCTGTTCGATGCCGATCCGACGGCGACGGCGGCGTTTGTCGATCATCTGGCCGATCTCGGGACCCTGACCCTGCATGTCGATCCGGCGCCGCAACGCGCCAAGGTGATGTTGCCACCAATTGCCTCGGCATCAGCGTTGACCGTGCGCCTGGCGCGGCCGGCGGCGGGAGCGAGCGAAACCGTGCTGGTCCGCGCGACCACCGAAGACGGGCGCATTCTGGCGCGCCAGGCGGTTACCTTCGGCGACGATGATCTGATCGCCGAGGTCGATCTCCAGCTGCCGAGCGAAATCCGCAACGAGATCAGCCGGCTCGACATCGAGGGCGAAGCGAGCGCGGCGGCGGTGGTCCTGCTCGACGAGCGCTGGCGCCGGCGACCGGTGGGCCTGATCTCCGGCGGCGCGCTGGAACGCAGTCAGCCGCTGCTGTCCGACCTCTATTATCTCGAACGCGCGCTGTCGCCGTTTTCCGAGGTGCGCCGCGGCGCGGTCGATGAGCTGATCGCCGGCGAGCTGGCGGTGCTGATGCTCGCCGACGTCGGCAAACTTGGACCCGACGAACAGGCCCGAGTCGAAACTTGGATCGAGGCGGGCGGCATTCTGGTGCGCTTCGCCGGGCCGCGATTGGCCGAAGGGGTCGATGAATTGGTGCCGGTGCGACTGCGGGTCGGCGGCGGTCGCGCGCTCGGCGGATCGTTGAGCTGGGAGCAGCCGATGCCGCTCCGGCCGTTCCCCGACGACTCGCCGTTCGCCGGCCTGGCGATCCCCGACGACGTGTTGGTCGAGCGTCAGGTGCTTGCCGAGCCATCACTCGATCTGGTCGACAAGGCGTGGGCGCGGCTCGGCGACGGCACGCCGCTGGTCACCGCGGCATCACGCGGCGACGGTCATCTCGTGTTGTTTCACACCACCGCCAATACCGATTGGTCGTCGCTGGCGCTGTCGGGCCTGTTCGTCGACATGCTGCACCGTATCGTCGGCATGAGCGAAGGCGTTTCGGATGCCGGGTCTGGTGCCCCGATGCCGGCGCTCAGCGGGCTCGACGGCTTCGGTCGGCTCGGCGAGCCAAGTCCGGCGGCGCCGGCGATCGCCGGCGCGGATTTCCCGGCCACGGTGGCGGGACCGCGCTACCCGCCCGGCGAATACGGCAATCGGCTGCAGCGCCGGGCGCTCAATCTCGGCGCCGAGTCGCTCGCCGCGACCGCGTTCGGCGGCTTTCCCGGCACCGCCGCCCTGCGCGACTATGGCGGCGACCGGATCCAGGACTTGCGGCCGTGGCTGCTGCTCGCGGCGTTCGCGCTGATCCTGGTCGATACCGTGGTGCTGTTGGCGATCCGCGGTCTACTGCCGAGTTTTGCCCGGGCCACCGCGGGCGTTGCCCTGCTCATCCTGTTCGCCGCCCTGTCCCACCCCACCGCGGCGCAAACGCTCACCGATGCGGATATCGCCGAGCTCACCCAATCGACCCATTTCGCCTTTGTGATAACCGGTGATCACGAGGTCGACCGGGTCAGCGCCGAGGGTCTCGCCGGGCTGTCGACGATCCTGCGCACCCGCACCGCGATCGAGGCCGGGGCGCCGGTCGGGATCGACCCGGAAACCGACGAGCTGGCGTTTTATGCCTTGCTCTATTGGCCGGTAACCAGTTTACAAACGACGTTGTCGGCCACCGCGCGCCAGCGCATTGATCAGTATCTGCGCAATGGCGGGATGATCCTGTTCGACACCAGGGACCAGTCGCCGACCGACCGCCTGGGAAACCGTAGCACGAGCAGCCAGGGTCTCAATGCGATCATGCAAGGTCTCAACGTGCCGCCGCTGCTTCCGGTGCCGCGCGACCATGCGCTGACCCGCGCCTTCTATCTTCTCGACCGCTTCCCCGGCCGCTGGGACGGCGGTTATCTGTGGGTCGAACGCTACGAAGGCGACGTCAACGACGGGGTCTCCTCGATCGTCATCGGCGGCAATGATTTCGCCACCGCCTGGGCGCTCGACGATCGCGGATACCCGCTCTATCCGGTGGTGCCGGGAACCGATCGCCAGCGCGAAATGGCGTTCCGTTTCGGGGTCAATCTGGTGATGTATGCGCTGACCGGCAACTACAAGGCCGATCAAGTCCATATTCCGTCGATCCTGCGCCGCCTCGGCCGGCCCGAGCGGAAGCCGACCGAATGAGCGCGTTTACCAGCTTTGTCTTCGATCCCGCCCTGCCGCCGGTTTGGCTTGGTCTGCTCGGCGCGTTCGCGGTCCTGCTGATGGCCTATGCGGTGGTCCGCCGCGCCCGCGGCGTGGCGTGGCGCGGTTTGGTGCTGGCGGCGCTGTGGTTGGCGCTGCTCAATCCGTCGGCGACCAGCGAACAACGGGACCCGCTCGACGATGTCGCCTTGGTGGTGGTCGACGAGACCCGCAGTCAGGCGGTGGGCGATCGGGTGGCGCAAGCGCGCGACGCGGCGGCCGCATTGGCCGGCGAACTCGAAGGCCTTGCCGGTCTCGAAGTCCGCACCGCGGTGGTCGATCACGGCGCCGGCGGCGACGGCACCCGGCTGTTCGCCGAAATCGCCCGCCAGCTCGCCGACATCCCGCCCGAACGCGTCGCCGGGGTGGTCGCGGTGACCGACGGCCAGGTCCATGACGCCCCCGACGCTTTTGGGAGCGCCGATTGGCCGCTGCACGTGGTGTTGACCGGTACCAAGGATGAACGCGATCGCCGGATATCGATCGAGAACGCACCGAGTTACGGTATCGTCGGCGATCAGGTGACGGTGGTGATCCGGGTCGAGGACGAAGGCGGATCGACGACGATCGCGCCGATCGCGATCCGCGCCGACGGCAAGCCGATCGGCCGCGCCTCGGCGCGGATCGGCGAGACCACCGAGATCACCTTCGATCTCGAGCATCCCGGGATCAGCGCCTTCGAGATCGAGGTCGAGGCCGGCGAGCAGGAACTGACCCTGGAGAACAATCGCGCCGTCGCGGTGGTCAACGGCGTGCGCGATCGCTTGCGGGTGATGCTGGTGTCCGGCGAGCCCAACCCGGGCCTGCGCACTTGGCGCAACCTGCTCAAGGCCGATCCGTCGGTCGATCTGGTGCATTTCACCATCCTGCGGCCGCCCGACAAGCAGGACATGACACCGGTCCGCGAGTTGTCGCTGATCCCGTTTCCCACCAACGAGCTGTTCGCGACCAACCTGTCGGAGTTCGATCTGATCATTTTCGACAGCTACCATCGGCGCGGCATTCTGCCGATGGTCTATCTCTCCAACGTCGTCGACTATGTCGTCGAAGGCGGCGCGGTGCTCGAGTCCGCCGGCCCCGCGTTCGCCTCGCCGCTCAGCCTCGCCGGCACGCCGCTCGGCACCATCCTGCCGGGCCGGCCCACCGGGCGGATTTTTCGCGAGGGTTTCACCCCGCGGATCACCGGCGAAGGGTTCCGCCATCCGGTGACCGTCGACCTGCCCGGCGGCAACAAGCCCGAGACAGCGGGCCCCGGTACCGATGGCAGTGGGCCGAGCGACGCCGCCTGGGGGCGTTGGTTCCGCCATATCGATGTCGATCTGGCGTCGGGCACCACCCTGATGAACGGCTATCGGGATCGGCCGCTGCTGGTGCTCGATCGCATCGGCGACGGGCGCATCGCCCAGCTTCTGTCGGATCATTCGTGGCTCTGGGCGCGCGGCTTCGAAGGCGGCGGCCCGCAATCCGCTTTGTTGCGACGCCTGGTCCACTGGCTGATGAAGGAACCCGACCTCGAGGAGGAGGATCTGGCGGCAGTGGTCGACGAAGGCCGGATCACGGTGACCCGGCGCAGCCTCAAAACGATCGAGGCGCCGGTGACCATGACGCTGCCCGACGGCGAGACCGAAAGGCTCACCCTGACCGACCATGGCAATGGCCGCGCGACGGTGACCATCGACGCGGCGGAGTCCGGCCTCTACCGCTTCGACCAGGGAGAATATTCGGCGATCGCGGTGGCCGGCGCGGCGATGGGCCGCGAACTCGAAGACGTGCGGGCGACCGACACCGTCATGGCCGCCGCGGTCAAGGCGAGCGGCGGCGCCATCGTCTGGTTGTCGGAAGACGGGGTCCCCGATGCCCGCCGGGTGCGCGCCGGACGCGATGCCTCGGGGCGCGGCTGGATCGGCTTCGTCGAGCAACGCCGTCACCTGGTCACCGGCCTCGAACAAACCCCGCTGATGCCGGCGTGGCTGCTCCTGTTGGTCGCTCTCGGCGGCCTAATGCTCGGCTGGCGCGCCGAGGGCCGTTAGCGCGGATTCAGGCGCCGGCCGAACCGGCCTCGCAAAAACGCGGGCGTGTCTGCTACGAAAACATAGCGAGGCGCTGTTGAGTCTCAGGCCACGGTGACGAGATGTCAGCATTCCAGCAATTTTCGTCAGCTCCTGCAAATGGCGCGGACCGGACGGGTGGCCTCGCCAGAACGCCGGTTTTTACCCAAACCGGTTATGCGGTCCAAACTATTCTGGCCTATTTTAGTTCTTCCAACAGCGCCTTCACTGCCTTTACGTCAGGGGTGTCGAAAACATCATTGAACGAGCAACTCCGCGACCATTCGCCGGGGAATTGGCCGGTAATCTCACATGATGGAGCGTTCCGCTCCGGTTCCCCGCGCGGATGCCGTGGCCCGCGCGGGGTTTGGGTGGTCGGACGGTTGTGTTCGGCTCAGCCGCCCACGCCCGGGCCCTTGGGCTTGATCGCGATGGCGCGGGTCAGGCCCCCGCTCATATCGACAATCTTCGCGCTCAGGCTGATGAAATAGGCGCCGCGGGCCGGCAATTGGCCGATGTTGCGGCAGAACTCTGTCCAGCTGCCGCCATATTTGAGGAAGTTGACATGGGTCATCTGCGCCATGGGGTTGCCCTCGAAGGAGTGGCCCCACGGGCCCATGGAGGGGCTGTCGATGGCGAGATGGCGCACGCCCTTCTTGGCCAGATACTCGGCCGCGTCGGGAGTCGGCGCGGGCCACGCCGGCGAGGTGCCGGCGACGATCGGATCCCAGGCCAGCCGGTTCCCCTCGGGGAACGGTTGGTAGTACTTGTCGACGTAGCCGCTGTAGAACAGCACCACGTCACCGGCCCCGATTTCGCCGTTTGCGGCCTCGTCGGCCTTGATCATGTCGACGGTGATCAGCGGGCTCATGGCGTTCTCGGCCTGGTCGAGAATGGCGCTCACGTCGATCACGGCGGCCGGTCCCATCTGTCTATCCACCGGATACTTGTCGCCGGTCATCCAGCCCATTTCGCTTTCGAACGGCATGTCGGCGCCCGGCGGCGGGATGAAATGCGCCGGGAAGTCGGCCTGGGTGCCGGTATGGTCGTCGATCACGTATTGCTGGCTGAAATAGGGGAACACGCTTTGCACCAGGTCCTCCCGGACCGTGTCGCCGGCGCCGCCCGCGCCCTCGCGCGGATTACCCGTATAGGGGCCGGCCTGCTTCTTGAACCAGTTCATGATCCAGCGCTTGAACGGCGGATGATAGGGCCAGTGCGCGGGGTAATCCTCGGACACGGTCACCGTGAGGTCGACCACCACGCCGTTGGCCACGGCGGCGCCGATCTCGTCCCCCGGCGCCGCGGTCGCGGTGCTGGACAACGTGCCCAACCCCAACGCGCCGGCGGCGAGCAGGGACAATCCAAGTTTGGCTTTATGCATCGTATTCCTCCCAAGTTTAAACGGGATACCCCAGAGGGCTCCTCCCAATCACCGACAATGGTAACAGCATGCGCATCTAAACGCGATTCCGACCCTGCGCCGCCAGTAATGAGACCAAGGTACCGGCCCCGCGCAAGCAACGCGAGATACAGGAGCATGGCGTGAGGTCGGAAATCCCACGACGGACCGAAAATATGACCGCCGGTGGCGTGGAGCTACCGGCGGTCTAGAGCAGTTCAAGTCTAGTTTGAAGCGGTTTGATGGGCCAAATCGGCTTTTCGAGTAGGCGCGGCGCGACGGGCGATGTGCGTGCATCGGCCGAGCGTCGCCAGCTACGCGAAGAGCCGATTTGGCCCACCAAAGGCCGCGCTCCC
>JAKZSU010000090.1:0-16967 GCA_047517485.1 Alphaproteobacteria bacterium
AAGAAACTCCGCACACGCCGTCTCCGACACGAACCACGCGTCGAATTCAGTCAGGGTGCGCGGGTAGTCGACCCCGCCTTCGGGATGGGATGCCGGGTTCGCCATCCCAACATATTGACATCACGAGAGCGAAGTGGATAACCTATATCGCTAATTCGGCGTCGATCGCCGACTCTCGGCCCCGCTCCCTGTCGCTTCGCGAATCTCGCCGGCGTCTGACAGCCTGTCGGTTCGGCTTGAGGCGTGCCAGGTGGGCGCGTACGGTATCGGGTGGTAAGGCCAGCACGCGCGGACAAGGAACGAAGATGGCGGGATCGGCGGTCGAGCAACGATTAGCGGCGATTTTGGCGGCGAAATGAGGATCGGCCGCTTTCGTCTGCGCAGGTACCATGATCTTGTGAATACCGCCATCCGGTGGCCCCGTCATGGGACGGCGACAGCAATGCCGCTTTCTTATTCGCTTGGATTCGTCGGATTAGGGTCTTAGTGCGGCGTAGCCCAAACGCGCCACTGACATTTGGACGCTGCCGTCCGGTATTGGAGGCACTGCCGACGTTGCGGCGGCCTTTCTGGGACCGCGGGTTATAGCCAAAAGTGGTCAATCGCAACTCACAATGCGAAGGCTAAGCTTCGCACATTGTGATATCTAGTATCCTGACAATTTTGGGACCGCGTGTTGGTCACTGCGCTTATATCCACGGGCGGCCCGTATCGCGAACCGATATTTATTGGGAGTATTCGTCGTGAGGAACATTGGTATTATTGGGTTTGCATTGGCACTGGGTGCAGGCATCTCGTTGGGTGAGGCGGCGGATACGGAACCCGCCGGAAGACCGAACATCCTGTTGATCGTCGCGGACGATCTCGGCTACTCGGACATCGGACCCTTCGGCGGGGAGATATCGACCCCGACTCTCGATGCCTTGGCCCGCGACGGCCTGATGCTCACCAATTTCCACGTCTTGCCGACCTGTTCGCCGACCCGATCCGTGCTGCTCTCCGGCGTGGATAACCATCTGGCGGGTTTGGGAACGATGGGGGAAATGAAGGTGCCGGAAATGGAGGGCCATCCTGGCTACGCCGGATACCTGAACTTCGAGGTCGCCGCTCTGCCAGAAGTCCTCAAGGCCGCGGGCTACCACACCTACATGGCGGGAAAGTGGCATCTTGGATTCGACGAAGAAACCAGCCCTTACGCCAGGGGCTTCGAGGAGACATTTATCCTCGTGCCGGGTGGTGGAAGCCACTGCAGCGACCGCAAGCCACTGTCACCGGTGCAGCCAATGACCTACCGCCGCAACGGCAAATTTGTCGAGTCGCTACCCGACGACTTCTACTCGACGAAGGACTACACTGATAATTTGATCGAGTGGATCGAAAAGAACAACGGGGACGGCAAGCCCTTCTTCGCATACTTGTCTTACACCGCGCCCCACGACCCGCTGCACGCTCCCAAGGCGTATATCGAGAAGTACCACGGCAAATACGATAAAGGCTGGGACGCTCTTCGGGAGACGCGACTCGAGACGCTGAAGACGCTCGGCATCGTTCCAGAAACCACCAATGCTTTTCCGCGGCTTCCAAATGTCGAGGCCTGGGACGACATGTCTGTCGAGGACAGACGGGAGATGGCCCGCGACATGGAAGTCTACGCCGCGATGATCGATTATATGGACAATCAGATTGCGCGGGTCATTGGTCATCTGAAGGAGATCGGGGCGTACGACAATACCCTAATCCTGTTCTTTTCAGATAACGGCGCCAACGGAGCGCCATCAACCGCGTATCCGGGCCAGACGGATGAATACTTGGCCACTTTCGACAATGAACTCGAGAACCGGGGCCTGGTAAACTCGTACATCGAGCAGGGCTCGGGCTGGGCGCAGGCGAGCATGTCCCCCGGCCGCATGTTCAAGGGGTTCACGTCCGAGGGCGGGATCCGCTCGCCCACTCTTGTCAAACTCCCGGGCAAGGCGGCGAATGCCGGGACCATGAGCCACGCGTTCTTCCATGTCCGCGATATTATGCCGACCCTTCTTGATGCCGCTGATGTCCCACCGCCTCGGGAAATCGGCGGGCGCAAGGTGCTGCCACTGCAGGGCAAGTCCGTCCTGGATCTCTTCGCCGGGAAGTGTCAAACCGCCTATGGCGGCGCGGACGAGGTTGGATACGAGCTCTTCGGCCAGAAGGCCTATTTCGCAGGCGACTGGAAAATCCTGTGGATGGCCAAGCCCTTTGGCAAGAGTGCGTGGGAGCTGTTCAACGTGGCGGACGATCCTGCCGAGATGAACGACCTGAGCGGAAGGCATCCCGATCGGCTGATGAAGATGATCGCCCGCTGGGAGCAATACGAGAAAGACAATGGCGTCCTGGACATCGCTCTCGATCTCTCGATCATCGAATGACAGCAGATGATGATGAAGTAAGGAAGATCTCTCGAATTTGGTGCGGACACCGGCCGGTTATTCGGACACGAGTGGGACCACCCACGCGCCCTTGGTCGGCAACGCGTCCAAAGTCTCCTCATGGGTCATCCTTTGTGCAAACCGGGATAACTCGTCAGCTGTTTGTATCGGAGTATTTCTCCTGATCCTCGTCCAAGATGCCGAATGTTCTGTGCCGCGAAAATCATGGTTGCATCGATAAGCTGGATGCGATCCTCGGTCATCACGCAGACCGAACCCGACCATGGATTGGGCGCTCCCGGCAATTAGAGTCTTTCCGGGTTTAATTGAAGCAGTTTGATGGGGCACATTGGCTTTTCGAGTAGGCGCGGTGCGACGGGCGATGCGGCGCATCGTCCGAGCGACGCAACGCACCCGAAAAGCCAAGGCGCCCCACCGAAGGCCGCGCTCCCGCAGCCCCTGGCGTCGTTGCGCGGCTTGCCCGATGCGCCCACATCGCGCCGCACCGCGCGCCTAGCCAGGGGCTGCGGGAGCGCGGTCAAACTGTTTCAACTAAGCCCGGAAAGACTCAAAACCACGACGTTGCCGTCCTCGATGCGCTCGATCTCGAACGCGATCCGCGAATAGACGTCGAGCCGCGCCAAGACGGGCGTCATATTGCCGCCTTCTTCCGCGCCCGCAATGCTCGACGACAGCCCTTTGACGAAAGCATAGGCGGGAACGTGGGACAGGACACGATTCTCGAGGAACTCGACCTGCTTATACCAAGGGTGGTTAATAATGACCCGTTTGACCGATCGATTTTCGTCGCTGGATAGGAGCGGGGCGCGCCGTCGTGCGACCCCACGTCAAGCGGCCCGCGACGCATCCAGCGGCGAAAAGCGACCGGCCTTCGGTGGCCCGAGGCGGCTTTCCGGATGCGTTGTGCCGCTTGCCCGATGGACACCCATCGCGCGGCGCGTCGCGCCTACCCGGAAAACCGCCTCGGGCCATCAAACGAGTCATTATTAGCCACCCTTGGTATTACTGGCGGACACCGTTTTTGCCGCAAGTCCGGCTACGAAACAAGCCAGGATTATTAGCGCGACAGCGATAAGATTGACCACGGCAATGTCGGCGACTGAGTCGATGGGCACCAAGGCGGACAATGGCTCCGCCACCCGCATCATAATCTGGAAGGCTTTACCAAGAATGGCAACGATGATGATGAGTGGTATGAGAAATATGACACCACCAATTACCGTAGTTTTCAGAAAACCAATCTGACCCTTCATCGTACCCTCTAGTGAAAGTATGCGATCTCCGCATCGCCCATTGGTCCGCCCCTGAGCGACGGCCCGATGCCCATGAGTCGGATACTTTCTGGTTCGGCGTCTACCGAGCGGGACAATTTCGCCGCCCTCGAATTCTAACAAAGCAACAGTCAGCAGGACATCATGGAGGGGAAAATGCGATAAACGGGCCCGATTGTTGTTCCGAAATTTCCGCATTTCATGCGTCCCGCCCCATTGCTTCTGGCACGCGCAATCAATCACGCCATTTTGTTGCCTGTATCGCCGGCGGCGGCCCGGAGGAATGCGGCCGGAATGTGCCGCCCAATGCTATGCGTGAAACGGCGACGAAGACGCCTTCTGCACCAAACTCGCCCCCAGAATTTGGCGATCGCGTTAGCCGGCGAAATACTTCGCGTCCCAGGAGCCCATGTCTCTATTGGTTCATCAATCAGCTATCTGGCATCGACATTTCGATGCCCGGAGCGGAGGTCATAGCCGATGATCCGGGGCTAGTAGAATCGAGGTTAAAGCGGTCCGGATGATAGCGAAATCAGAAATCCCTATATCACCGAACTGTATTCGGCGCTGGTCGGATCGCCGAGCCTACGTCGACCGGCGGATTTCAGACACGCTCCCTGTCGCTTCGCCAATTTCGCCACCGCCAAACAGCCTGTCGGTTCGGCTTGAGGCGCGTCGGGTGGGCGCGTACGGTATCGGGTGATCTGGGTAACAAGCGCGGATACGGGACGAAGATGGCGGGGCCGGCAGTCGAGCAGAGATTAGCGGCGATATTGGCGGCCGATGTGGCCGGTTATTCGCGGCTCATGCAGGACGATGAGCACGCGACCCTGGCCGACCTCGACGACTGCCGCGCGGTGTTTCGCGAAGGCATCGCGGCGGCGGGCGGACGCGTCGTCGATACCGCCGGCGATTCGGTGCTGGCGGTGTTCGCGCTGGCGACCCGGGCGGTGCAGGCGGCGCTGGCGATCCAGCTCGATCTGGCGGCGCGCAACGATCCGATCCTCGAGGGCCGCCGCATGCATTTTCGTATCGGCATCCATCTTGGCGAGGTGCTGCAAAAAGACGACGGCACGGTTTACGGCGACGGAGTGAACATCGCCGCGCGTCTCGAGGGCCTGGCCGAACCCGGCGGGGTTTGTGTCTCCGCCAATGTCCACGAAGTGGCCGCGGGCAAGCTCGAGGCACGCTTCGCCGATGCCGGCGAGCACCAGGTGAAAAACATCGAGCGCCCGGTGCACGCCTGGAACGTCGCCCCCGGCGCCCGCAACGGCGGCGGCGTCGAAATGCCCAGCGCGCCCACCAAACCGGCGCCGATTACCGACCGGCCGTCGATCGTCGTGTTGCCGTTCGACAATATGAGCGGCGATCCGGAGTAAAGCTATTTCTCCGACGGCATTTCCGAGGACGTAATTACCGGGCTGTCCAAAGTCCCCGGCCTGTTCGTCATCGCCCGCAACTCGGCCTTCGTCTACAAGGGCAAGGCGCATAATCTTCCCGATGTCGCCGCCGCGCTTGGGGTCCGCTATGTCGTCGAAGGCAGCGTTCGCAAGGCCGGCAACCGGGTGCGCATTACCGCGCAGTTGATCGATGGCGTGAGCGGCGGCCATCTGTGGGCGGATCGCTACGATCGCGAACTCGAGGACATTTTCGCGGTCCAGGACGAAGTCACCGAAGCCATCGTCGACCAGCTGTCGCTCCGGCTCGGCCCCGATGATGAAGACCGCGCGTCGCGCCCCAAAACCACCAATATGGAGGCCTGGGATCTTTTTTTACGCGGCCGAGAGGCGGCGTGGACGCTCACGCGCGGCTCGAGCCTCGAGGCATCGCGAATGTTGGAGGAAGTGGTGTCGCTCGATCCGAACTTGGCGGTCGCGCACGCCATGCTCGGCTTCATGCGCGCGTCCCAGGCGGTTAGAGTCTTTCCGGGCTTAATTGAATCGGATTGACCGCACTCCCGCGGCCCCTGGCTAGGCGCGCGGTGCCGCGCGATGTGTGTGCATCGGGCAAGCCGCGCAACGACGCCAGGGGCCGCGGGAGTGCGGCCTTCGGTGGGCCAAATTGGCTTTTCGCGTGCGTTGCGACGCTCGGCCGATGCGCCGCATCGCCCGTCGCACCGCGCCTACTCGAAAAACCAATTTGGCCCATCAATCTGCTTCAATTAAGCCCGGAAAGACTCTAACGGCTGGACCGAGAACGGCGGTGCCGATCTTGCCGACGGCATCGCCAGCGCGGAGACCGCGATCCGGCTCGACCCGAATGAAGCGCTCGCCCATTTTGCCCATGCCCTCGGTCTTCAATACGCCGGCCGGCTGGAAGAGGCGACCGCCGCCGCCGAGCGCGCGATCACCCTCGACCCAAATCTCTGCCACGCGCACGGGGTGATGGGCAGCTCGGTGCTATTCATCGGCAAGCCCGAGGCGGCGCTCCATCATCTCGATATCGCGATGCGCCTCGATCCTTATTTCCCCAATGTCCTGCTCCACTTGTGCGCGCTGGCGCACTACATGCTCGGCGATTACCAGAGTAGCCGGGCCTTGCTCGAGCAGCGGATGGCGCTCAAGGTCGAGACCGATTCGACACCGTTCGTGCTCGCCTCGTGCCACGGCCGCCTGGGCGACCGACAAGCGGCGGCGCGTGCCTGGCGCCAAGTGTTCGAGGCCAATTCCGACTTTTCCGTCGCCCAACGCCAGCGCGCCGCGTCGTATCGCGATATCCAGCATTTCGAAAATATTGTCGAGGGTCTGCGCCTGGCCGGGATCGACCCGGATACGGCACCGTAGAAGACTGCGCTAGGTTTTCGGTTCGATAATCGCCTGCATCACCAGATTGCGCAGCAGCATGCGGTAGTGGAGGCGGTGTTTGACGCTTTGCATCATGTAGACCACGACCATCCGCTCGACCGGATCAATCCAGAAATAGGTGCCGGCATAACCGCCCCAGAAATACTCGCCCCTGGAGCCGGGCCAGGGTGATTCGCCGGTGGCAAGACGGACCCCGAAGCCGAGGCCGAAACCGTAGCCGGGGCCGGGAAGATAACGCGTGCCGGCCTTGCTGATTTCGCCGCCGAGATGATCGGACGCCATATAGGCGACGGTCTTGGGGCCGAGGATGCGCGCGCCGTCGAGGACCCCGCCGTTAAGCATCATCTGGCAGAAGCGGGCGTAATCGGCGGCGGTCGACATCAGCCCGTGGCCGCCGGCGAGCATCGCCGGCTTTTCGGTAACGTCGAGCAAATCGTCGATCTCGCCGGTCTGGAGATCGGGTTGCGGCTGGGCGACCCGACCTTGTTTCGCCGGCGGCACCCAGAAGGCGGTGTCGTCCATGCCGAGCGGCGCGAGCACCCGGGCGCGCAGGAATTCATCAACCGGTTGGTTGGCCGCCTTCTCCATGAGCGCGCCGAGCACGTCGGTGGAGCGACTGTAGTCCCAGGTCGTTCCCGGCTGCCAGAGCAGCGGCAGCTTGGCGATTTCGTCGGCATAGTCGGCGACCGTGTGGGCGCGCGAAAAATCCGCGACACCGGCGTCCTTGTAGAGCTCCTTGACCGGACCCTTGCCGATGAAGGCGTAGGTCAGCCCCGAGGTATGGCGCAACAGGTCGTGCACTTTGATCGGCCGATCCGCCGGCACGATTTCCAAGCCTTCCCCGCCGGTCGCGGTGACGCCAACCGTCATCTCGGCGAACGCCGGCAGATATTTCGCTATCGGCTCGGAGAGATAGAGGCTGCCCTCCTCGACCAAGGCCATGGCGCCGACCGAGAAGATCGGCTTGGTCATCGAATAGATGCGGAAGATCGAGTCGCGCTGCATCGCCAAGCCGGCGGCGCGGTCGCGGTAGCCGAGCGCCTGGTGATAGGCCACCTTGCCGTCGCGCGCGACCAGGATGACCGCACCGGGAATGATCCCAGCCGCGATATCGGCGGTGAACTTCGCCGTAATCCGTTCGAGGCGCGCTGACGAAAGGCCCACCGACTCGGGCGTGGTCGCCTGCATCGGCGCCGCGAGCGCGCTTACACCGATGAAAGTCGCGATAAAAACCAAGCCAACGCCAAGCAACCGCGTCATATCGTTCTTCCTTTTCGTGTGACACCGCCTCTCCCGCGGCGAACGGGAGGCAAAGGCTATCACAAGAATGGAATCGCGGCGCGTCAGGAAGCGGGCGCGGGGGTGACCTTGCGGACGACGTCGCGGCGTTGACGGCGTTGCTTGTTTTCGTACATTTGCGTATCGGCGCGATTGACCAGATTGTCGATCGCGGTCGGCGAGTCGGGGTCGTAGCGCGCGACCCCGATGCTGGCGGACAGGATATAGCTACGACCGCTATCCGCGTTGAAGCCGACCAGCGCGGTCTGCAGCCGCTGGATAATGCCGTCGGAGCGGAACGGCGAGCCTTCGGTAACCAAAGCGACGAATTCGTCGCCGCCGATGCGACCGACCACATCGGAATCGCGGAAGGTGTCGCGCATCAGGCCGGCCATATCCTTGATCGCCTGGTCGCCCTCGGCGTGGCCGAGCTGATCGTTGATCGCCTTGAGGCCGTCGAGATCGACGAAAACCGCGAGCATCGAGCGTTTTTCGCGGGTCGCGCTCTTGAGCTGCTGCTCGGCGAGAGTGAGAAAACCACGCCGGTTGCTCAAACCGGTGAGTTCGTCGCGCACCGCCATCCACATCAATTCGTCGCGCATCTGAACCCGTTCGGTCACATCCATGCCGATGCACACGACATTGCCGATCCGCCCATCCGCGTTGCGCACCGTGGTCGAGTTCCATTCGAGGGTCAGCGGCCGGCCGTCCTTGTGGTTGACCATCATTTCGTGGGCGATCAGGTCCTCGTTGCGCAGCAGGTCGCGCGCCGCGTCGAGTTGGCCCGACTTAGCATTCGGCGCCAGCACCGTCCACCAGTCCTTACCCAACAAGTCGTCGGGTTTAAAGCCGGTGATATCGCTGACCGCCTCGTTGACGAAAATCGCCTCGCCATCGGGTGAAAGCTCGCAAACGATCACCGGAAGATGGTTGACGAGTTCGCGATAGCGGGCCTCGGAGACGCGAAAGGCGCGTTCGACCTGGCGTCGTTGGCGGGCTTCTTCGTACAGTCGGGTGGCGTGGCGAATCGAGGCGTCGAGGATTTCCGCGGTCAGGCTGCCCTTGGCGATATAGTCGGTGGCACCGGACTTCATCGCCTCGACCGCGACCGCCTCGTCACCCTGCCCGGTGAGCATGACGATCGGGCGGTCGAAACCGTCATTACGGACTATGCGCAGCAAGTCCAACCCGGTATCGGCGCCCAAATGATAGTCGAAGAAACACAGGTCGAAACCCGCGCCGTCGAGCTTGCGGCGCGCATCCTCCATATTGTCGACATGCTCGAAGCCGCTCATCGGCGCGGCCCGGCCGAGCAGCGCACCGAACAGCACCACGTCGTCGGGATCGTCCTCGACCAGGAGGATTTTCAGCCCGACCATGCCGGCGCGCCCGCCGCCGGCCGCATCAGCCGACATTTTCGGATCTCCCGGCGTTCAACAATTCGGCGGCCACGACATGCTCGCGATCCGGAAGCGTCACGACGAACGTACTGCCGGCATCGGGCTCGCTGAGGACTTCGACGTCACCGCCATGACGGCGGGCGATCTTGCGGACGATCGCCAGGCCCATGCCGGTGCCTTCGTACTTACCTTGCCCGTGCAGGCGGCGAAACGGCTCGAAGACCCGGGTGGCGAATTTCGATTTGAAGCCGATGCCGTTGTCGGAAACAGTCAATTGAGTGGTCCCGTCTTCGAGCGCCTGCGCCGCGACCTTGACCACCGGGCGACGGTCCGGATGGTGGAACTTGAGCGCGTTCGAGATCAAATTTTGGAACAGTTGGCGCATTTGCACGGTATCGACCACCAATTTGGGCAGGGATCCGACCTCGACGGTGCCTTTTTCGCGGCGAATTTGCTCGCCGAGATCTGACACCACCGAGTCCACCAGATCCGCAAGATCGGTCGGCTCGAAGGATTTCGCCTGACTCGTCACCCGGGCGTAGCGCACCAGGTCGCCGATGAGTTCGAGCATGCGCTCGCTGGCACCCTGCATGCGATCGAGATAATCGCGCCCGCCGCCACCCAAGGCGTCGCCGTGCTCATCGGTCAGCATGCGGCCAAAGGCGAGAACTTTGCGCAACGGCTCCTGCAAATCGTGGCCGGCGATGGTGGCGAATTGATCGAGCTCGGCGTTGGATTCGTTCAACGCGGCATTCTTGTCGTCGAGCTCCTTGTAAAGCGCCCACATGACTTTGTGCGCCTCATCGAGCTGACGCCTGAGGTCCGCGATATCGTCACCATTGGCGGCGTCGCACCCACTTTCCGTCGGCGCGGTCGATTGTGGCTTACTGATTCTGTCTTCACCGTGCATCGGTGCTTCCCGCCAAGTGTCGTCCGGCCAACCCGTTGTGCAAGAGTCAGCAATGGCCGGCCCAGTTCCCGCTGGAGCCGAGCCAATACCTATTAATATAGGCTTGAGAAGGCACTCAGGCGAACAAATCCAATCCGATCAGAATTCGCCCTCGATCCGGTGGCCGTCGGGATAGATCCACACCGCCTTGCCAGAGGGTTTGCCGCCAACATAGGTCACTTCGACCTGCGTCCCGTCCTGATAGAGCAGTTTTCCGGGCCCCTCCTGGACATCGTTGACGAACGATCCCTCGAAACGGTCGCCATTGGGGTACTGGATCTCGCCCTTGCCTTGGCGTCGACCCGCGACGTAGTCGCCGACATAAGTCACGCCGTCGGCCTGAACATAGGTACCGCGACCACTGCGTTTACCGTCTTTATAGCCACCGGTGTAGGTATCGCCATTGGCCATTTTGAAGGTCCCGTCGCCGTCACGCCGGCCACCAACGAAGGCGCCGTCATAGACATGGCCCTCGGCATATTCGAGGCGTCCCTTGCCGTCCATTTCGCCGTCTTTGAAATTCCCGACGTAGCGATCGCCGCTGGCAAAGCGCAATTCGCCCTGGCCGTCGCGCCGGCCATCGACGAACGGCCCCTCGTAGACCGCGCCATTGGCGAAGGTCAGTTTGCCGGACCCGCTCATCTGGCCATTCTGGAAGCCTCCTTCGTACTTGCTACCGTTGCCAAACCAGAACACCCCCTGGCCATGCCGCTCGCCATTCTCGAACATGCCCTCGTAGCGGTCGCCGTTGGCGTAGACGAAACTCCCCTGGCCGGTGATCTGATCGTCGACGAAGGCGCCTTCATAGACACCGCCGTTGGCGTAGGTGATCTTGCCTTGTCCGTTCATCCGCCCGTTGCCGAGCTCGCCCTCATAGACGCTGCCGCTCGGAAACGTGATTTTGCCGCTTTTCAGCGAATCCGGCGAAATCACTTCTTCGTCTTGCGCCCAAGCGGTCGCGGTCGATGCGATCACTCCAAGGCTGAGCACGAGCGCCCCAATTGCTCCGACCGCGGCAGACCGCAGCCCTTTCGCGAATGGCCTGTACATGTCCGACATATCCTCCCTCCCTGGGCCGCGACGTGGCGGCGACGACGTGTCGCGCGATCCACGATAATCCCGCGGGTCCGGGTTCGTCCCTTGTTGCGACCCCTTTTTAGCAAGCGACGGCGACGAACGCCATCATAGCCGCCAAATTCGCACCGCGTCGGAAAAGCTTCGGTCGCGCCAAACCCCGCGAATGTCCGCCACCAAGCCGCCCGGCGCCAACAGCGATTCGACCGCGCCGGTGTCCCACGCTTGATACGCGGCGTGACCGACGGTCAGCACCAGCGCGCCGTATTCGCCGCGTCCTTCGTCAACCATTTCAAAGCCGTACTCGCGCCTCACGTCGTCGACATCGGCCAAGGGGTCGTGGATATCGACCTCGATGCCAAACGACCGGAGTTCGCGCACCACGTCGGCGCTGCCCGAATTGCGGATGTCGCGGACGTTTTCCTTAAACGTCACGCCGAGAACCAGACAGCGCTTGGGCACCGGATCGGCCATCAGGTGTTGCGCCACTTTGCGGCCGACGAACTGGCCCATGGTGTCGTTGATCCGCCGCCCGGCGAGAATCACCTCGGGATGATAGCCGGCGATTTCCGACGCGTAGGTCAGATAATAGGGGTCCACCCCGATGCAGTGACCGCCCACCAGACCAGGGCGGAACGGGAGAAAATTCCATTTTGTCGAAGCTGCGTCGAGGACCGCCCCGGTATCGAGACCGAGACGATCGAAGATCAGCGCCAATTCATTGACGAAGGCGATATTGATGTCGCGCTGGGCGTTCTCGATCACCTTCGCGGCCTCGGCGGTTCGGATGTCCACCGCCTCGAACACCGACCCGATGGCACCGTAAAGTGCGCACAACGCGGCCGTCACGGGCGCGGTCTGCCCGGCCACGACCTTGGTAATATTTTCCAGCCCATGATCGGGATCGCCGGGATTGATTCGTTCCGGCGAATACCCGAGCCAGAAATCCGCGCCCGCGATCAAACCCAATTCGGCGGCGAGAATTGGGCCGCAAACATCCTCGACCGTGCCCGGATAGACCGTCGATTCGAGGACCACGATCGCGTCTCGACCAAGCGCCTTGCCGACCGTGCGGCACGCCGCCTCGACGGCACCCAGATCGGGTTTTCGCGCCGCGTCAACCGGCGTCGGCACGGTGATGACGTAGACATCATGATCTTGGAGCGCGGCCGGATCGGCGGTGAATATCGCCGCGGTCTCGTTGAGCGCCGCCGCGGTGACCTCGCCGGACCGGTCCTCCCCAGCGCCGAGTTCGTCAATTCGGCCAGTGTCGATGTCGAAACCGGTGACCCGGCGGCCCGCGGCGGCCATCGCGATCGCCAAGGGCAATCCGACATAACCGAGACCAATCACTGCGAGACTGTCGATTTTCATGGCCGTCCAAATCAATTGAAGAAAGATTATTGAGCAACGCTGCATCGCCGGCGTCGGCTATTGTAGACTGCCGCGCCAAGCCAACAAGCGTCCTATACCGTGGAGCCGCCGATGACCATCAGATCCCTTATACGTACGATCCCGGATTATCCCAAGGCAGGAATCATGTTTCGCGACATCACCACCGTGCTCGCCGATCCGCGAGGATTCCGTACCACGATAAACGATCTGGTCAATCGCTACACCGGACAGCCGATCGACAAGGTCGCGGGTGTCGAGGCCCGCGGCTTCATCCTCGGGGCGCCGATCGCGCATCAGTTGGGGGTCGGCTTCATTCCGGTGCGCAAATCCGGCAAGTTGCCGGGCGACACCCTCGAGCACCACTACGACCTCGAATACGGCACCGACACCATCGAAATACACACCGACGCGATCACCAAGGGCGACCGGGTGCTGCTGGTCGACGATCTGATCGCCACCGGCGGGACGGCCGAGGCGGCGGCGAACCTGATCGAAAAATCAGGCGGCGTGGTGGTCGAGTGCTGCTTCATGGTCGATCTCCCCGATGTCGGCGGCCGCGCGCGGCTGGAGACCGCCGGCTACAAAGTGTTTTCGCTATGCGCGTTCGAGGGCGATTGACCGGCAGCACGGTTGAATGAACAACCCCACCGTTCTGGTCCTCGGCGCCGGCGGGCAAATCGGCCGCGCGCGGTGCAGCGCACCGGCGCCGGCTGGATTGCAAATCATCGGCCGCACCCGCGACCAGGCCGATATCACCGACACCGGGTTAGTCGAAGCGGCGATTGGCGAGGTCGCGGCCGATCTGATCATTAATGCCGCCGCCTATACCGCGGTCGATCAAGCGGAGAGCGAAGCCGAGGCAGCCTTCGCGGTCAATCGCGATGGCGCCGCGATCGTTGCCGAATGCTGCGCCAAGGCCGGGTGTCCGCTGATTCACCTGTCCACCGATTATGTGTTCGACGGCGAGAAACCCGGCCCTTATCGCGAGGACGATGCGATCGCGCCGATCGGCGTCTATGGCCGGTCGAAAGCCGCCGGAGAAGTGGCTGTCGGCGAAAAGTGGGACCGGGCGGTGATCGTGCGCACCGCGTGGGTCTTCAGTGCCCAGCAGAATAACTTCCTGACCACCATGCTGCGCCTCGGCGGCGAACGTGACGCGGTATCCGTAATCGCCGACCAGCGCGGCGGGCCGACCGCGGCCGCGGATATTGCGACGGCGGTTTTGGCCATCGCCCCGGCGGTTTTGGCCATCGCCCCGGCGATCCTCGACGGCAAACAGGATGGATTTGGCGTGTTTCATTATTGCGGCGCACCGACCACGACGTGGTACGGTTTTGCGCAAGCCATATTCGAGGTTGCCGAACGCCTTGGCTTGGCGGTCCCGAAGGACGTGGTGCCGATCACCACGAAGGACTATCCGACTCCGGCCCGCCGACCCGCCAATTCCGTCCTCGATTGCCGACGAATCGCCGAGACTTATGGCATCACGCAGCCCGATTGGCGCACCAGACTGCGGCATTATTTGGCGAGCCTGACAAAAGAAAAGTGACCGCCGCGCGCGCGACGGGCACTCTCGATGCGGCGTACCCGGGGAAGGTCAGCCGTTAACGATTTCCCAAGAGCCGTCGGGCCGGCGACAAGCCGTGCCATATCCCGACTCGGTCTGTCCGCCGACCGTGATGGTTTGCTGGAACTCGCGACAATATTGTCCGGTATCGGCCTGATAGGTCCGGGTCGGCGTGTAGCTGCCCTGGTTGCCGCTATCCGGGTTGACCCAGGAGGTGGTCTCACCCGTCGGCACCGACTCCATCGAAGTCTGATACGACTGGGCGGCGTACGCCTGGTCGGCCTTGTCGAGCGAGCGACCGACTTCATTACCGAGCAAACCACCGAGCAGCACTCCGGCGCCAACCGCAACGAGCTGGCCCGTACCGCTGCCGATTTGCGACCCGGCGAGACCGCCTAGACCGGCTCCGACCAGCGTTCCACCAAGCTGTTTGTTGCCTTGGCCTTCAAGGCAGCCCGTCATGGCGACTGCCAACGTGCCGGCGACCAGCAAACGAGCAAGTTTCGATTGAGCAGTTTTCATGGCGTAGTATCCCTTCGCGAGTTCATTAATCAATAAGTCGGCGCAACTATAGATGCACTTACCTGAACGGAAGCTGAACCCGATGAAGGCAAAAAACCGCCAAATAGTGGGTTTTGTGTGACCCTGGTCACATTAGAATCGCCTATTCGGTCAAGCGGCGCTCAACCGTCTCGCACACATAATGATAGAGCGCGGTGTGAACTTCCTGGATGCGAGGGGTGTCGGAAGACGGTACCGCGACGAGAATATCGGCGATTGCGGCGAGCCGGCCGCCACCCTCGCCGGTCATGGCAAGCGTCTGCATGCCACCGTCTTTCGCTTTGATCAGGGCGCGCACCACGTTCTCCGAGTTACCGCTGGTGCTGAGGCCCCAAACGACACCGCCGGGCGCGCCCAAAGCTTCGACTTGGCGCTCGAAGATGGTCTCGAAGGCATAGTCATTGCCCCACGCCGTGGTTACCGCCGCGTCGGCGCCAAGGGCAATCGCGTTGAAACCCCGGCGTTCGCGTTTGTAGCGCCCGACCAATTCTCCGGCGATGTGCATGGCGTCCGCCGCCGAGCCGCCATTGCCGCAAATCAGCAGCGGCTTGCGGGCGGCAAGAGCGATCGCGATGGCATCGATCGCGGCCTCGATCGGCCCGTCCAAGCCCGCCGTGCGGGTCGCCTCTAACATGTTCGCCGCATCAGTCAAATAAGTCGCGAGCGTCATCGCCGGAACTCTCTTAGGTTAGGTTTCTCTTAGGTTAGGTTTCGGCTTTGACGGCCACGTCATTGTCGCCATTTTTCGTCGCCGCCAATCCGCCGAGCCGCCACAATCCTATCAGGCCCCACGGCGTGACAGCAGCGTAAATCACCGCTTGAAACAGCAGCACCAGGGCCAGCGCCTCGGTCTTGGCGACCGCGAACGGCGCGAGCACGCTCACCGCGACAAACTGGTAGACGCCGACATACCCCGGTGTCGACGGCGCGACGCTCGACAACGCCAGGGCGACGATCAGAAGAAGGGCAATTTGCGGCGTGACGATGTCGAGCCCGAGCGCGGTGGCAACGGTGTAGACGCAGGTCGTGTCGATGGTCCAAATAACGAAGGTAAGAATTGCGAATAAGACCGCGTCGAGACGGTTCTGCATGGCGAGCGAACCGGTAAAAAATTCATGCCACATCGTGACCAAGGTCTCGCGCCAGGTCGATGCCATGGGCAGTCGCGCGGCGAACCTTTCGACCAGGCCGGCGAATTTTGGCGCGGCGAGCAATGCGACCAGCGCGACGAAGGCGACAATCGACAAGCCGATCGCCGAAGAAGACAGCCAGCCGGGCGCCGAGGGAAGAAGCGAAACCACCGCGCCGGCGAGCACGACGATAACGATAGTGTCGAGCACCCGTTCGGTCACCGTCGTCCCCATTACGAATGTTTTGGGCACGCCCACATAGCGGCCAAGAAGGACCGACCGCATCACGTCGCCGGCGCGCGCCGGCAAGTAGGAATTGCCGACGTAGCCCGCTGTGGTCGCCCAAAACATTGTCGCAAATCCGGGCTTGGCGCGTACGCCGACAAGAATTCCCCAGCGTACCGAGCGCAACGCCATGGCCACGCTCATCAACAACCAGGCCACTGCCATTGTCGTCAGATCGGCTTCGGCGAGTCGGGCGCCGAGTTCCGACCAGTCGATACCGCGAAAGGCGAAATAAAGCAGCAAGGCGGCGAGTAGGCCGACAAAGAGTCGTGCCAAAAGCCGACGCGATCTGATTTTCGACGGCAGGGAGTCGGTCATGGCGATCCTGGGGCTGGCGCGGAAAGACTTCGTTTTGGTGTCGTGTGGGCGTCCATGGGACTGAGCGTGTTCAATACCGCCTCATGCGTATCTTATTTAGTATGTCCAGCCTAAGGCCAATTTTGCGTCTTCCACCCCGTGTCCCGTTCAACAATATAGAGGCTTGCCGCAATTAGACACGGCGATATACCACACCAGAACATCGCTACTTATTTTTGATTGGCCGCAGATCGGCGGTGCGGCGGATATACCGTACCGGCGACCACGTCATCGCGGCCGCGATCGAGCGCCAGTCAATGCGCGGCGATGACGGATGGCTTTTTCGTTCCGACCAGAACGGTCCCAATCGCGCCACCGCGGCCGCCAGTTGTCAACGGCGGAGCAAAATTAGTCCACCCGGGCGGAGCAAAACTAGTCCACTTAATGTTATGCGGTACGCGGTGTTGGGGGGTTGACCCGGTAGTCCATAGGAGGGACCCGCGCTGCTTCGTGTAGCGCTTGCGTTACGC
>JAKZSU010000091.1:0-7351 GCA_047517485.1 Alphaproteobacteria bacterium
AACCTGGGAGAGCCAATTGGGGAATCCCGGTTGATGCAGCCGTTTTCGATGGGCGTGAATTGCACACAATATTGGCCGTAAAAAGTTCCAGCAAAACTAAAGCTCTTATCATCCGTCTCGGATATCAAAATTTCTCTACGTCTGATTTGGGACGACTCGGTGAAAATGTAAGTTCCCTCACTTTCTCCGCTGTATCTGACAAATGTTTTCAGCCTGATCATGCTCGAATCAAATACGTTCGAGATGGTGTGCTGGGCGATTGTCCCGCCGCCCGGACAGGCTTGATGGATTTCTCCTAATGAGGGCGTGAGCAGTCTGCCGCCGCATCCCGCGAGCGCGAGAGCCGGTATGGCCAACAACGCGAGAGCAACGCGGTGACGGTGTTTGATCATGCCGCACTGTACCAGTTCTCGGCGGTGATGTTTATCGTTGGTCCCCCCACCCTGCCTCCCCCGCGAGTGGGGAGGGATTTTTAGGAGAGGGCGTTCGGGGGCAGCGAGCCTGTGTTCCGCGTGGTTTTAAAGCGCGTTCACGCGCCACGCAGGCTGGCCTCGCATTAGCTCGGGCGCGCGGTCGCGCTTGCCGTGAGCGAAGCTCACGGGGGATAGAACTCAGAAGTCGGAAATGCCGGCGGTGAGGGTGGCCACGGGTTGGGATCCTCTCATTGAATCCTGTCCCCGTGGCCGTGTCCCCGTCTTGCCCCAAATCCCTCCGGTCAGCGGACCGCGCTTGGTGCGTGGGCGGCGCCTATGAGGGCGCTTTGCTGATCCATTGGTAGCGCGCAGCACGCGGCCCAGGCGTTCGAGATCGCCGCGCGGGAGCCGTCGCGTCGGGCGGCGCCGAGCTGCTTAGTGACCGGGTGGTTGCCGCCCAATGTTCGCGTCGCGGCGGCGAATAGGGCGTCGTTTTCGGCTCTCGCTGTCGGCATATCTGTTGGCTCGCGCCTCGGTTTGGAAAATTCGCGCCGCCCGGTAAGGGGGAAGGAAACTTTCCGGGCGGCGCTTGAACGTTGGAACTATAGGAATCCATTTAACGCGGCCGCGCGGCGCGGAGGTTAAATTTTGTCGAGGCGATGACAAGAAGTGTCAACCAGACCGCACGGGGTGCGATCTGGTTGTTTATTAAGCGTGTTCGGGGGCACCGAGCCTGTGTTCCGCGTGGTTTAAAGAGCGTTCACGCGCCACGCGGGCTGCCTCGCATAAGCTCGGGCGCGCGGTCGCGCTTGCCGTTCGCGGTGCTCACGGGCGGTGGGGTGATCTGGATGAGGGCGGAGACTGGGTTCCGGTTTTTAAAGCGCGTTCACGCGCCACGCAGGCTGCCTCGCATAAGCTCGGGCGCGCGGTCGCGCTTGCCGTTCGCTTTGCTCACGGGCGCTGGTGCGAGCTGGGTGATCGGGGAGACTGAGTTCCTTTGTTTTTGAGAGCGTTCACGCGCACGCAGGCTGGCCTCGCATTGGCTCGGGCGCGCGGTCGCGCTTGCCGTTCGCTGCGCTCGCGGGCGCTGGGGCGGGCTGGATGATCGGGGAGACTGGGTTCTTTTGGTCTTGACGGCGTTCGTGACGATCTCGGAACCGATCGTCGGGTCGGTGTCGGGGCGGGGGGAGTAGGGGCGGAGGCCTCCGCCAGTCCTCTTCGAATGCGGCAACGCCAAGCGCGCCGAGGCGGATCACATCATTGGCGATCTGGCCCAGGTCTTGGGGTACCACTCCCGCGCCAGGCGGTGTGCCTCGGCGATTTGTTCGGGCGTCATGCGCGCTTCGAGCGACTCGCGGTTTGTCACCGCGCGATCGCGGGCATCGCCGGCGAGCCGCGACGCCGCGAGGGTGTACCACATGTGGGCCATGACAGTGTCCCGCGGCACGCCTTCACCGTTGGCGTATAGGACGGCGAGGTGGTACTGGGTTTCGCCGTCCCCTCGGTCGGCGAGAGGGCGCCAGTAGTGCAAAGCGGCGGCATAGTCCTTGGCGTTATAGGCCGCCAAGCCATCATCAAAATCGCCGGCGCCGGCCGGAGCGGCGAACCCGACAAGCGAAATGAGTAGGGTGAGAAGCAGTGATCTCATTAGCGCACTGGGTGAGCGTGTGCCGCGTCGGTCGATTCATTAGTCGCGGGCTCGTCGTCGGCCATGAGGCGGCTGTCGCCGGCGACAGCGCCGGAGAGGATCGCCGCGAGCTTCCGGACGTGGTTGGCGTCGGTCATTGAGACGGCAGTGGCGGGATATCGAGGCCGGCCTTGCGAAGGCCTATGACCAAGCGTTGAGGCACAGAGGGATCTACGAATGGCAACCGCTCCAGGCCACCTAGAAAGCCTGGGCTTACGCGAAGCACGTTGGCCGCGGCAACTTTGGCCTCATCGTCGTTGCCTGCAAAAGCATGGGCCGCCGCCAGCCATTGATATGCCGCACCAAATTCCGGATTGAGGCTGACTCCTGCATTTAGAACCGCGATGGCCTCGTCGTAGTTCTCTTGTGCAAACGCGATGGTTCCCTTGTACAGCAAAGGCCGGACCGCATAGGGATCGAGCCGGCTCGCCTTGCTAGCTAGGGCGTAGTTGCCCGTGTAGGTGTAAAGGGCCGCCAGTGCCATGTAGCCCATCGCGTAGCTGGTATCGAGCGCGATAGCCGTGTTCAATGAAGATGCCGACTCACTGAATTGCTCCGCCTCATACTGCCGTCGGCCAAGTTGGGCGTGTGCTAACGGCAAGCTGCCGTTGAGCGCAACCGCTTTCTCCGCATTGAGCATGGCGGCATCGAGCGTCGCATCGGGTATGTCCCAGCCGTAATAGTTGGCCAAGTGCTGCGTATCCGACAACTCGGCATAGGCGGCAGCGAATGCGGGATCAAGTTCGATCGCTTGCTGCAGGAGGTCACGCGCGCGAAGGGCCGCGGCCTCAGTCCGGCGTTCTTTCTCTATTCTGGCACGCAGAAAAAGGTCGTAGGCCTGGTGGCTTTCGGTGAGCTGCCCAGAGCCTCTCGTCGGCGTCAGTTCACCAATTTCAGATTGCATGGCCGAGATGATCTGGCGCGTGACATCGTCCTGGACTTCGAAAACATCGATCAACTCCCGGTCATAGCGCTCGCCCCAGAGATGAGTGCCTGTTTCGGCATCGATCAGCTGGGCAGTAATGCGAACCTTGTTGCCAAACTTCCGAACACCCCCTTCCAGCACATAATCTGCACCAAGCGCCTCAGCCACCTCAGCGATGTCCACTGCCTCACCCTTGAAGCGAAAGGTCGAGTTGCGCGCGATCACTAGCAGGCCCTCGAAGCGCGACAGTTCGGTAATCAAATCCTCGGTAATCCCATCGGCGAAATAGTCCTGCTCCGGATCACCCGACATGTTGTCGAACGGAAGCACGGCGATAACCGGGCGGGTGGGGGGTGGCGGTTCGTCGAAAAGGCCGGCTTTTTTCCAGCCTTCCACGACATGCTCGGCCAGCGTCGGATGCATGTTGAATTTTTCCAACTCCACACGACTGTTCTCGGCAAAGCTTGGGTAAAGCGCCAACAGTTTGGTCATCGTCTCATCGGCTTCCTCGGGCCGTTCCAACTGTCCATAGATTGCCAGCCGCCAGACGTGGGTCCAGAAAAAGCCGGGCAGGTTCATTTTCAACGATTCGACGCGCGCGGCCTCGTAGTCGCGATTGGCGTAGCGGTCCAATATATTGGCAACGTGATACCAACCCGGCGGATTGGGATCGATCCGCATGGCCTTGTCCGTCAGTGCGACTCCTCGTTTGAGTGACTCGGGACTGGTTGGCGCCATGTAGACGCCGGCGGCGGCGAGCACGAAAGCGTTGTTGGGGTTAATGGCGAGAGCGCGATCGGCCTCGACGATCGCCTCGTTAACTTCGTTGCGCCAGAAATGGGTGCGTGCGAGATGCCAATGAGTCATTTGGCTGCTGGGATCGAGTTCGACGCCTTTCTGCGCAGCCGCCAATGCCCGGTCGAGCGCGTCAGGCCGGGTGTTGTAAGCGAAGGCGTATTCGTCGGCATAAATGAAGGCGAGTTTGGACCAGGCGTCGGCGTAAGACGGATCGAGGTCGACCGCGCGCTCCAGACAGTCGCGCGTCTCGGCATGGACTTCCGGGGTCAGGATCTGCTCATAGGCGTAGGCGCGCAGTACACAGTCGTAGGCCTCGAGTTTTTCTGTTCCCGGCGGCTTGTCCTCCAGCCCGGCACGCGAGATGACGCCGTAGGAGCCGGCAATCGCGCCAACGATCTCCGCGGTGATTTCATCTTGCAGGGCGAAAAGGTCGGTTGCTGTAAGATCGCGATCGAAGCTGTCGTTCCACAGCTGAGTGCCGTCGGTGGCGTCGATCAGCTGCGCGGACACGCGTACGGTCTCGCCCGATCGACGGACGCTTCCGACAGTGACGTAACGGGCGCCTATTTCGGCGGCAATGGTTCGCACGTCCTCGACCCGGCCCTTGTATTGGAAGCTAGTGTTGCGTCCGATGACGAACAAGTCGCGAAAGCGAGAGAGGCCGGTAATCAGGTCCTCGGTCAAGCCGTCGGAGAAATAATCCTGGTCCGGGTTGCCGCTCAGATTATGAAACGGCAGAACCGCAATAACTGGGCCCATGGGCACGGCGAGAACCGGGTCATCGGTAGGCGTTCCGTCGGCTTGAACCATTTGTGGCGCTTCGACGCGGATCGTGAGTCCCCATACGGCAAGGCCGACCAGGATCGCCAATCCCGCCGCCAAAGCGATGACTAGCTTGGGTCGGCGAGATGACTTTGTCATTCGGTCACCATCCGAGCCGCCTAGCACCACGGAAAAAGCCTTTACCGGGTGTTTGACGTTCTTGACCTGATGCGAGCCGGCGTCGGCGAAATCGACGTCGAGACGGTCGCGGAGCGCGGCTTGGACAACGTTGGAGACGATGATCGCGCCCGGTTGGGCGATGCTCTCCAAGCGCGCGGCGACGTTGACGCCGTCGCCGTAGATGGTGCCGTCGGTTTTCTCGAAGATATCGCCGAGGTGGATGCCGATGCGGAAATGCATGCGGCGGTCTTCGGGCACCGGCTGGTTGGCCTCGGCGAGGCTCGCCTGGATGGCCACGCCTGCGTGAACGGCGCCGGCGGTGGTGGCAAAGACGGCCAGTACGCTGTCGCCGGCGGTGTCGACGACGCGGCCCTGGTTGGCCTCGATATGCTCGGCGAAGACCGCGCGCGCGGCGTCGAGCGCTTGGATCGTCGCCGGCTCGTCCTCGGCCATCAAGCGCGTGTAGCCGACCGCGTCGGCCGCGAGAATGGCGGCTACTTTTTGCGTGACTGTGTTGTCGGCCATGGTGCATCCCCCACCGGCACCCAACCTCCGGTAATCGTTAGGAGAGTACGCCACGCCGTGACCCGGCTCAACTGTGCTAATCTCAGAGAAGCAAGTGAGCACTGGCGGAGTCGCTATGCGCCGGATATTGATGTTGACGGTTTTGTTCGCGGGTCTGATCGGGCTGGCCGCGCCGGTGGCGCTCGCCGCCGATCTGGTGAAGGTGCGGATTACCAATCCCAGCGCGCTGAAATTGAATGTCGAGATCCGCGACATGGTGTGCGACGAGAAAGTGATCTGGCAGGGCAAGATGAAGCCCGGTGAGTCGCGCAAGTTGCGGATCTGCGCCGGTGCCGGCGGTACCGGGATCATTCGCGCGGTGGTCGCCGGCGGCTGTGCGTCGGCGCAGGCGACGATCCACGACGGGCTCCGCCGGGGCGATGAAGTGGCCGTCGCGCCGGCCGCGGAAATTGAAGAATAAATTGGCCGTGCGTCGTCTGGCAACGATCGCCCTGATTGTCGGGGCGTTGAGCGGCTGCTTCGAGAGCGACGAGGAACGCGCCTTGGCGGCCTATGAGGCGCATGAGTTCGCATCCGCGGCGGCGCTGTCCGAACGCCTGGCGGCGACGGGCAATCCGCGCGGCTATCACTTGCTCAGCTTGATGGCGGCGCAAGGGTTGGGGCGCGAGGTCGATTTTGCCGCGGCGCTCGTTCTGGCCGATCAGGCGGCGGCGCTGGATTCCACCTACGCGGCGACGCGCGACGCGGTGACGGCGTTGATCGCGGCGATGGCGGCGGGGGCGCAAGCCGCGTTCGAGGCCGAGGACTTTGAGCGCGCGTTCGCGCTTGCCAAGCCGCTCGACGCCTTTGGGCACGCGGGGGCGCGAAGTTTACGTCGGCGCCTGATCACCGGGCACTATGTCGCGTTGCCCGGCTCGGCGTTGGCGTGGCTGACGTTTTGGCATACCTGCAGCGGCAACACGCGCTACGAAAGCGACACTCAGTCGGATGCGACGTTCGCCGCCAAATGCCTGGGGCGCGCCGTGGTGTGGGACGGCACCGTGGTCCGCGTGTTCGACGATAAGGTCAACGTCAAGATGAAACCGGGGCGGCCCGGCGCGCGCTATGATCTGCGCCTCGAACTGCTGGCGCCGGATGAAGCGGATGTCAGGCCCGGGGCGAAAATGCGCTTTTCCGGGGTGATCGATGCGCGCGGGACGCCGTCGCGGGCGGACAAACTGGTGGCGGCGCGCCTGATCGAGGCGGCGCCGCTGACCGACAAGGACCTCGCGCGCGACACGGTTATACGGCAACGCGCGGCGATGGCGGCGTGCCAGAAGCTCGCCGAGGCGCGGTTTCGCGCCGGCTATATGCCCGACTGGGCGATCGAGATCGAGGCCAAGGTGCGCGCCGGCGGCAGCCCCGGCAGTCGCGCGTTCTCGCTGTTCGTCGGCGTGGTCTCGGAAGCCGACGCGTTCACCCCCACCGCCGACGGCGGCTGGCACGGCGTGTTCGACGGGACGGTGACGATCCAGAGCGTTGTCGCGCGCGCCGCCCAGGTCACCAAATTCACCGCCGACTGTACCGTCGATGCCTCGTTCGAGCGTGGCAAGCCGCTGGAAGAACACGCGGCGCTGGAATTCGTCACCATCGACGAGCCGGTGCTGACCTCGGCGCCGGCACGCCTGCTGACGCCGCGGCGGGGGGAATAAGTGTAGTGAGGGGTACCTAATCGGGAACACCGCGCCGGTGTTCCGCGCGGTTTTAAAGCGCGTTCAAGCGCCACGCAGGCTTTCCTCGCATTGGCTCGGGCGCGCGGTCGCGCTTGCCGTGAGCGAAGCTCACGGGTGCCGGTGCGGGCTGGGTGATCGGGGAGACTGGGTTCTTTTGTTTTAATAGGGTATCCACTTCGCTCTCGTGATGTCAATATGTTGGGATGGCAAACCCGGCATCCCATCCCGAAGGCGGGGTCGACTACCCGCGCACCCTGACTGAATTCGACGCGTGGTTCGTGTCGGAGACGGCGTGTGCGGAGTTTCTTGGGCGTGTTCGTTGGCCGGAAGGTTTTCGATGCCCGTCTTG
>JAKZSU010000092.1:0-6631 GCA_047517485.1 Alphaproteobacteria bacterium
CGTCGATCGGGGCGTCGGCTTGCGGCGTTGCTCTCTCGTCCGCGCACCCGGCAAGCGCGATCGCGAGCGCGGCGAACCAGCCCCAAAGCGCGCGCGAAACAGACGACGTCCTCGGCGTTCGGCTCAGCGGATGATGGGCGGCGGCCTGCGGTATACATGTCGCGGAAATAAAAGAGACCCGATAGAACGACGTCAAGGACGGATGGCTGCGCGGGTCGAACCACAGAGTCCCGGCGATATAAGTGTGATGGCTGGCACGGCGCACCACTTTGCCGATGCCGTTGGCTTTGTGTCCGACACGGATGAAGGTTTCGCGCATCAACGCGGCCTGAATCGGCCGGCCGGCATTGGCGAACGGCCAATCGAGCGTCATCCGGCCGCCGACGAAATTGCCGCGCGCGTCGTGCCTCGCGGCAAGGTGACCGGCAATCGCATGGCCGGGAAGATCGAGTGGCGCGCCGACATCGGTAACCTGGCCGACGATGCGATTGTCGGCAGCCACACCAAACCAGAACTTCAGCGGCGAATCGATGGCGCCCTTGTAGCTCTGGTGCATGATCGAGCCGGAGCAGTCGAAGACGCTGACGAAATCAGGATTTTGGCGTCGGGCGATGTCGGAATCGGCAAGGCTTGCACCGATTGGGGCCGCGACGATTCCGAGTCCAGTGAAAATGCACAAAAAGCCTATCCCGCACCGTGTGTGCATTTCCATTTTCGCATCCCGCCAGTGATGTCACGCCCCTAAACAATTTAGGGCGACGGCGTTTGTTTGCCACGATATTGCCGCCCGCGAACGGACTGAATCGAGGATTCTCTTGCGGTCACCAGGGTTCGGCTGATTTATTCGCGGTCCCCACCGCTTGGACCTTTCCACCAATCGCGAATTTGAGCAGGAACCATGGAACTCTGGATTCCGATTACCCTTGTCGCCGCGTTTTTCCAGAACCTGCGGTCGGCGCTTCAGAAGCATCTCAAGGACCGGCTCAGCACCTCGGGGGCGACGTTCGCCCGGTTCCTCTTTGCCTTGCCGTTCGCGGTGCTCTATCTCGGCGCCTTGCACCTGATCACCGGCGAGGCGGTGCCGCGACTGGGCGTGCCGTTCGCGCTCTACACTATGTTGGGTGGGCTTGCGCAAATCGTCGGCACCGCGCTGCTGGTGTCGCTGTTTTCGCTGCGCAACTTCGCCGTCGGCACCGCCTATTCGAAGACCGAAACCGCGCAAACCGCGGTGTTCGGCGTGGTCATCGTCGGCGAGTCGGTGAGTGTCACGGCGGCGATCGCGATTCTGGTTAGCTTGGCCGGGGTGATCGCGCTGTCGACCGCGAGGACCACCATCACGCCGCTCAACCTGGTGCGCCAGCTCACCGGCCGCGCGGCGTTGACCGGCATGGCGTCGGGAGCCGGATTCGGTATCGCCGCGGTCAGCTATCGCGCCGCCGCCTTGTCGCTCGGCGGCGACGGGTTCCTCCTCCAGGCCGGGTACACGCTCGGCTGCGTGCTGATCTTTCAAACCCTGGTGATGGCGATCTATCTGAAATTCCGCGAACCGGGTCAGATCACCGCCTTGCTCGGACAATGGCGGGTGGCGATTTGGGTGGGCGTCGCCGGCATGGTGGCGAGCGCCGGGTGGTTTACCGCGATGACCATCCAAAACGCGGCGTACGTGCGCGCCTTGGGCCAGGTCGAACTGGTCTTCACTTTCATCGCATCGGTACTGGTGTTTCGCGAAAAATCGAACTTGATCGAGATCGTTGGGATCGCTCTGATCGTACTCGGTATTTTGATCCTGGTTTTGGGGCGATCCACTAGCCAAGCGCTGGCGGTGACCGTACGATCGCGCCGAACGAAAACCCAATCGCGGCGCTTGTCGTCGAACGGAGGACCCCATGGCCGAGACCGGCATGGTGCAAGACAAAGTCGTGTTGGTGACCGGTGGCGGCCGCGGTATCGGCCGCGCCATCGCGCGTCTGATGGCGGGGGAAGGCGCCAAGGTCGTGGTCGCCGATCTCGGCGGTAGCGAAAAAGGCGAGGGCGCCGATCAGGAACCGGCGCTCGAGGTGGTCAAGGAGATCGAGGACGCGGGCGGCGAGGCGATCGCCAATTTCGGCAGCGTGTCGGATTTCGCCGCGGCGGAAGCGATGGTTGCCGCCGCGGTCGACGCCTTTGGGCGGATCGATGCGGTGGTCAACAATGCCGGCATTTTGCGCGACGTGATATTCCACAAGATGACCGAGGACGATTGGGACGCGGTTATCGGCGTGCATTTGAAGGGGAGTTTCAATGTCAGCCGCGCGGCGGCCACCAGGTTTCGCGAGCAAGGGTCGGGCGCCTTCGTGCATATGACGTCGACGTCCGGTCTGATCGGCAATGTCGGCCAAGCCAATTATGCCGCCGCCAAAATGGGTATCGCCGGTCTATCGAAGTCGATCGCGCTCGACATGGCGCGGTTCGGCGTGCGCTCCAATTGCATCTCGCCATTCGCGTGGAGCCGGATGATCGGCACGATTCCGATCCAGGACGAAAAAGGCGCCCAGCGAATCGAGCGGATGAAGCAGATGACGCCGGAAAAGATCGCGCCGATGGCGGTCTATCTGGTCAGCGACGCGGCGACCGCCGCCGCGGTCAGTGGCCAGATATTCGCGGTGCGGATGAACGAGCTGTTCTTGATGGGACAGTCGCGACCGCTGCGTTCGGTGCAGCGTGCCGCGGGATGGAGCCCGGCCGAGATCGGCGAACACGCGATGCCGGCCCTTTCCGGCTCGTTCTATCCGCTCGATGTGACCACCGACGTCTTTCCCTGGGACCCGGTCTAGAGCCCTTCCAGACTTAATTGAAGCGATTTGACCGCGCTCCCGCAGCCCGTGGCTAGGCGCGGGCTGCGGGAGCGCGGTGCCGCGCGATGCGGCGCATCGGGCGAGGCGCGCGATGACGCCACGGGCTGCGCGAGCGCGGCCCGCGGTGGGACAATTTGGCACTTCGCGCAGCTGGCGACGCGCGGCCGATGCGCCGCATCGCCCGTCGCGCCGCGCCTACTCGCAGTGCCAACTTGTCCCATCAAACCGGTTCAATTAAGTCCGGAAGGGCTCTAACTGAGGTTGTATTCGACGCGGCAAACGCGATCGGCGCGGTGCCAGACGGCGTCGATCTCCTCGGTCGCTTGCGCGGTGATGCGGGCGATCATGTCGCTATAGGTCAAGGACAAACGAGCCCGGTTGACGACGCAGCGGCAATAGATGTCGCAAAGTTCGGGACGCGACTCGGGTGCCTTGCAGCTCATCGTGCACAGGGCGGTGAATGACGCAATCGAGTCGTCGTTGTATTCGCCGGCGAAAAGTCCGAGCAGGCCGCTCTCATCGGCGATCTCGAACACCAAATAGCTGAACAGCGCGTAGGCCATCAGATAGATCGTCAGTTGGGTGGGGCTGGGGCGGCCTTTCCAAAAGGTGTTGATGCCAAAGGCGACCATGGCGATCATCGTCGCCACCAACATGGGCAGAAATTGCGTAATACTCGACATCGTGCCTCCGCTTGGGTTCTACGTCATAAACATAGGGTAAATCCGGCAAATATTGATCTCCTCGGTCGAGGGGGTGTTCACGCGCCTTTGCGCCGGCCATATAATAAAACGAACAGCGCAATCGTCCCGAGCTCCGACGGGCGGCGAATCAGGATGACAAAATGATTGGCAAGCGAACATACCGGGTGGGGATATTTCTCGCGGCCGTGGCCGGCCTGTTGGTGGGTGTCGGTATGCCCCGGGTACAAGCCGAGGCGCTTCCTGATCGTCACGCGTTGGTTAAATGGCTCCAGATCGGAGTTTTCGACAAGCTCGATCGACGAATCGCGGCGTATCAAATCGCTTTCGAACATGGACGGCGGTCGGATCAGGCGGTCGAATACGCGCTGAAGTCATTCGCCAATTCCGACCCCGCGCTGTTGGCGGCGATCAATCTTTGGGCGGCGCAGGCTCCCGACTTTTATGCGCCGGCGGCGGCACGCGGTATCTATAACTGGCACCTCGGCACCATGGCGACGAACGCCGGTAACGCGAGTGCGCCCGAACAACAAAAAGTCGCCGAGCAATTTTTTGCCGAGGCGGCTCGCGATCTTGAAGCGGCGCTGGCGATCGAGCCGAATTTGAGTACCGCTTACGCGGTTCTTATCGACATCGAGATCCAGCGCGGCGCGCACGACAGGGCTTTCGAGCAATTGCGCCGCGGGCTCGAACAACAGCCGCGATCGTTTGTCATCCGGGAGCAGTATCTCGATGGCCTCGTGCCGTGGCGCAATACCCATATGTCGCAATCCCAAGCGCTCGCCAAACTCGATGAATTCGTCGCCGACGCGCGGGTCTCCGCCGGCCTCTATCCCGAACTCAGGGCGTTGGGCGGTTACGATGACTATGTGAGATCCCAACTCGGTCAGCGGAGCGGTCAGCTGGACCAGGCCACCGCTGCGATCGAAAGCGCGATGGCAAAGGGAAGTCACTGGAAATACGACGTGCAGAAAGGACGCCTGCTGCGCGCCCGCGATCGCTGCGCGCCGGCGATGGCGGCATACGACACGGCGCTTTCCGCGCGACCGGACGTGGCCTGGGTGCATGATTTGCTGGCCGATGCGCGGCACTGTCTTGGCCAAACCGTGGCGGCGCTCGAGGAGTGGGATCGGGCGCTCACGTTGGACGTTTTGCATGCGCCGTCGCTGATGAGCAAGGCGCGCCTGTTGCGCGATCTCGGGCGCTATGAAGAGGCCCGCGCGGAACTCGACAAAGCGGCACTGTTCGGCGCCGCGGACCCCGAGCTTCGGGCGATGCGGGGCGACCTTTTGGTGAATTATCTCAATCGACCGGCGGCGGCGATCGAGGATTTGCGGATTGCCACCGATCAGCGGCCCGAGCAGCTCAGCTATTGGCTCGACTATGGCACCGCCCTGGTCAAAGCCAACCGCTGTGACGCGGTTGCCGCCTTGGCGACCTATTTGAGCCTGTGCCGGGGAAATCCGGTCTGTTCGCTCGATGATCTTGAATGGGCCGCCGGGTCGATAGAGGACGTCAGCCGCGCCGATTGCCAAAGCTAAGGCGCCAAATTAAAAGCAAAGTCCTGGCGGTGTTTGCGGAGCGCATAAAAATGCGGCGATCTGTCTTGGTTGGGGTTTGCGGCGCGCTGCTTTGGACGGCGACTGCTCCCATGCCGGCCGCTCACATGATCGAAAAAGAAGGCGTGCAGGTCATTCATCCGTGGGCGGAAGCGTCCGAGGGTGGCGCCGCGCGGGTCTTTCCCACCATCGCCAATAGCGGCGAAGACGAAATCGTGATCATCGGCGCCGAGACCCCGATTGCCGCGCGAGTCGAGTTTATTGTCGACGGCCAGCCGGTCGACCGGGTCGTCGTGCCCGGCGGTGATGTGCTCTCCCTGGCCGAGCCCAACACCCACATCCGGCTTAGCGGGCTGACCGATCCGATACGAGACGGCGGGCATTTTTCATTGCTGCTCAAGTTCGCCGACGGTGGGACCATGGCGCTCGACGTGGTCGTCGGCGAGAACACCATCGCCGCGAATATGTCCACGGCGGATTTGTCGACACTCACTGTGACCCATGATCCGATCCCGGCGCTGGGGTGGCCGACCATGACCATGGAGCTCGCCTTGTTGCCCGGCGCCAATGCCGCGGGGCTGGCCAAGGGCGACGGCGTGGTCTTCGAGCTGATGCGCGGTGCGGACGGGATTTACGGCATCGCGAAAATCTGGCCGACCGGGGAGGAGCCGGCCGCCTCCGATACCGCGATCCGCGCGCATGGCGTCCTCAACGCGCTTTCAGCCGAATAGAGGACCCGATGTTGGACGACCGATTGCCGACAGAACTATGGGTTACGGCGCACGTCCGCCGGTGCACCTCGGCGGCGGTTCCGGTCTATGTGGTCCGGCGCGGCGACAAGCATGGCGGCATGGTCATGCTCAAACTCAACCAACGCGACGCCGGGTGCCGGGTCTTGAGTCAGACCCGGGACTTCGACGGACGCCGCGCTTGGCTCGGCGCCTTTAACGGCGAACGGGTTCCGGAGGCCGAGGCCGACGCTTATATCGCCCGCGCGATCGACCGCGATCCCGATCTGTGGGTCGTCGAAATCGAGCACCCCGAAGGGTGGCATCCGTTCGAAGGCGAAATGGTTTAGGGAGTCTCCATGGCGGCTTACGAAGCGAGGCGAACTGGCGCGACCTTGCGCCGGGCGGGGGATGGCGATTCGCGAAAAATCGCCGAGCTGTTTCGTATCAGCGCCGGCGGCGTTGCCGATTATATCTGGCAATTGCTAGCGCCGGAATTTCCCGGCCTCTCCTTGCTCGATATCGGCGAGTGCCGCTACGGCCGCGAAGGCGAGGCGTTCTCCTATCAGCATTGCACGATCGCCGACCGCGATGGCGAGGTCGCCGGCATGTTGCACGGCTACGAAATGCCGGCGGGTACCGCGCCGGAAGACGACCCCGTGCTGCGGCCCTATCAGCCCGTTGACGAAGTCGGCACTGGACACAAGCGGCCTGGTCTGATTCTTTGACGTTCTGATTTGACCGGGGGATTCGCTGATGACGATGGGACAGCAGAAGGATCGTCAGGGGGACTTGATGGTAGGCTGGGC
>JAKZSU010000093.1:0-8567 GCA_047517485.1 Alphaproteobacteria bacterium
GCTCGGGCGCGCGGTCGCGCTTGCCGGCCCGCACACCGTGCGGTCCGGTTGTTTAAAGCGCGTTCAAGCGCCACGCAGGCTGGCCTCGCATAAGCTCGGGCGCGCGGTCGCGCTTGCCAATCTGCATTGAGTTTCACTCAATGCAGATTGGCATAAGGCCCGGTGTCATCCGACGCCGGGCCTTTTTTTATCGGCTGAGCGGCTTGTAATGGATGCGGTGCGGCTGGTCGGCATCGTCACCGAGCCGGCGCCGCCGGTCGGCCTCGTAATCGGCATAATTTCCCGCGTACCATTCGACATGGCTATCGCCTTCGAAAGCGAGGATATGGGTGGCGATGCGGTCGAGAAACCAGCGATCATGGCTGATCACCACGACACAGCCGGCGAAATCGAGGATCGCGTCCTCGAGCGCGCGCAATGTCTCGACGTCGAGATCGTTGGTGGGCTCGTCGAGCAGCATGAGATTGGCGCCGGATTTGATCATTTTCGCGAGATGCACGCGATTGCGCTCGCCGCCGGACAGCACGCCGACCGGCTTTTGTTGATCCGCGCCCTTGAAGTTGAACCACGATACGTAGGCGCGGCTGTTGATCTCGCGCTTGCCGAGCTCGATGGTGTCGAGGCCCTCTGAAATCTCCTGCCAGACCGAATTTTCGTCGCCGAGCGAATCACGGCTTTGATCGACATAGCCGGTGACCACGGTTTCACCGACTCGCAGGGTGCCCGAGTCCGGTATCTCTTGGCCGGTAATCATGCGAAATAGCGTCGTTTTGCCCGCACCATTGGCGCCGATCACGCCGACGATGCCGCCCGGCGGAAGACTGAACGACAGATCCTCGATCAGCATTTGGTCGCCGTAACCTTTGACCAAATTTTCCGCCTCGATGACGATATCGCCAAGCCGTGGCCCGGCTGGAATGAGGATCTGCGCCGGCCCGGCGCGGCTTTCGCGCTCGGCACTTTCCGATAGCAGCGCTTCATAGGCGGTGATCCGCGCCTTGCCCTTGGCCTGACGCGCGCGCGGGCTGGCCTGAATCCATTCGAGCTCGTTGCGCAATTGGCGCCGCTTGGCGTCGGTCTCTTTTTCTTCTTGCGCCAGTCGCTTCTCTTTTTGGTCCAGCCACGACGAATAATTGCCCTGCCAAGGGATCCCATGCCCGCGGTCGAGCTCGAGAATCCAGCCCGCGACATTGTCGAGGAAATAGCGATCATGGGTCACCGCAACGACGGTTCCCTCGTAGTCGTGGAGAAAACGTTCGAGCCAGGCCACCGATTCCGCGTCGAGATGGTTGGTCGGCTCGTCGAGCAGCAGCATGTCGGGGCGCGACAACAGCAGGCGGCACAGCGCCACCCGGCGCAGCTCGCCGCCGGACAAGGTCTCGACGCCGGAGTCCGACGGCGGACACCGCAGCGCATCGAGCGCGATCTCGATGTTGCGTTCGAGGTTCCAGGCGTCCGCGGCTTCGATCTGTTCCTGTAGCGCGGCCTGCTCCGCCATCAGCGTTTCCATGGCGTCCGCGTCGTCGGCGACTTCGCCGAACTTCTCGTTGACCGCCTCGAAGCGATCGATCAAGGCCTTGGTCTCGGCGACCCCTTCGATGACGTTTTCCAGCACCGTCTTGGTGGTATCGAGGGCCGGCTCCTGGGGCAGGAAACCGACCTGCAGGCCTTCCGCCGCCCACGCCTCGCCGGCGAAATCGTCTTCGATCCCCGCCATGATCCGCAGCAGGGTCGATTTCCCCGACCCGTTGAGACCCAAGACACCGATTTTCGCGCCGGGTAGAAAGTTAAGCGAAATATCGCGCAAGACCTGGCGGCCGCCCTGAAAAGTCTTGGTCAGGCCGTGCATATGATAGACGTATTGATGGGCGTTCACGCCTCAAATCCTCTCGGCAATTCGATCGCGATTTTTAGTCTTGCAGCGACGCCCACATTTCGCGATCGCGTTCATCGGTCCAGATGCGCGGATCGACGATGCCCTTGGCCTCGTCGTAAGCGCGGCTGACATCGAACGGCAGGCAGTGCTCGAAGATCACCCATTCCCCGAACCGCGGCCGCAAGGAATCGGCGGCGGCCTTGAACGCCTGGTTGAGATCGTACCCCTTGGCGACACTGTCGGCGGCGCTGGCGGCGAGCGATGAAACGAAGGCCTTGGTCTGATCGATCGCCTCGTTGACCTGCGCCGGGGTGAGCAGCGCGTCGCCGCGCCCCGGCACCATTTTCTCGGCGCCGAAGGCGCGCAGCCGTTCGAGCGTGTCGGGCCATTCGACGGGGTACGCATCGCCGGCATAGGGCGTCGCGCCGTATTCGACGAGATCGCCGGAAAAACAGACTTTTTCTTTCGGCAGCCAGGCGATGATGTCGCCCTTGGTATGGCCCTTGCCGATGTGCATGAGCTGCACCTCGCGCTCGCCCATGTGGATCGTCATCCGCTCGGGAAAGGTCAACGTCGGCCAGGTCAGACCGGGGATCGACTCGGCGTCCTGGAACAGCCGCGGGAAGCGCTGCAACTCAGAATCGAAATCCTGCTGACCGCGTTCGACGATCAGGTCGCGGGTCATCTCGCTGGCGACAATGTGCTCCGCGCCATAGGCACTCGCGCCAAGCACGCGAACCGCGTGATAGTGGCTGAGGACGGCATATTTGAACGGCTTATCGGTGACCGTCCTGACCGCGTCGATCAATTCCCGTGCCGCCACCGGCGTGGCCCGGGTGTCCATCACCAGGACGCCGTCGTCGCCGATGATAATCCCGGTGTTCGGATCGCCTTCGGTGGTATAGGCGTATACGCCATTGGCCAGCTCGGCAAAGGTGGCCTTCTTCTCTTCAATATCGCCTTGCGATGCAAACGCCTTAGCCATCGAAATCTCCTAAGCAATGCCGCTGGATACCGAACGGCCAAGGGCGGCGGAAGCGCGCCTGGCCCAGACTGGCACGTGGGATAGTGATCTGTTATCAGATGCGGTTACGAATGCAACCAATTCCGCTTCCGCCGATCGACCTGTCTCATGCAGACTTACACTTTTCCCAGTTACGATTTCATACCGCCGCCGGAATTGAACGGCGGCCAATCGCCGCGACATCGGGTAGCGATCGTCGGCGCCGGTCCGATCGGCCTTGCCGCGGCGATCGACCTCGCCGGCCGCGGCATCGATTGCGTCGTTCTCGACGACGATAATACGGTCAGTCACGGCAGCCGCGCGATCTGCTGGGCCAAACGCGCGCTCGAGGTTCTCGACCGGTTGGGAGTCGCCGAGCGCATGGTCGAGAAAGGCGTCACCTGGCAATCGGGCAAGGTGCATTTCGGCGACCGCGCACTCTACCGGTTCGACCTCGCCGACGACGGCCGTCAGCGCTTTCCCGCGTTTATCAATCTGCAGCAATATTACACCGAGGAATATCTCGTCGACCGGGCGATGGCGATGGCGGGCATCGATCTTCGCTGGTCGAACAAAGTGGTCGATATCGAGGCGACGGACGACGGCGCGACGCTCCGCATCGAGACCCCCGACGGCAGCTATGACCTGGCGGCGGACTGGGTAATCGCCGCCGATGGCGCGCGCAGCCAAGTGCGCCGCATGATGGGCCTCGATTTCGTCGGCCGGGTGTTCGAAGACCGATTCCTGATCGCCGACGTCGTCATGCGCGCGGATTTTCCCAAGGAGCGCTGGTTCTGGTTCGATCCGCCGTTCAACCCGGATCAATCCGCGTTGCTGCATATGCAAGCCGACAATGTGTGGCGCATCGACCTTCAACTCGGGTGGGACGCGGACCCGGAAGAGGAACGTAAGCCGGAGAAGGTGGTGCCGAGGATCGAGCGCATGCTCGGACCGGACGCGGCTTTCGACTTGGAATGGACCAGTGTCTACACCTTCCAATGCCGACGATTGGAAAAGTTCCTCCACGGCCGGGTGCTGTTCGCCGGCGATGCCGCGCACCAGGTTTCGCCATTCGGCGCGCGCGGCGCCAACAGCGGTCTGCAGGACGTCGATAATCTGGCGTGGAAACTGGCCCTGGTCGTAATGCAACAGGCGCCCGAGGCGCTGCTCGACAGCTATGACAGCGAGCGGGTCCAGGCGGCAGATGAGAATATTCTCAACTCGACCCGCGCCACCGACTTCATTTCGCCGAAAAGCGCCGCGAGCCGGGCGTTTCGCGACGGCACGCTCGATCTGGCGATCGACTGGCCGTTCGCCCGCGAACTGGTCAACAGCGGACGCTTGTCGCGGCCGGCGACCCATGCCGACTCGCCGCTCAACGGACCGGCTATCGACGCCGCGGTCAAGCCCGGCGCGCCCTGCCCCGACGCACCGATCCGCTGGGCTGTTCCCGGCGGAGATATGGCAGACGGATGGCTGCTCGATCATCTTGGCGGCGGCTTCGCGGTGCTGTGTTTCGGTGCCGAGGTCGCGGTATCGAGCGGTCTCGACAAGTTGGCCGACGACACCATCCCGATAGCGCTGCTGAGCGTCGGCGCGGCGCCGGGTGGCCCGGGCACCGGCGTGGTCGACGCCGACGGCCAGCTGGCGCGCCAGTTTGCCGCTGGCGCACCGGGCAGCACTTTTCTGTTCCGGCCCGACCAACATCTCTGTGCCTCGTGGGACGCGGCGGATGTCGCGGCGGTGCGGGCGGCCCGCGACCTCGCCTGCGGCTTGGTATAAGGAGGGATCGATGAAGGATACGCTACGCCGCGAGCTTGGGCTGGCGGACGGGGATGCCGTCTACCAGGCGCTGATCGACGCCATTTCGGATCTCGAGGATCAAGCGGCGATGCGGGTCATGGCCAAAATGGTGTTGTTGCTGGCCAACCACGTCGGCGACGAGACGATTATCCGCGAGGCCATCGCCGCCGCTACCGCCGACTGATCAGGACATTATTCCGCCGCGGCTTCCCGCGCGGTTTGAAACGAGTCGGCCTCGGCTTTGGCAATTTCGATTTCGGCCGCGGTAATCCGACTGGCGACACTGTCGCGCGCCGAGACCGCGGGACTGTTTCTCTGCCACGCCGCGAGCTGGTACCACTTGTACGCCTGCACCCCGTCGGCATGCACGCCGATTCCTTCGGAATACATATGTCCGAGATAGAGTTGCGCTTCCGCATGACCGAGATCGGCGGCCGCCTGGAAGCGCTGAAACGCCACTTCCTGGACCGCGTAGCGAGTCGGCGGCACGTCGTAGGGCATGACTTCGAACTGGAAAAACATCAGCCCCATGTTGAACAGCGCGTCCGGATGATCCTGGGCGACCGCCATTTCGAACCACCGCGCCGCCTCGTCAAAATCGGGTATGCCGAGCAGGCCGGTGCGGAACATGTAGCCGATCCGCGACTGCGCCTCGGCGTTGCCGGCCTCGGCAAGCGGCAGCAACGTATCCAACGCGGTCGCGTAATCGCGCTCGGAGAATGCCGTCTCCGCGTCCGCCAACCGCGCCGCGGGATCGCCCTGCTCGCGTGCCAGCGCGGGCTGCCCAATCACCAGGTGCGCCATGATCGCCATAGCTATTGCGATCGAAATTAACCGAAATGTCATCGCCTGGAATCCCTTGCTTCGTTCTATTGGCTTTCCAGCGCCTAGAGCAGTTCAAGTCTAGTTTGAGGCGGTTTGATGGGCCAAATCGGCTTTTCGAGTAGGCGCGGCGCGACGGGCGATGTGCGTGCATCGGCCGAGCGTCGCCAGCTACGCGAAGAGCCGATTTGGCCCACCGAAGGCCGTGCTCCCGCGGCCCCTGGCGTCGTTGCGCGCCTTGCCCGATGAACACACATCGCGCGGCGGCGCGCGCCTAGCCAGGGGCCGCGGGAGCGCGGTCAAACCGCTTCAAACTAGACTTGAACTGCTCTAGCCCCAACACATTGATTTAGAGGCGCAAAGCGGGAAAAAAAGCTGCCGGACGCGCTTTCTCCCTGATTCCGAATTGGTTCGTGCTGGTCGTCACAATCCAGCGCTGGCGCGGCGCCGTAAACCCTGGCTACAAGTACGTCACCCATTCCTTGGCCCACTCAACCGCGTCCTCGTCGGCGAGCGGTTGGGTGCAGGCATCGATCTCCAGCCGATCGCCGACTTTATTGGCGCCGAGGTCGGCGAACAGGCGGTCCATGACGCGACCCGCCTGGCAAAACGTCTCGGCGTAGGTCTGATCGCCGAGCGCAATCACCCCGTAGCGGATCTGCGAGAGGTCGGGACGCGCCGCGACCAGGCTGTCGTGAAACGGGATGAGATTGTCGGGCAATTCGCCGTCGCCGTGGGTCGCGGTACAGATTAGCACCACCGAGCGGTTGGCGAGATCGGCCTGTTCGGCGGTGCCGTCGCCGGCGATTTCGACCGCGTGGCCGAGCGGCGGCAGTTCGTCGGAGAGGAAATCGGCGACCATTTCGGCATTGCCCGATTCCGTTCCGACCACGATCAAGATGTCCGCCACGGCGACCCCGGCTGAAGAAACACTGCGTTCGATGACGGCGAGCAGTGTCCCGGATCGCCGGCCTGATTTCAACCGGGGCCACGCTTGCCGCCCGCGAGAGGGGAAGTTAGGCTGCGGCATACGTAGATGACGTTCGATAAGGATACGCGGCCTATGATGCATGAGAAGGATCGCGCGCTGGCGTCACGCATCGCCGAGGGCGATCGCTTGGCCGGGCCCGACAACGTGACACCGGGCTTTCGCACCGAGCTGATGCGGCTGATGGCGGTGTTGGTCGATTCCGAGCTCGCCGCCGCCGCCGGTTTCGCCGACATGATCAACGCCGCGCCGACCTTGGATGACCGGGTGCTGGCGGCGCGGATCGTCAGCGAGAAATTCGACCATGCGAGCCGCGTCCTAGCGCTGATGGAGGCCTTCGGGGTCAACCCGGATCTCTATTTGGCCGAGCACGCGTGGTCCGGCCGGATCGATCGATCGGCGAATTTGGGCACCCGGCGGATCGGCGGCGACAAGCGTTTGAACGTCTTCCATTATCCGCTGCAAGGCTGGCTCGACGCCCTGGTATTCGAGGTTCTGATGGGCAGCGCATCGGTGATGCAACTCGGCGATCAGAGCGACAGCGCCTACCAGCCCTTCGCCGACGTGTTGGTCGATGTGGTGGCGGGCGAGGCGCGGCATGCCGAACAGGGCGAGGCGGCGCTCGCCGCGGTGATCGAGCGATCGGGCAATGCGACCCGGCCGCAAGCCGCGGTCGCCTATTGGCAGCCCCGCGTCGCGGCCAGTTTCGGGCGCACCGAATCCGAGCGGCTCGACGTTTATGTGAGTTATGGCCTGCGCAAGCGCCCAAACGCCGACTTGCTGGCGGACTGGCAAAACGACATCGCCGCACGGCTTGCCAAACTCGGCTTGAAAGCGGTGCCGTGAGTCCACGGATCCTACTGCCAATCCTACTGGTTCTCGGCTTCGCCGGCGCGGCGGCGGGCGAGGATGCGGAGGACCGCGAATGGCAGCACGTGCGCGAGGCGTTGTTCACCGCGCTGCCCGATTCGACCTATGACGGCGATCGGGTGACCCGCTGGGTCGACCAACCGGTGGTGTTGATGCTGGGCGCCACCGATGACGACCGCGCTTTCGTCGCCGATATGGTCAACGACTTCAACCGCCTGCTCGGACCGGTCGCGATCCGCATCGAGGACGACGACAAGGACGCGGCGAATATCGGTATCCTCATCGCGTCGAGCCGGATGTTCCCGGCGCTGGCGAACCGCCACGGCATGCAAGCGAGTATTGCCACCCGCGGCGCCGGCTATACCGAGCTCACCGTCCGCCCCGATCACGCGGCGCAGGTCTCGGTCAGCCTGATCATGGATGAACTCGAAGGCGGCGAACGCAAGGCGACCTTGGTCCACGAGCTTTATCATGCGATGGGCCCGAGCGGGCATTCACGGCAGTTTCCCGACAGCGTGATCTTTCAGAACCGCGAGGCGACGTCGAGGGTCACGGAACTGGCGCCGATCGACATCAAGCTGCTGGCACTGTTGTATTACCATCTGTCGCCCGGCGACACCGAGGCGGACGTGCGCGCCGCCTTCGACGAACATTGGCGCGACCTCGATGAATTCGTCGAGCCGACGGTCAAATGCAATTGTCGCCGCGAACGCCGCGGCCCGCTAAAAGCGAAGCCGGACGAAGGCGCGCCCGAGTCTTAAAATAATACCAAACCGCGACGAGTAGGACTCATCGCGGTTTGGTGTGCGTTCAAGCGCCGGCCAAGCTGGCCTCGCATAAGCTCGGGCGCGCGCGGTCGCGCTTGCCGTGACCGAAGCTCACGGGCGCTGGTGCGGGCTGGATGATGGGGGAGACTGGGCTCCGTTGTTTTAAAGGGCGTTCAAGCGCCACGCAGGCTGCCTCGCATAAGCTCGGGCGCGCGGGCGCGCTTGCCGTGAGCGAAGCTCACGGGCGCTGGTGCGGGCTGGATAATGGGGGAGACTGGGTTCCGTTGTTTTAAAGGGCGTTCACGCGCCACGCGGGCTGGCCTCGCATAAGCTCGGGCGCTGGTGCGGGCTGGATGATGGGGGAGACTGGGTTCCGTTGCTTTAAAAGGCGTTCAAGTGCCACGCAGGCTGGCCTCGCATAAGCTCGGGCGCGCGGTC
>JAKZSU010000094.1:0-6077 GCA_047517485.1 Alphaproteobacteria bacterium
GTAAACCTCCTCGAACTTCATCAATCTCAGTCCCTGTACCTGCTCCGTTCGACGCATCGCCTCCCTCCATGGCTTGGAAGCGTTCTAAAACCGGACAGATCATCTGGTACATAAACCGGACATATCGCGTGTTACCGACACTATATCAAGGCTGATCGCTCTCGGTAATACGCCCTCGGCAATCGAATTTCCGTCGCCGACGACAAGGGGGCCTGGCTCGCGCATACTGTCTCCAACGCCGACTTCACGATGAGAATGCGGACAAATCATGGAACAGGACGACATCGAACGCATCGCGCGCCAAATCTTCGACGCCAATCGCCGACGCGAGACCTTTCGACCCTTGCGCGGCGACGACGCGCCGGACTCGATGGCGGTGGCCTATCGCATCCAGGACCGAGTGCACGAGCTGTTCGAACAGCTTGGCCGCGCAGGCCCGCTCGGCGGCCACAAGATCGCCCTGACCTCGCGCGCGGTGCAGGACTTGGTCGGTGTCGACGAGCCGGCCTATGGCGGGGTTTTTCGCAATTTGGTTCAAGCCGCGCCAACGACCTTGAAAGCATCGGAATTCGTACGCATCGGTCTGGAGTTCGAAGTCGCGGTTAAGATTGCCGCCGACGTGCCCGCCGCCGATCACCCTTACGACCGCGAAACCATCGCCGCCTTCGTCGCCGCCTGCGCGCCGGCGTTCGAGGTGATCGAGGATCGCAACGCCGATTATGGCGACCTCGACGCCGCGTCGATCCTCACCGACCGCTGCTGGTGCGCCGGGGTGGTGCACGGCGACTGGGTCGAGAATTGGCGTGATCTCGATCTGGCCCGCCTACCGGTATCTCTGAGGTGGAACGATGAAGTGATCGATCGCGGGGTCACCGGAGACTCGATGGACCACCCGTTCGAGGGTCTCGCCTGGGTCGCCAATCATCTCACCGCCCAGGGCCGGCGCTTGGCGAAAGACGAGATCGTCATCACCGGCAGCGCGCTCAAGACTCGCCATGTCGAGATCGGCGATTCGATCACCTACGCCATCGACGGCCTCGGCGAAACCACGATCAGCATCGCGCCGTAGAGTCCAGCCAACGGCCTAGAATATGGCCAAGGGTGACCATGCGCCCGACCACCGTAGGGGACGCGACGTAACGCGAGATCATTTGCCGCGCTTCGTCAGGCAGAACCACCGGGTCGGGGCGTAATACCAAGGGCGGCTAATAATGACCCATTTGATGGCCCGAGGTGGTTTTCCGGGTAGGCGCGACGCGCCGCGCGATGGGTGTCCATCGGGCAAGCGGCGCAACGCCCCCGGAAAGCCACCTCGGGCCACCGAAGGCCGGTCGCTTTTCGCCGCTGGATGCGTCGCGGGCCGCTTGACGTGGGGTTGCACGACGGCGCGCCCCGCTCCTACCCAGCGACGAAAAGCGATCTGTCAAATGGGTCATTATTAACCACCCTTGGTATAAGGTGGCGAGACCCGCCGCCTCGTCTCTGCCAAGATTATGCACCCGCTGCATAGCCTCCCGCAAAGCCCCGCTTTGTTGCAACGGCGCGAATCCGGCCTGAATCGCCGCGAGCAGTCCCGGCCAATGCGCGAGATGGCGCCATAACGTCGCAAGGGCGCCGGTGCCGCCGCCGAACCGATTGATATCCTGCAGCAGCGCCCAGGTGTCGGCATCGATATCGTCCGCCGCCAGCAGTGGCCTGAGTACCGGCCAAGGCGCCGGCGACGGCGCCCGAGTGTCGTCCAAAGCCGCCGCATCCGGCATTACGACCAAGGCGGTGAGCGCGATCATGTTCATCCCGTTCGAACGATTGTAGGCATCGACGATCGCCCGCGCCGCGGCGAGCTCGGCCGATGGTAGCGCCACATCGATCCGCGGCTGCGGAAGCGGTAAGCCGGCGCCAGCGATCACCCGTGCCAAGGCGGCGGCCGGGATTCCAGTCTGGTGGAGCGGCTTCACCGTCCGCCAGCCGGCACGTAATCCGCCGTCGACCGCGACCAGGGTCCGCCAGATCGAGGTCAGCATGGGAATTTCCATGGTCGCGCGAATGTCGGCGAATATTTCCGCCGCCTCGCCGGTGGCCTCGGATTCGGCGATCGCCGAGACCGGATCGGTGCCATACGCTTTGTTCACGACTGCGACCGCGCGTACTCCCCCACGCCCAACGCGCGTTGCTTCTTCTTGGTGAGTCCGTTGGCGACCACGCGGTGGGATTGGCGCAAATAGTCCTTCAGGTCGGGGTCCGGCAGCCCCGGTTCCGCATAGTGCTGGATCCACTTCATGCCGCGCGACGCAAGATAGGGGGCGGGGCGCAGACCCGGCTGATCCTTGAGAATTTCGTAGGAGAGCTCGGTCGTCTTGAAGGTATAGGCCGGCGCGTCGTCGGCCCAGCCACCGATCGCGAAAACCTTGCCGCCGACTTTCCAAACATGCGCGCCGCCCCATTGGATCACGGTGGTGGTCGCCGGCAGCGCGCGGCAAAACGCGTTGAATTCGTCGTAGGTCACTCGTTATCTTTCCGATTGCGCATCGGGTGATCGAAACGGACCTCCAAACAGTACGCATTTCCGATGTTCGACGCTACGAATCGAACGATGCACCTCGTCTTTGCTCATCGACTGGTCAGGACCTTGGTCTCGTTGAGTATCGCGGCGGCGATACCAGCCTGCGTGATCGTGCCTATTCCGCCGGTCTGGGATATCGCCAACCCGATCCGCTGCTTGGGCGAAATCGACGTGGGAACCACCACCAAGGCCGAGGTCATCGATATCTTCGGCGAAGCCCCGTCGGTACAGATCGGCGGCGACGACGGAAACCCCCAGGGCTCGCGGCTGAACTATTCCGGCAACGTCGATCGAATGAGTTTCTGCTGGGCATTCAGCGCGGGCTATGCCGCCGGCGGCGGCGCGGGGTGCAACACCGACGATGAAAACTGGTGGGTAAGATATTTCTTCGACGAAAACGACATCGCCATCCGCGTCGAATCCTCCGAAACCGAAAAAGGCCCAGACAATCGTGGCCGCCAAGGATAAGCGACCTAGCTATCCAGGCCAGGCGTGGCACCTAAATCGGTGACATGGCCGTAATCGCGGCTGGTCACGCACCGGGTCTATGATAAGGGGTCTCTGTATGAACATCGCCAATATGCCAAGAAGGGGCATGACCAGCCGCGATAACGGCCATGTCACTGATATTGCACCGATATTGGCCGGTGTCAGGGGCAAACGGACCAATTGGCCCCTAATCGTTTGCCATGGCTCCAGCTCCGGGCGTCAAACCGGTGTGGCCATAACGCCCGCTGTTCACCCAAAGCCGTCATCTGCGCATTTCCGAATTAGGGCTAATTCAGCTCTGCCAGCAGCGCCTTTGCGTGCTTCGAATCCGCGGTGTCGAAGCCCTCGGTGCACCAGTCGTATACTCGTCGGCGTTAGCGAGGTGGATAACAAGGGGTTATGCCGTTGCCACGGAACTCCGGCAAATAAAAGCGAACATGGGTACATATGAGGGTATAAATTGTGGCGTGTTTTCCGCGATTTGGACTGGCAAATCGTGCCTCGCGTTGCGGTCGTAATATAGGCTGCTAAGCGTCAAGGCGCGGTGATTAGGACTCTCGGCGGAGGTTTCTCGAACCCGGCGACTCCATCGGCTCCGATCGATTGGTCGACATTGATTTTTCGGTCATGCCGGGATTTTGTTCGATTCGTCGCAACTCTGATCACCGCACTCAGGGAGTCAAAACCCGGACCTTGCCGTCGACGATCAGCACACCGGCGTCGGTCGATGTCGCGCTGTGGTGATAGCTCTTGAAGCCGAGGTCGATCGGCTCGCTCCATGAACCGATTGCGGGATCGAATATCTCAACCGAGCTGAAGAACCTCATCCCGTCGACCCCGCCGACAACGAGCACTCGGCCATCGGGCAGCCGGCTGGCGCTGTGACCTTCGCGACCAAAGCGGAGTGTACCGCCGGGGCTCCAGGCCGATTGCGCCGGGTCGTATATCTCGACTGTATGGACCACCTTGATATCTGCCGGCTCGCCGAATCCGCCGAGCGATCCTGATAAGCCGCTGATCGCCATCACTCGCCCATCACTCAAGCTGACCGCGCGGTGGGCGCTTCGCGGCGTCTGCAGCGCGGCTCCTTCGCGCCAGGCTGCGGCCACCGGATCATAGAGCTCGACAAAACCCAATGTGCCGAGTGCGGTGATATCCAGGTCGCTTACCACCACGGTCTCGCCAGTAGCCAGATCCCGCGCTTCTGCCTCGATCGACTGGCGTGGCCCGAGTCGACCGAGGCCCCCCACTACGAGCACCGCGCCGCTGCCTAGTACCGTCGCGCTATGGTCCGAGCGCGCATGCTTGAGCGATTGTCCAGCCTGCCAAGTGCCGACGGCGGGATCGTATATCTCCACCAGGTCCATCGGGCCAGTGTCGAAATTACTGCCGCCTACAACGAGCACGCGGCCATCAGCGAGCAGACTGGCGCTGTGGAAAATGCGCGGAGTCGAGAGCGCGGCTTTCTTCGTCCAAGTGTTCGTCGCTGGATCGAACATCTCGACAGTCGACAATCGGTCCTCACGATCTTCGCCGCCGACAATCAGGACGCGGCCGTCTTGCAGCCGTGTGGCGGAATGGTTTTTGCGCGGCGTATTGAGCGGACCGGTGGCTTCAAGCGTGTCGGTTCGAGGATCGTAAAGCAGTCCAATATTTAGTAGAGTCCCGTCCTCGTTCTGGCCACCGGCGATCATCACTCGACCATCCAATAGCAGCGTGGCGCTGTGGCCCTTATCGGCCACTGTCAAAGTGGCACCGGGCTTCAGAGTTCGGGCGGTAATGGCGGAGGAGTCGGCCGATTGCCGCGACGCCGATTTTTGATCGTGCTCCGCCGGTTCGATGGCAACCCAAAGCGCAACAGTTGCAACGGCCAACAGCGCGGCGATAATCGCTATGATGCGCATTGCTCGGTCCTCCACGAGTCGCGGCATGCTCTATTCGCTTTATGGACGCATTTCCGTGTCAAGTTGGCCGCAACAACCCGTCGGGCTTCAGCTCGGCATGGTCGGCTCGGATCGCACCGGGATTTCCGACATGATGCCGTGCCAACGCGTCGAAGGTGACTCTAACCGCTCGAAGCGCAATCCAATCCGCGTTCGTCGAGCATAGGTAGGCCAACCCGACCTTTCAATTGTGAAAGTCGCTTCGGTATCCACCCGATCAATACGTCAGGTCTGCTGTTGGCGATGAATACGCATAGCTCGGACCGTTATTTTCCTTCCAGTATCAGAGGCTTAGCTCACATTCTCATCCGCTTCGACCGTTCTACCCTTTATTCCGGACCGGAATCCAGCGACCCCGGGATGCTACAAAATGACCCGGAGCCGACCGACAGGAGATGAGGCTAACCGCGTCGCGAATTGGCGGATGACGTGGTGAATACGAAAATCCCCGTGGAAGCTGACCGCGATCCTCGCCGACGATGTCGAGGGGTAACCTAGACCTACTGGTCGATGGTCCGGGCGACGCGAAAGCCTATATCGTTGATTTGGAAGCTGGAGTAGCTGTCCCAGTCTCGAGTCGTCAATGAATGGCGGGCCGCGGAGCGCGCCCACTTCGCGATGTCGTGATAGGAGCCGCCGCGCAGAACCCGCCTGTCGCCGTTGTCTTCGCTTGTTGTCCAGGCGCCGCCGTCGCCCGGCGCGCCGGGGTAGGGCATATAGTAGTAACTGTCGTGCCAGCAGTCCTCCACCCATTCGAAAACGTTGCCATGCATGTCGTGAAGCTTCCAGGCGTTGGGCGGATAGGAACCGACCTCCGCGGTCTCGCGATGATCGATGCTGGCATCCTCCGCTGTAATCTCGTCCCCGACGTTGTAGCGGGTTTCGGTTTCGGCGCGGCAGGCATATTCCCACTCGGCCTCACTCAAGAGGCGGTATTGCTTTCCCGTCTGTCAACGGCGGAGCAAAATTAGTCCACCCGGGCGGAGCAAAACTAGTCCACTTAATGTTATGCGGTACGCGGTGTTGGGGGGTTGTCCCGGTAGTCCATAGGAGGGACCCGCGCTGCTTCGTGTAGCGCTTGCGTT
>JAKZSU010000095.1:0-32527 GCA_047517485.1 Alphaproteobacteria bacterium
AGTGCGCCAAATCATCCGCCGGGATCCAGTCCCGCAGATCGGGAGGAAGCAGAAACGCCTGGTCCCGATCACAGTCCACGAAGTTGCTCATCCTGCGATTCTAAGGGAAATCCAACCCAAAGTCCGACAGACTGCTAGCCCTGTTTTTCCCAGCGGCCCTGGTCGGTCTGAGCCCAATAGGTCAAGTCGTAGCCCGCGTCCTTGCGCGCCGTCCAGCGAGCGCGGGCGGCGGCCAGCGCATCCGCATCGTTACCGTCGAAAATATCGAGGCAGCGTTCGAAGTCCGCCACGTCGTCGGCATCGAGACCGTCGATAAGAATCAACACGCTGGCGGCGTTGGGATTGTCGGCTTCGATGGTCAGGTAGATCGGCTGGTCCGCGGCATCGCCGTCACCGGGCCCGCCATGGACCAGAAAGCTCGCCGCATCATAGTTCCACAGCAACGTGTTCAGCGCTTCCAATCGCATCTTCGAGCCGCAGCGCACCACCGCGCGCATCCCCGCGCCCGCGGCGCGCTCGAGCAACCGCGGCAAGGCGCGTTCGAGCGGCCATTGTTTGAGCTGATAGAAGCCGATTTCGGACATTTAGAGACCGTCATTCCGCTTCGTAATGATCCTCGACCAGCTTGTTGAGCAGGCGCACGCCAAACGCGGTTCCGCCGCGCGGCACCAGGTCCGTGGCCTCCGACGACCAGGTCACCCCGGCAATATCGAGATGCACCCACGGCACTTTGTTGACGAATCGCTCGAGAAACTTGGCCGCGGTCACGCTGCCGCCGCCACGCCCGCCAATATTCTTCATGTCGGCGATGTCCGAGCGGATCAGCTTGTCATAAGCGTCGTCCATCGGCATCGGCCAAACCGGCTCGGTCACCGCCTTGCCGGCATCGACCAATTGCTTGGTCAGCGTATCGTCGTTGCTGAACAGGCCAGCCTGGTAGTTGCCGAGCGAAACAATGATCGCGCCGGTCAAAGTCGCGAGATCGATCATGAACCGCGGCTTGAAGCGTTTTTGGGTGTACCAAAGCGCATCCGCGAGTACCAGCCGCCCCTCGGCATCGGTATTGAGAACCTCGATGGTCTGACCCGACATCGAGGTCACCACGTCGCCCGGCCGTTGCGCTGTCCCCGACGGCATGTTCTCGACCAGGCCGACGACGCCCACCACATTGACCTTGGCCTTGCGGCGCGCCAGCGCGCGCATCAGACCGACGACCACGCCCGAGCCGCCCATATCCCATTTCATGTCGCCCATGCCGGCGCTCGGCTTGATCGAAATACCGCCGGTATCGAAGGTCACGCCCTTGCCGACGAAGGCGATCGGTTTCTGTTCCGCCCGCTTCGGCGCGCCGTCCCAACGCATAATCACCACTTGCGCGTCATGCTGACTGCCCTCGGCGACCCCGACCAGCGATCCCATCCCGAGCTTTTCGAGCCGCGTTTGCCCCAGCACCTCGACCTTGAGACCGTCCTTGGCGAGCTTGCGAATCTCCTTCGCATAGGAAATCGGATGTAGCACGTTGGCCGGCTCCGACACCAGATCGCGGGTGAGAAACACCCCATCCGCCAATGCCGCCAAGGGTTTATGAGCCGCGCGCGCTTTTGTTGGATCAGCGCACATCACCGTCAACCGCGCGAGACTCGGCTTTTCGTCCTTCTTCTGGGTTGTCCGATATTTGTCGAATCGATAGCTGCGCAACCGTGCGCCATAGCCGATCTGCGCGGCCGCCGTCGCCGCATCGAGCTTCGATCCGGCCGGAAGATCCGCCGCGATCGCCACCTTGCTTTGTCCCGACATCGCGAGTTGCGCCACCACCTTGCCGCCCAATTTCGCCGCCGCCAGGGCATCGATTTTCTTGATATCGCCGACGCCGATGACGACGATTCGCGACGCCGCGGCACCGGCCGGCGCCATCACGGTGAGAATCTGCCCCGCCTTGCCGTCGAATTTCGAGTTCGCGATCGCCTTGCCCAGCGCGCCCTTGGTCGCGGTATCGATGCGTTTGGCGCTGCGTGACAGAACACTGCCCTGCGCCGCGGTGACCACCAACGGGGTGCTGGCGGCGAGCGAAATCTTGGTGAAGTTAACGTTCATGGGACTCCTCGGCGCGAATCGATGATGCGACGGACTGTTGGCGACTCTGTAAGGAAATCGCGCGGCGGCGACGTGGCCGACACTTTAGCGGTTGTTGCGGGCAAGGGAAGAAATTGTTTATTCTCGGGCGTTGCCTCGTCGTTCGAATTGGGTCGCGCCGACGGCGGCAATGGGGGACGAATGCACCGCCACTTTCGCTATATTTTCGGCCAACTGATCGGTCCGTTTTTGCTCGTCGTTTTCAGTTTGAGTGGGGTGGTCTGGCTCACCCAGTCGCTGCGCTTCATCGACCTCATCGTCAATAAGGGCCTGTCGATCAGCCTTTTCTTGACCTTGACCGTCCTACTCATTCCCTCGCTGCTCAGCATCATTCTGCCGATCGCGCTGTTTGCCGCGGTGGTCTACACCTATCATCGGATGCTGAGCGAGTCCGAGATCGTCGTCTTGCGCGCGACCGGGCTGTCGAATTTGCGCCTGGCGGCGCCCGCGGTGTCCTTGGCGCTGGTGGTCACGGTCGCGGTGTTCTTGGTGAACCTCTATTTCATGCCGGTCGGATTCCGCCTGTTCAAGGACATGCAATACGAGATTCGACACTCGGTCGCCTCGGTAATGCTGCAGGAAGGGGTGTTCAACACCCCGATCGACGGCCTGACGATCTATGTCGGCGAGCGCGAATCGGGTGGCGAACTTACCGACATTCTGGTGCATGACAGCCGCGATCCCGTGCAGCCCTCGACTTTGATGGCCGAGCGCGGGATGCTGGTGCGCACGCCGGACGGGCCGCGTTTCGTTTTGCTCAATGGCAGCCGGCAAACACTCGACGCCGAGGACGGCCATTTATCGATGCTTTATTTCGATTCCTACGCTTTCGACTTCGGCGCCGATTCGCAATTTTCCCCGGGCCGGTTTCGCGAGGCGAAAGAGCGCTTTCTGCACGAACTCATCTGGCCCGAAAGCGGGACCGAAGACAAACACCGGCGTGAGTTTCTCGCCGAGGCCCATCGTAGCGTGGTGAGCCCGTTCTTTGCCGTGATCATGGCCTTGATCGGCGTTGCCGCGCTGCTCACCGGCGAATTCAACCGGCGGGGTCAGGTGGTCAGAATTCTCGTCGGCATTACCGCCGCCGTGCTGTTTCAGGCGTTTTCTTTCGGCATCCTCAGTGTTCTGGTGCGCATGCCCTGGATTGCGCCGATCTATTATCTCGCGACACTCGGTATCGGCATTTTTACCGTCTACATCTTGTCCGCCGACAACATTGGGCGGTTGTGGCCGCGCAATCGTCGATCGACGGCGCGCTGAGCGATGCGAATTTCCTCGACTTTGTCGCTTTATCTGGCGCGCCAATTGTTGATCGGTATTGCGGTGGCCTTCTTCACCCTGGCGTTTCTGATCTTTCTCATTGACCTCGTCGAGCTCGGTCGGCGAGCCGCGGGTCGCGACGGCGTAACCCTCGGCGTCACCATTCGCATGGCGCTGCTGCATTTGCCGTATCTCGCGCAACGCGTGGTGCCGTACGCGATCATGCTCGGATCGATGTTGTCGCTGGCGCATGTCAGCCGCAACGGCGAACTGATTGTCTCGTGGGCGTCGGGAATATCGACCTGGCAAGTGCTGCTGCCCAGCGTCGCGGTCGCCTTGCTGATCGGCACCGTGGTGATGACCGCGTTCAATCCCTTTGCCGCCGCGCTTCTCAGTCGATTTGAGCTGCTCGACGGCAAGTATCTGCGCGACCATGTAGCCAACCTCGCGGTCTCGAGTTCGGGTGGTCTTTGGCTGCGCCAAGCCGACGGTCTCGGCGAATCGGTTATCCATGCGCAGCGAATCGAGCCGCCGAATTTGGTGCTCAAAGAGGTCATTATCTTCCGTTACGAGGCCGATAACCGCTTTTTCGAACGTATCGACGCGGCCACCGCGACCTTGCATGACGGCTACTGGCACCTGTCCGATGCGCTGATCACGGCGCCCGAGAAAATCGCCGAGCGGCGGCCCTCGTATCGCTTCGACACCGAGCTTACGGTGAGCCGCATTCAAGAGAGCTTCGCGTCCCCGGAAACCCTGTCTTTCTGGGAAATTCCGGCGTTTGTCGCGATGCTCGAGAGGGCCGGATTTTCGGCTCTGAAACACCGCGTTCACTGGCACAAAGTGCTGGCGAGTCCGCTGCTGTTCGCCGGCATGGTTCTGATCGGCGCGGTGTTCTCGCTGCGCATGTCGCGGTTCGGCAGCACCGGACTTTTGATCGGCGCGGGGGTGCTCGCGGGCTTCGCCCTTTACATCGCCTCCGACATCGTGCTCGCCTTCGGCCTGTCGGGACGAATTCCGGCCGCCATGTCGGCGTGGATTCCGGCAATCGTGTCCGTTCTCATCGGTTCCGGAATGATGCTTTATACGAGGAACGCGTAACCTCCGATGATCGGATCCGTCAGGCCACTCCGCCGCGTCCTCGCGGTCGCCTCGGTCCTCACCTGGCCCCTCGTGGCGCTTGCGCTCGCGTCGCTGCATGGCGGTGTGGCATTGGCTCAGGACGGCGCCGACGGCAATATCCTCATGCTCGCCGACGAAGTCACCTATGACGACCAACTCGGTCTCGTCACCGCCCGCGGCTCGGTCGAGTTGGCGCGCGGCGAACGCGTCCTTCGCGCCGATACGCTGTCCTACAACATGCGCAGCGATATGGTCACCGCATCGGGCAATGTCGCTGTCATCGAGCCCTCGGGCGATGTCATCTTCGCCGACTACATAGGATTGACCGGTGACCTCAAAAGCGGGGCGATTACCGGGCTCGGCATTCTGCTGACCGACGGCTCGCGGATGGCGGCGGCGGGTGGGCGCAAGATGGCGGACGGTCGCACCGACATGCGCAAGGTGGTCTACAGCCCGTGTAACCTATGCGACGAGCACCCCGACGAAGCGCCGCTATGGCAAATCAAAGCGTACCGCGTGGTGCACAATGCCGAGCTGAAAACAATTTTCTACAACGATGCGATATTGGAGCTGTTCGGCGTCCCGGTCTTCTACTTCCCGTTCTTTAGTCACCCGGACCCGTCGGTACGGCGCAAATCGGGCTTCCTGCCGCCGAGTTTCGGCCGTAATTCCAGCCTCGGCGCGATGTACCAGCAGCCCTATTACTTCAACATCTCGCCGCACACCGATGCCACCCTCGCGCCGATTATGACCACCGACGAGGGACCGGTGCTGGTCGGCGAATTCCGCCAGGCCACCGAGACTGGATATTACACCCTCAACGGCAGCATCACCCGCGGCGACCGCTTGCCCGAGGACGACCGGCTGACCGAACGCACACGCGGCCATATCAACGCCGTCGGCGAGTTCGCGCTCAATCCCTATTGGGATTACGGCTTCGCCATCGAGCGCGCCACCGACCAGACCTATCTCGGCCGTTACGGCTTCGGCCGCGGGCTCACGTCGCTGACCCAGAACGTCTATATGCGCGGTATTCGCGAAAACGAATATGTTAATTTAGACGCCTATTATTTCCAATCCCTCGACGCCAGTGTGCGCGAGAATTCGGTGCCGATCATCCTCCCCCTTATCGACTACGGGTGGCGGGGAGACCCCGGATACGCCGGCGGCATCATGAGCCTTAACGCCAACGGCCGTATCATGGAGCGGCCCAAAGGCGCCGACAGCCAGCGGCTCTCGATTACGGCGGCTTGGCAGCGACCGAATATCGGTTCGTGGGGCGACGTCTCGTTGTTCAAGGTGTCGCTGCGCGCCGACGGCTACCACGTCAACGATGTTCCGAATCCGCAAAACCCGAACGCGGTGTTCGAGGGCTTTACCGGACGCGTCGTGCCGCAAGTCGAATATTTTTGGCGCCTGCCGCTGGTGCGGTCGGATGACGGCAGCCGCCAGGTCGTCGAACCCATCGTGCAAGCGATCGCGGCGCCCAACGGCGGCAATCCGATCGAGGTGCCCAACGAAGACAGCCTGTCGTTCGAGTTTGACGATACCACCTTGCTCAATGCGAATCGCTTCCCCGGCCTCGATCGCGTCGAAGGCGGAATGCGGGTGAATTACGCGCTCAGGATCGCCGACTACCGCGCCCTGAGCGGCCGGTCCGAGCTACTTTTCGGTCAGACCTATCGCGTTCAGGATGATGACACTTTCGAGGACGGCACCGGATTGGCGGGGCATCGCTCGGATTATGTCGGACGGCTCACGGTCGCCCCGTCAAGCTATTTCAATTTAGGTCTGCGCTTCCGCCTCGACCATTCCAATTTTGCCGTCAGGCGCTTGTCGATGAGCACCGGCGCCGGCCCCGATTGGTTGCGCGGCAGCGTATCGTACACCTCGCTGAGCGACACGCCGACGGCGGGCGTGCCGAGCACTGTGGAGCAGATCTACCTCGCCGGTGTCTACAAATTCGCCGACTATTGGAAGGTGTCGGGCTATCATCAACGCGACCTCGGCGAGCCCGGCGGCAGCCTGCTAACCGGCTTCGGCGTGTCTTATGAAGACGAATGCATTTTGTTTACCGTCGGCGCCCAGCGCAATTTCACCAGCGACCGCGACATCGAGGATTCGACCAACTTCTCGGTCCAGGTCCGCCTGCGCAATCTCGGCTGATCATTATCTCGCGGTGAGGCCGCCATCGAGCACCAGCTCGGCGCCGGTCATCAACGACGAGGCCTCGGACGCGAGAAATAGCACCCCCGTGGCGATTTCCTCGGCGCGCCCCTTGCGGCCGATTGGCTGCAGGTGGCTGAGCGCCTCCCAGGCTTCGTCGTAATCGGAATTATTGTTTATTTTCATCATCTTCTGCGCCACTTGTTGCATCATGTCGGTTTCGATAATACCCGGGTGCACCGAGTTCACCCGGATATTGTAGCCAAGCTGGGCGCATTCGAGGGCGGCTGACTTGGTGAACAGGCGCACCCCGCATTTCGACATGCTGTACGCCGCGCTCATCGGCGAGCCGATAAGCCCGGCGACCGACGAGAGATTGATGATCGAGCCGCTCGGGCCGCCCGTCTCGCAGCTCGCCTTGATCGCCCGCATACCGTGCTTGGTGCCGAGAAAGACGCCTTCGAGATTGACCGAAGACAGCCACCGCCATTCCTCGATCGTCATATCCTCGATGCCGCGCTCGAGAAACACGCCGGCGTTGTTGACCAGGACGTGAAGCCCACCGTGGCGCGCGACGGTGTCGTCGACCACGCGCGCCCAATCGGCCTCCTGGGTCACGTCATGGGCCATGAACGACGCCTCGCCACCACTGGCACGGATCGCGTCAGCCGTGGCTTCGCCCTCCGCCGTCAGCCGATCGGTAATCACCACCACCGCGCCGGCGCCGGCCAACGCCTTGGCGATCTCGGCACCGATCCCACGCGCCGCGCCGGACACGATCGCCGCCCGCCCAGCCAAATCCACCATTTTGCCGACCCCCCTCGTCTTTTTCCCGTTCTTGGGCGAATATACCATGCGGTCGAAATGTGCTTTAATACCCAGGAGAAGGACGGAAAATGAGCGAGAAAGAGCGCGGCGCCGTCGTCGTCAAACAACCCGACGAAGGCGAAAGTTTTTGGCAGCCGGTGCCAGCGAACGGCTACGCCGAGGTGCGCGTGTCGCCGCGCGACTCAACCAAGATCGCGGGGTTCTCGTCGGGCATCCAGGTTATCGCGCCGGGCTGTCACGTCCGCGAGCATCAGCATGGCGGCGAACAGGAACTGCTGTTCTTTTTCGAGGGCACCGGCAGGGCGGTGGTCAACGGCGAGGAACATCCGATCGTTGCGGGGACGACGATCTATGTCGGGGCCTGGAACACCCACACCTTCATCAACGACGGCGAGACCGATCTGAAAATGATGTGGGTCCTCATGCCCGGCGGATTGGAGGATTTTTTCCAAGCGATCGGCCGGCCACGCGAGCGCGGCGAGGACGCCCCGCCGCCGTTTCCGCGCCCCGATAACGTCACCGAGATCGAGGCCAAGACGGTATTCGCCGCGCTCGACGACGGCGCGGCCTAATCTTCGCCAGCGGTTGCGGGCGGATCGTCGAACTCCTATGTTCGAGGTTTGTGGCTCAAGGATATCCGGCATGACTCGTGTCCGCCTTCCGCACCGACTTCGACGCTCGTTGACAGCGATCGGCGCGACCGCGTTGATGGTGATCGCCTCTGCGGCTTACGCCCAAGACCTCATGCGGATTGCCGCGGTGGTCAATGATCAGGTGATCTCGGTCTTCGACCTCGAAACCCGTATCAACATGGCCGTCACCAGTTCAAATCTGCAAAATAGCGAGGAGATTCGCCGCCGCCTCGCCGCGCCCGTGCTGCGCAACTTGATCGACGAGGCCTTGCAAGTCGAAGAGGCCGAGCGTCAGGGCATCCGGGTCACCGAACGCGATATGGACATCGCCCTCGAACAGATCGCGGCAAACAATGGCGTCGAGCCCGGCGGCCTGGAAAATTATCTCCGCCAGCTCGGAATTTCGATGAGCACGGTGGAAAGTCAAGTCCGCGCGCAAATTGCCTGGGGCAAATTCATCAACCAACGCATTCGCCCGACCATCGACATTAGCGAAGACGAAATCGATCACGAGCTCGAACGGTTCCTCGAAAACGAAGACCGCCCGGAATATCTGGTGTCGCAGATCTCCTTGTACTTCGATGCCCAAAGCACCGAGGTCGAGGTCATGGAAACCGCCAACAGCTTGGTCACCCAGCTGCGCGCAGGCGCGAGCTTCGCGGCGATCGCCGCCCAATTCAGCCAAGATTCGTTGGCGCGCAACGGCGGCGATCTCGGATGGCTGCGGGAAGGCCAGAGCCGACCGCAATTCGATGCGGTGCTGGCCGCCATGGAGCGCGGCGAAATATCCGCCCCGATCCGTCTGCTCGATGGCGTGCATATTTTGCAACTGCGGGAAATGCGAACCGGGTCAAGCAGCGCGGACGGCGCGGTCGAGGTCTATCTGAGCCAAATCTTGATTCCGGCCGAGCCGGACGAAGCGCCGGGCGCGGCAACCGCCCGTCTGGCCGCCGCCCAGGCGATCAGCGATTCGGTCAGCGGATGCGAGGCGCTCAACGCCCGCGGCGACGAACTCGAGTCCTCGCTGTCCGGCGATGTCGGTTGGGTAAAGCTGAGTGACTTGCCGGCAGAGTTTCGCGATGCCGTGGGCGAGCTTGCTGTCGGCCAGGCCAGCGACCCGATGACCACCGGCGCCGGCGTGCATATTCTCATGGCGTGCGAGCGGCGCGACCCGAACGCCAATATCGACATGCGCGATGTCATCTATGAACGCATCGCCAACCAGCGACTCGCGATTGTCGAACGCCGCCTGCTGCGCGATCTTCGGCGCGCGGCTTTCGTTGATTTGCGGATCTAACGATCCGACCGCCAGCGTGGGAGATTTCGATCCGACGTTCTTGCCTCCCTTGCGCGAGGTGATCGCCGAATACGGTCTGCGCGCGCGAAAATCACTCGGCCAGAATTTTCTCCTCGATCTCAATCTGACCGCTCGGATCGCGCGGTCCGCGGGCGACCTCAGCGGCTGCGGTGTCGTCGAAATCGGGCCCGGGCCGGGCGGACTGACCCGCGCCCTGCTGGCGACCGATGCGCGTGAAATCGTCGCCGTCGAGCGCGACCCGCGCTGTCTCGCGGCGCTTGCCGATCTCGAAGCGCACGCTGATGGGAGATTGCAGCTGATCGAAAGCGACGCCCGCACCATCGACATTACCGCAATCTGCCCGGGCCCTCGCGCGATTGTCGCCAACCTGCCCTACAACGTTGCGACCCCGCTGCTGATCGGATGGCTAGAGGTCATCGCCCGGGATCCCCGCGCGCTGGCATCGATGACCCTGATGTTCCAGCGCGAAGTCGCCCAGCGCTTGGCGGCAAAGCCCGGGAGCCGCGCCTACGGTCGGTTGAGCGTTTTCGCCCAATGGCTGTGCGCCGTGGACCTGGCCTTCGATGTGCCGGCGCGCGCCTTCACCCCGCCGCCCAAGGTGACCTCGACCGTGGTCCGCTTCACCCCACGCGCGACACCGCTCGCGGAATCCGACTCGGCGGTCTTGCAGCGGGTCACCGCCGCCGCCTTCGGACAACGAAGAAAAATGTTGCGAACCAGCTTGGCCACCCTGGGGTGCGATCCCCACGCCTTGCTCGATACCGCCGGCATCGCGCCGACCGCACGTGCGGAAACGCTGGATATAGCGGAATTTTGCGCCCTGGCCCGCGCGGTCGCCGCGGCGGGCGGGAACACCTAAGATTCAGGCGGTGTCAGCGGCTCTTGAGTTCGTCGACAAATTGGCTCAGATCGATGTATCGCGATCGGCGCAGGCGCTCCGAGCAGAGGATGGTCGTGACTTCGGCCACCGCCCGGTCGATATCTTGGTTGATCACGATGTAATCGTATTCCGCCCAATGGGTCATTTCGTCGGCCGCTTTCGCCATCCGATTGGCCACTACTTCGGCCGTATCCTGGGCGCGATTGGTGAGACGGCGCTCGAGTTCGGCGGTCGATGGCGGAAGGATGAATGCCTTCACCACGTCATCGCGCATTGCCGCGGTCAATTGTTGTGCGCCTTGCCAATCGATATCGAACAAGACATCGCGTCCAGCTTCGAGCGCGCTTTCGACCGGCGCGCGCGGCGTTCCGTAAAAGTGATCGAATACCCGGGCATGCTCGAGCAGTTCGCCATTCGCGACCATCGCGTCGTACTCGCCTTTTTGCACGAAACGGTAATCCTCTCCTGGCACTTCATCGGGCCGGCGGCGGCGAGTGGTAACCGAAACTGACATCCACAAATTCGCATCGTCGGCCAGCAAACGGCGCGAAATCGTCGTCTTGCCCGCGCCCGACGGCGAAGACAGCACCAGCATCACGCCACGCCGCTTGAAACCGGGACTCCGGGTGGCGCTCATTCGACGTTTTGCACTTGTTCACGCAGTTGCTCCACCGCCGCTTTGAGCGCCAGGCCGACGCGGGTGAGCGCGATGTCGGACGATTTCGAACACAGCGTATTGGCTTCGCGGTTGAGCTCCTGACAGAGAAAGTCGAGGCGGCGGCCTATCGCGCCCTCTTCGGCGAGCAGCGCGCGCGCCGCCGACACGTGCGCCCGCAAGCGATCGATCTCCTCGCGCACGTCCGCCTTGCTCGCCAGCAAGGCCGCCTCTTGGGCCAGGCGATCTTCCGATACCGCGGACGTGGCGCCGAGCATTTCTGCTATTTGTCCCGCCAGCCGCATTTGCAGCGCCTTCGGCTGTGCCGCGGCGCACGACGCGGCGTCGCTCGTGTGGGCTTCGATCTCGTCCAAATGCGCGACCAGCATCGCTCCCAGGCGCGCGCCCTCGCGGCATCGGTCGGCAACCAGTAACGCCAAGGCATCGTTAAAGCTCTCGGCCATCGCCGCGTGCCGCGCCGCGATCGTCGCCTCGTCCTCCTCGACGGTTTCCAGCATCCCCGGCAACGCTAACAAGCCGTCCATCCGCGGCGGATCCAGCGTCCCTTGATCGGCCAAATCGCCGGCGATGCTCAGCATTTCGCCGAGCAACGTGCGATTGATCCGCACCGTCCCCGCGCCGACCGCGCGCCTGGTGACCAGCGAGGCCGCGAGGTTGCCGCGGCGAATACGCCCGGCCGCGGCCTTGCGCACCATCGGTTCCAACGCGTCGCTCCCTTGCGGCACGCGAACGCGAACGTCGAAGCCACGATTGTTGACGCTTTTGAGCTCCCACGTCCAGGTACAGACATCGTCATGCCCCTGGCTGCGCGCAAACCCTGTCATGCTGGCAATGGCCACGTCGTCAATTCACTTTCTTGGCACCCTAAAAGTCGACCAGCAATATAACCGGCGCCGGAATCGGCAACAAGAACCGGCTGCGCTAATTTCCCGCCTTTGCCGCTTCGCGTTTCACGCGGCGCCACTTCGCGACATTCCGATTGTGCTCTTTCAAGGTGCGGGCGAAGACGTGTCCGCCGTTGCCGTCGGCGACGAAAAACAGGTCCTCGGTGTCGAGCGGGTTGAGCACCGCGGCGATCGACGCCCGCCCCGGGTTGGCGATCGGGCCCGGCGGCAAGCCGGGAATACGATAGGTGTTGTACGGGTGATCGCGATCGAGATCGGCGCGGGTGAGCGATCGACCGAGCACACCATCGCCATCGGTCAATCCGTAGATCACCGTCGGATCGGACTGCAGCCGCATGCCTTTATGCAGTCGATTGACGAAAACCCCGGCGACATGGGCGCGTTCGCTCGCCACCCCGGTCTCTTTCTCGACAATCGAGGCCAAAATCAGCGCGCTTTCGGCGGTATCGAACGGCAGACCCTCGGCACGGCCCGGCCACAACTCGCCGACCACGTCGTCGAGCGCGGTCTCCATCCGCGCGATGACCGAAGCCCGCGTGTCGCCCTTGGTGAAATAATAAGTCTCGGGCAACAGGCTGCCCTCGGCGGGCCGGCCCTCGACTTTGCCGGTCAGCCCGACCGCCTTATCGACCAGCACCGCCACCTCGGCCGACGTAAGCCCCTCCGGAATCATCAAGCGGCGCGGCAGTGACGCACCGACAGCGAGCAACGCCAAGACGTCCCGCACACTGGCGCCGACCGGGATCGCGTACTCACCCGCCTTCAGGGATTCGCCTTGCAGGAAGAGCCGTTTCGCGGCATTGAACAAAAATACGTTTGAAATAATTCCGTGCTGTTCGAGCATCGTCGCGATGGCATCGACGCTGCTTCCGGGAAGGACTTCGAGAACGATTTGCTCGGCAAGCGGCCCCGGACGATTCACATAATCGTTCACCCAGAGCGCGAACCCCGCGCCGCCAATGGCCAACAGAAGAATGAGAGACACCAGCCCGCCGATCAGGCGCATCGATTGTCTCCGTCCGGTTTACGAGACCTGCTTGAACACGACACTGGCATTGGTGCCGCCAAAACCGAACGAATTGGATAGCACCGCGCTCACTTTCCGCTGCTTGGCTTCGAGCGGCACCAGATCGATGTCGCAGCCCTCCGACGGGTTCTCCAGATTGAGCGTGGGCGGAACCACGCTGTCGTTCATCGCCAGGATCGAAAAGATCGCCTCAACCGCGCCGGCCGCGCCGAGGAGATGGCCGATCGACGATTTGGTCGAAGACATCGACAGGTCGTACGCCGCATCGCCAAACAAGCGCTTGACCGCGCCGAGTTCGATTTCGTCGCCGAGCGGGGTCGAGGTGCCGTGCGCGTTGATATAGTCGATATCGTCAGGCGTCATCTCGGCGCTTTTGAGCGCCGCGCGCATCGAGCGGAATCCGCCGTCGCCGTCGGGGGCCGGCGCGGTGATGTGGTACGCATCGCCGGACATGCCGTAACCCACGACTTCGGCATAGATACGCGCGCCGCGCGCCCGCGCATGGTCGATATCCTCGAGCACCACTACCCCGGCGCCCTCGCCCATCACGAATCCGTCGCGGCCCTGATCCCAAGGCCGCGAGGCGCGTTGCGGCTCGTCGTTGAACCCGGTCGACAAGGCGCGCGCGGCGGCAAATCCAGCGATGCCGAGACGCGATATCGCCGCTTCGGCGCCACCGGCGACCATCACATCGGCGTCACCCAATCGAATCATCCGCGAGGCATCGCCGATCGCATGCGCCCCGGTCGAACACGCGGTGACCACCGCATGATTCGGCCCCTTGAAACCAAACCGAATCGACACCTGGCCGGAGGCGAGATTGATCAGACTTGACGGAATGAAGAACGGACTGACCCGGCGCGGTCCTTTTTCGTGCAATTGGATCGCCGCCGCCTCGATCGCCGGCAAGCCACCGATCCCGGATCCGATCAGCACCCCGGTGCGTTCCAGCGCTTCCTCTTCGGTCGGTAGCCATTCCGCGTCGCGAACCGCTTGATCGGCGGCGGCCAGCGCGAAATGGATGAACAGATCCATCCGACGCTGTTGCCGCGGCTCGATATAGTCGTCGACATGAAACGCGTTCGCCTCGTCACCAACCGGAACTTCGCCGGCTACCCTCGCCGGCATATCGGAAACGTCGAATTTGGTGATCGCGCCGAGACCGGAACGCCCGGCGAGCAGATTTTGCCAACTTTCCTGGACGCCGCACGCGAGCGGTGTCACCAAACCCAGGCCTGTAACAACAACGCGTTTCATCGCTGCGAGCGCCCTTCGTCGGTTGACGTACGCGGCTCACACTTGCTGGGAGATAAAATCGATAGCGTCCTGGACAGTGACGATTTTGTCGGCGGCGTCATCGGGGATCTCGCAGCCGAATTCCTCCTCGAACGCCATCACCAACTCGACAGCATCCAAGCTATCGGCGCCAAGGTCGTCCATCAGGCTCGCGCTCACCGTAACCTTGGCTTCGTCGATACCGAGATGTTCGACGACAATCTTCTTTACCCGCTCGGCGACGTCGTTCGCGTCACTCATCAGCAAATCCCCTATTGCGTAACAATCACTATGAAATTCCCGCGCCAGCACCCGGCCCTAGAGCCGCTGGAGCCCTATGCTCCGCAAGGCAGGCGGGGGTTGGTAACATACTTCCACGACCAATGCCAGACGGACCCAAATCGCCCGTCTCTGGGCTAAATCATGGCCATTCCGCCATTGATATGCAAGGTCTGCCCGGTGACATACATTGCCTCGTCGGAGGCGAGGTAAACCGCGCCGCCGGCGATGTCCTCAGGGCTTCCCAAGCGACGCGCCGGAATCGCCGCGGTCAAGCGTTCGTGCTCTTTTTCGCCAAGTCCCTGGGTCATCGCGGTATCGATAAACCCAGGCGCGATGCAATTCACCGTAATGCCTCGCGACGCGACCTCGCCGGCCAGGGCCTTGCTCATGCCGATCATGCCGGCTTTCGACGCGGCGTAATTCGCCTGGCCCGGATTGCCGGTCACCCCGACGATCGACGTGACGTTGATGATTCGCCCCCAGCGGCGCTTCATCATACCGCGCAGCGCGCCGCGGCTGATGCGAAAGGCGGCGGTCAGATTGACCTCGATGACGCGCGACCAGTCCTCGTCTTTCATGCGCACCGCCAAGCCGTCGCGGGTCAATCCGGCATTGTTGACCACGATGTCGAGCTGACCGAGCGCTTCGTCCGCCACCGCCGCCAGAGTGCCGACCGCGTCGGCGTCGCCAAGATCGCACGGCACCACATGGACACGATCGCCGAGTTCACCGGCCAAGGCGTCAAGCGCCTCCCGGCGCGTCCCCGACAGGGCGACGCTTGCCCCGGCCCCGTGCAGCGCCCGCGCGATCGCACCGCCGATGCCGCCCGAGGCGCCGGTGATCAACGCCCCTTTGTCCGCCAAATCAAACATGCCGCGCTCTCCTGCCACTTATACCAAGGGTGGTTAATAAAGACCCATTTGACCGCTCGATTTTCGGCGCTGGATAGGAGCGGGGCGCGCCGTCGTGCGACCCCACGTCAAGCGGCCCCCAAGACAGGCGACCTGCGCAGCCAGCGGCGACTCTTGCTCCCTGGGCGGACCGGCCTGCGGTGGCCCGAGGTGGCTTTCCGGGCAGCTGGCGCCGCTTGCCCGATGGATCCCCATCGCGGGGGCCGCGTCGCGCCTACCCGGAAAACCACCTCGGGCCATCAAATGGGTCATTATTAGCCACCCTTGGTATTAGAACAAATTAATCAAAGCGTCGATATCGTCGGGCTCTTGGACCGATACGCCGGTGATCTCGCGATCGATCCGGCGGACCATGCCGGAGAGCACCTTGCCGGCGCCGAGTTCGATCAGCGTATCGACGCCATTGGCCTTCATGTACAGCACGGTTTCGCGCCACCGCACGGTCGACGTCACTTGTTCGACGAGCAAAGTACGCATGCGCGCCGGCTCGTTCTCCGACTTCGCGGTGACATTCGCCACCCACGCCGGACGCGGCGCGGCGATTGTCACCTGGCCAAGCGCCTCCGCCATCACCTCGGCCGCCGGCGCCAACATCGAACAATGAAACGGCGCGCTGACCGGTAACGGCATCGCCCGCTTGGCGCCGCGTTCCTTGGCAAGAGCAGCGGCGCGCTCGATTGCCGCGCTATCGCCCGACAGCACGACCTGGCCCGGCGCATTGTCGTTCGCCACTTCGCAGACACCGTCTTCGGCGGCGTCTTTCGCCACCGCCGCCACGGCGTCGAGATCGAGACCCAAGATCGCCGACATCGCGCCTTCGCCGACCGGCACCGCGGCCTGCATGGCTTCGCCGCGGCGGCGCAACAAGCGCGCGGCCTCGGCCAAATTCAGCGATCCCGCCGCCGCCAAGGCGGAATATTCGCCGAGCGAATGTCCGGCGACGTAAGCCGCGACGTTGGCCACATCCACACCGCCCTCGTTCTCGAGAACCCGGACCATCGCGAGCGACGTCGCCATCAGCGCCGGTTGGGCGTTCTCCGTAAGCGTCAATTGCTCGATCGGTCCTTCGAAGATCAGCCGCGTCAAATTGGCGTTCAACGCGTCGTCGACTTCTTGGAAAACCGCTCGTGCCGCGGGAAAGGCGTCGTGCAACGCCTTTCCCATGCCGACGGCTTGCGAGCCTTGTCCCGGAAAAACGAATGCGCGCGCCATCGCACCACCCTCATTTACTCGCCGCCGGCATGCGTAAAACGCCACTTTGCGGGGCTCGAAGAGGCCCGCCGACCAAGGCTGGTCCCCATGCCTTGGTATTACGCTGTCAGGCATCGCGCAACCGCTTGCGTGAACCGGATAAATCAGTATAGTGCGGCGCCTTGAATTTAGGCGTGCCGCGGCTTTGTCATGATGGGCCGTCCCCCAGGGGTCGGGTCAATGCTGGAGTGGGGTTGCGCCGTTTGCCATTGGCACTCCGAAATTACCGGTCGAGGAGCCGTTCATGCCGCTCTACGAGAGTGTTTATATCGCGCGCCAGGATATCCCTGCGCAAGAAGTCGAGGCGCTCACCGCGCGTTTCGAGGGAATCGTCAACGAGCAAGGGGGCACGGTCGCGCGTCGCGAATACTGGGGGCTGAAAAACCTCGCTTATCGCATCAAAAAGAACCGCAAGGGTCACTACACCATGTTGCATCTCGATGCGCCGTCGGACGCGGTGCGGGAGATGGAGCGGAACATGCGGATCAGCGACGATGTGCTGCGTTACCTGACCATCCGGGTCGACGAACTCAGCGAAGAGCCCTCGATTATGATGCAGACCCGTTCGGGCCGCGACGATCGTGGCCGCCGCGACGACCGTCGCCCGCGCCACGGAGATGGTCCGCGATCGGACGACAAGCCGGCCAAGAAGGTTGCCGCCGTGAGCGCGACCGAAACCGCGGTCAAGCCTGACGCCGAGACCAAATCAGCGGCGCCCAAAAAAACCGGCACCGAAACCGCCAAAAAAGATGAGGAGTCCTGAGCATGGCCGATGACGGATCTGGCGCGCGCACAGTGCCACTCCCGCGACGGCCGTTTTTTCGCCGCCGCAAGACCTGCCCCTTCACCGGCGCCAATGCGCCGAAGATCGACTACAAAGACGTCAAGATGCTGGCGCGTTTCACGTCCGAGCGCGGCAAGATTGTGCCGAGCCGGATCACCGCCGTATCGGCGCCCAAGCAACGCCGCCTCGCGCAAGCTATCAAGCGGGCCCGGTTTTTGGCCTTGATGCCGTATCTGGTGAAATAGAGTTTTGGCGGCGTCGCCGCTCCGACTGAACACGCAACCGACGACGACCGCAGAGTACGAGGACGCCTCGCCATGGAAGTGATATTGCTTGAACGGATCGAGAAACTGGGCCAGATGGGCGATCTCGTCAAGGTCAAGCCGGGCTATGCCCGCAACTATCTGCTCCCCAACCATAAGGCGATGCGAGCGACCGAGGAAAATCGCCAGCGCTTCGAGACCGAACACGCGCAGCTCGAGGCGGAAAATCTCGATCGCCGCGGCGAGGCCGAGGCGGTGGCCGCGAAAATGGACATTGTCTCGGTGATCATGGTGCGCCAGGCGGGAGACACCGGTCAGCTCTATGGCTCGGTGAATGCGCGGGACATCGCCCAGGCGGTCACCGCGGAAGGGTTTACTGTTGACCGGCGCCAAATCGCGCTCGGCCATGTCATCAAGACCCTCGGCATCCACCCCGCCGATGTCATTTTGCACCCCGAGGTCACGATCTCGGTGAAGGTAAACGTCTCGCGCTCCGAGGAAGAAGCCAAACTGCAGGCCCAAGGCATCGATGTGATGGCTACCGACCTCGATGATCAAGACGAGGAAGAGGCGCGCGCCGAGGCCGAGGCGATGTTCGAGGAGGGGAGCGACCAAGTCGCCGAAGAGGCGTCTTCGGAGGAAGCCGAGCCCGCCGACGGCGAGGCAGACGAGAACGCCGAGGACGACGCCAAGGACGCTTAAACTTCGCCCCCCTTCTCAACACGACCAAAATTTGTCTATAATCCTCCCCCGGACGAGAACCAACATCGATTCGTCATTCGGGCCGCCAGCGGGAACGCTGTAAAATTCCCACATAAAATGGCACCGCGGCCGCCCGGCAGGGAGGCGGTAATGCTGTTGGAATGGATGCTACGGCGCCTGATAAGGCGCGGTGAATTGACGATCGTATTCGCGGACGGCCGGCGTGAGGTATTTGCCGGCAACGATGGTCCCAAGGTCGCGATCCGCTTTCATGACGCGAGCGTCGGACGACGCATCGGCTTCAATCCCTGCCTGGGGGTGGCGGAGTGCTATATGGACGAATCGCTGACCATCGAGAATGGCGGCAGCATTTACGACTTGTTGAACCTGGCGGCCATCAACTTGACGGGCGGCGACCGGCCCCTGGCGATGCGTGTTCACGATTGGCTGGGACACATAACACGCATGTTTTGGCAGCATAATCCGATTGGCAGGGCGCAACGCAACGTCGCCCATCATTATGATTTGTCCGATGAGCTCTACGACCAGTTTCTCGACTCCAACCGGCAATATTCCTGCGCCTATTACCACGACGAAAGCACCCCGCTCGACCAAGCGCAAACCGACAAGATGCACCATATCGCGTCGAAACTATTGCTCAGCCCGGGTCAAAAGGTTCTCGACATCGGCTGCGGCTGGGGTGGTCTCGCAACCTATTTGGCGAGCAACACCCGGGTCTCGGTCCGCGGCCTCACCTTGTCCGCGCGCCAGCACGCCCTGGCCGATCAGCGGGCGGCATCGGAAGGCGTCGCGAATCGGGTCGATTTCGCGCTCCAGGATTATCGTGAAGAAGGCGCGAAGTACGACCGTATCGTCTCGGTCGGGATGTTCGAGCATGTGGGCGTTGGCCACTACGCCGAGTTCTTCGCCAAAGTGAAATCGCTATTGAAGCCTGACGGCGTTGCCCTCCTGCATACCATTGGTCGCTTGGATGGCCCCGGCACGACCGATCCGTTCATCCGCAGGTATATCTTTCCTGGCGCCCACACGCCGGCCTTGTCGGAGATCACCAGCGTGATCGAGAAGTCGGGGCTAGTCATGACCGATATCGAGATCCTGCGCCTGCACTATGCCCAGACCTTGCGCGCATGGCGGCGCCGTTTCCGGGCCAATTGGGATCGCGCCGTCGATCTCTATGACGAACGCTTCTGCAGAATGTGGGAATATTACCTTGCCGGTTGCGAAGCGTCATTCCAGCACCTCGGCTTGGGCTTGGTGGTCTATCAGATCCAACTCGCCAACCAACTGGACACGGTGCCGTTGACACGGGATTACATCACCAACATGGACTTGGGTGGCGCCGGCGCGGAGATCGCCGCCGAGTAGAATCACCGCCGCGGATGGGGCGCTGAGATGGGGTACCAACACTTATCCCCGTGTTTCTCAGTTGTCCCCTGATTAGACGATTGTGTACGCGAGAATCAGCGTTAGTTTGGGGCATGGTTCAAGCGCCCGACACGATCCTCCCCGACAGCACCGAGCATACGCACGCCGCCAGCGAACCGGCGTTGTTTCGCACCATGCCGAACAACGAGGAGGCCGAACAGGCGCTCCTCGGTGCGCTGCTGATCGACAACAATGCCTATGATCAGGTCTCGACCTTCCTCGAACCCGACCATTTCTTCGTACCGGTTCACGGTCGCATTTACGAGGCGGCGCGCGCGCTGATCGGCCGCGGCCAGGTCGCCAACCCGGTCACCCTCAAAGCCTATTTCGAGGCCGACGAAAGCCTCGCCGATATCGGCGGCGCGCACTATCTGGCACGGCTCGCCGGGGCGGCGGTCAGTATCGTCAACGCCGAGGACTATGGCCGGGTGATTCGCGATCTCAGTGTGCGCCGCAGCCTCATTCATATTGGCGAGGAGGTCGTCAACACCGCGTTCGATCCGCAGATCGAGGAGACCGCGACCGGCCAGATCGAGGACGCCGAATCGCGGCTCTACGAACTCGCCGAGACCGGCCAGGACGAAGGCGGTTTCAAGCCGTTGTCGGTCGCCTTGACCGAGGCGGTCGCCAACGCCGAGGCCGCCTATAAGCGTGACGGCAAATTGTCGGGCGTCCCGACCGGGCTCATCGCTCTCGATAATCTTCTCGGCGGCCTGCATAACTCGGATCTGTTGATCCTCGCCGGGCGGCCGTCGATGGGCAAGACCGCGTTGGCGACCACCATCGCCTTCCACGCCGCCAAGAGCTACCGCACCGAGCCCGACGAGAGCGGCAAACCCAAACCGGTCGACGGGGCCGTGGTCGGGTTCTTCTCGCTGGAAATGTCGTCCGAGCAGCTCGCCGGTCGGATTCTGTCGGAGGAAGCCAAAATTCGCTCCGACCATATTCGCCGCGGCAATATGACCAGCGACGATTTCATGCGACTGGTGGCGGCAGCGCGCGACCTGTCTGCGGCGCCCCTGTTCATCGACGACACGCCGGCGCTGAGCGTGGCCGCGCTTCGCACCCGCGCCCGCCGCCTCAAGCGCACCCACGGACTGTCTCTCGTCGTCGTCGACTATTTGCAACTCATGCGGCCGTCGCAAAAGCATGACAACCGGGTGCAGGAAATTTCCGAGATCACCCAGGGCCTCAAGGCGCTGGCCAAGGAACTCAATCTCCCGGTTATCGCGCTCAGCCAGCTCAGCCGCGCGGTCGAACAGCGTGAAGACAAGCGGCCGATGCTGTCGGATCTTCGCGAATCGGGGACAATCGAACAAGATTCCGATATCGTCATGTTCGTCTATCGCGAGGAATATTACCTCGAACGCGGCGAGCCTCAACAACGCCAGGAAGAGGCGGAGGATCGCTTCGATCAACGGTATCGTAAATGGCAGCAAAGACTCGAAGCGAAGAAAGGGCTCGCCGACATTATAATCGCTAAACAGCGGCATGGTCCGATCGGGAACTTTGAGCTTCGATTCGAGGCCAACTATACCAAATTCAGCGATTATGTCAGCGCAGACCGCCTGCCGGACCAAACGATATAAAGTCATTCCGATATGAGCGAGACGGACTCCAGCACGGCCGGTGCTCGGCTAATCGTTGACCTTGGCGCGATTCGCCGCAATTACCGGATCCTCGTCGACCGCGCCGGGCCGGGCGCGACCGTCTCGGCGGTGGTCAAGGCCGACGCCTATGGTCTTGGCGCAGACCGCGTGGCGCCGTGCCTGGCCGAAGCCGGATGCGACGAGTTCTTCGTCGCCACGCTCGACGAGGGGTTGCATTTGCGCGGCGTTTTGCCGACCGCGCGGATCGCCGTACTCGATGGGAATCTTCCCGGTGACGAGGCGGAACTCGCGGCCAACGACTTGGTCCCGATGCTCAACGATCTCGGCGCGATCGAAGGTTGGCGGGATCAGGCGCGCCAGGCGGGGACGCCGCTCCGCGCGGTCATCCAGCTCGATACCGGCATGTGTCGGATGGGACTTTCCGAGCCCGAATCCGCCCGCCTCGCCGCCGAGCCCGACCGTCTCGATGGTCTCACCCCTTCTCTCGTCATGAGCCACCTGGCCTGCGCCGACGAGCCCGAACACCCGATGAACCGCGAGCAACGCCGTCGCTTTGTCGAATCGACCGCGCGGCTTCCGGCGATGAAGCGGAGCCTCGCCAACTCGTCGGGGATATTTCTCGGTGACGACTACCACTTCGATCTGGTGCGCCCCGGCGCCGCTCTCTATGGCATAAACCCGACTCCGGGGGCGGCCAATCCGATGACCGAAGTGGCTCGCCTACAAGGGAAAATTGTCGCTTTGCGCGACGTTGACAGCCCCATGACCGTTGGCTACGGTGCCACCCACCGGGTCGCCCGGAGCGGGCGTATCGCGACACTTGCGATCGGCTATGCCGACGGCTTCCCACGCGCGCTCGGCAACGTGGCAAGTGGTGTTCTCGCCGACGATCGCGCGGACAATATCTCGCTGCCGGTTGTCGGCAGGGTCTCGATGGATTTAGTCACTTTGGATGTATCTGCGCTGGCGCCGGAACAGCTGACTCTCGGAACCTATATCGACTTGATCGGCGGCCCCCGCACGGTCGACGCGGTGGCGGCCGAAGCCGACACCATCGGCTACGAGTTGCTGGCGCGGATCGGCCGCCGCGTCCCCCGGCTCTATCACGAGAGCGACGCGCCGATCCAGATGGAAACGCGCGCCTTATGACCGGTCGGCGCGGGCGGTGACGATCGTGGCGCGCGCCCCAACCCACTATGTTTGCCAGGCCTGCGGCGGTGCCCACGCCAAATGGAGCGGGCGATGCGACTCGTGCGGCGCCTGGAACACCTTGGTCGAGGAAGTGACCCCGGACAAGATTCCGCGCGGTCTCGGCGCCGCCAAGGGCAAGTCCGTCGCCATCGAATCGCTCGCCGGATCGAGCCCGCCGCCGCCGCGACTGACCACCGGAATCGCCGAACTCGATCGCGTCTTCGGCGGCGGCCTGGTCGCCGGATCGGCGGTCCTGGTCGGCGGCGATCCCGGCATCGGCAAATCGACACTGCTGTTGCAAGCCACCGCGGCGTTGGCCCGCGACGGGGCGCGGGTGATCTATGTCTCGGGCGAGGAATCCGACGAGCAAGTCCGCCTGCGGGCACGCCGGCTCGGGCTCGGCGACGCACCGGTGGGTCTGGTATCGGCCACCAACGTCCGCGATATCGTCGCCACTCTCGATCAAGCCGACACCGCCGCCGTCCTGGTGATCGACTCGATTCAGACGATGTATGTCGACTCACTCGACTCCGCGCCCGGCACGGTCGCCCAGGTGCGCACCAGCGCGCAGGAACTGATCCGCCTCGCCAAACGCCGCGGCATTGTCGTTTTGCTGGTCGGTCACGTCACCAAGGACGGACAGATCGCCGGTCCCCGCGTGCTCGAGCACATGGTCGACGCGGTGCTCTATTTCGAAGGCGAGCGCGGCCACCAGTTTCGCATCTTGCGCGCGGTCAAGAACCGCTTTGGCGCCACCGACGAAATCGGCGTGTTTTCGATGACCGACGGCGGTCTCGAGGAGGTCGCCAATCCGTCGGGCCTGTTTCTCACCGATCGCGACGCGCCGGTCTCGGGCGCGGCAGTGTTTGCCGGCATCGAGGGCACCCGTCCGCTCCTCGTCGAGCTCGAGGCGCTGGTCGCGCAATCGCCGCTCGCGACCCCCAGGCGCGCCGTCGTCGGCTGGGATACCGGGCGCCTGGCGATGGTACTGGCGGTCCTCGATACGCGTTGCGGTCTTGCCCTAACCGGAAACGATGTATATCTGAACGTCGCGGGTGGCTTGAAAGTCAGCGAGCCGGCCGCCGATCTCGCGGTGGCGGCGGCGCTGGTCTCGTCGCTGACCGATTGTCCGGTGCCACAACGCACCGTGGCGTTTGGCGAAATCGGGCTGTCGGGCGAGATTCGCCCGGTGGCACAAACCGACGCGCGATTGAAGGAAGCCGCGAAATTGGGATTCGAAAGGGTTTTGATGCCGCCAACGCGAACCACCGCCAGCACGTCCCTTGAAATCGTCGAGCTGGCGCGCCTTCAGGACCTGATCGCGACCTTCGGCGAACCCGCCGCGCGCAGCGTCTTGGCACGATAAGGCGCGCCCGAGGATATGGAACAGCAAGCGGTCAATCTGGTCGATCTCGGGGTCGCGGCGATCGTCCTGGTATCGGCGATATTCGCGTTTTATCGCGGATTCGTGCGCGAGCTGCTGTCGATCGCCGGCTGGGTCGGCGGCGCCGTCGTCGCGGTGTACTTTTTTGACGACCTCCGGCCTTACGTCGAGCCCTACCTTCCGACCGACTGGATGGTCGCCGCCGCCACCGGCGCGGCGCTGTTCCTCGGCGCCCTTATCGTCTTCTCGCTGGTCATTCATTTCGTCGTGGTCACGGTCAAGGACAGCCCGCTCAACGCGCTCGACCGCTCGCTGGGCTTCCTGTTCGGTGTCGCCCGCGGGGTGGTGGTGGTGGCGCTGGCCTACATGGTCGCCGAGATGGTGGTCTTTAAGGACGACGAGCAACCGCGCCCGGAATGGTTGACCGAAGCGAGATCGCTGCCGTTGATCAATTACGCCGCGGGCATGATCGTCGCGCTGATCCCCGAGGGCACGTTCAATCTGCCGATCGAGGGATTTGACGAAATCCAGGAACTGCGCGCGCGGCGCGACGCGCAAGGCGGCGATGGGGCGCAATCCGACGAGGACGCGCGGCGCATGGCCGAGCCGCCGGTCGCGGCACCCGAGGCGGCGGACCCGGACCAAGAGACCGCCTACGACGACGCCGATTCCGAGGATCTCGATATTCTTATCGAAAGCCTCGACGAGGAAGTCGCGCCGATCGAGAACGCGCCGCCGCCGGCTGACGAAACGGCGTCGCAAAACCCAGCGGATCGCGAATAGAATGGCGAACACGGTGACCACCCACCCGTGGGACGACGACAAGCTGCGCGAAGAATGCGGCATATTCGGCATCCACGGCCATCCCGACGCCGCCGCCCACACCGCCCTCGGGCTCCACGCGCTGCAGCATCGCGGGCAAGAGGCGGCGGGGATCGTTAGTTACGACGGGGCGATTTTTCACCCCCATCGCAGTCTCGGCCAGGTCGGCGACATTTTCGGCGACGAACGGGTGATCAAGGGCCTCCTGGGCGAGCACGCGATCGGCCATGTCCGCTATTCGACCCAGGGCGTGACCATGCTGCGCAACGTCCAGCCGATTTTCGCCGATCTCGAGGACGGCGGCCTGGCGATCGCCCACAACGGCAATCTCACCAACGCGCTCGCGGTGCGCCGCGAACTGGTGGGCCGCGGCTGCATATTCCAATCGACGATGGATAGCGAGGTTATCGTCCACCTGATCGCCACCAGCTCGGCGCCCACCTTCATGGACCGTCTGGTCGACGCCCTGGCGCAAATCAACGGCGCCTATTCGCTGATCATGATGACCGGCAAGGCGATGATCGGGGTGCGCGACCGGTTCGGCGTCCGCCCCTTGCAGATCGGCCGCCTCGACGGCGGCTTGATCCTCACGTCGGAGACCTGCGCGCTCGATATCGTCGGTGCTGAATTCGTTCGTGACGTCGAGCCCGGTGAAATCGTCGTGATAGACGAGACCGGCATCAGCAGCATCAAACCGTTCCAAGCGGCGCCGCAGCGGTTCTGTATTTTCGAATATATCTACTTCTCGCGACCCGACAGCGTGATCGAGGGACGCAGCGTCTATGAGACGCGCAAGAAAGTCGGTGCCGAATTGTCGATCGAGGCCGGGGTTCCGGCCGACGTAGTGGTGCCGGTACCCGATTCCGGCGTCCCGGCGGCGATCGGCTATGCCGAGAAAGCGGGGCTGCCGTTCGAACTCGGCATCATTCGCAACCATTATGTCGGGCGCACCTTCATCGAGCCGTCGGATTCGATCCGCCATCTCGGGGTCAAGCTCAAACACAACGCCAACAGCTCGATCCTGTCGGGACGCCGCGTGGTGCTGGTCGACGATTCGATCGTTCGCGGCACCACCTCGATCAAGATCGTCGAAATGATCCGCGCCGCCGGCGCCACCGAAGTCCATATGCGTATCGCCAGTCCGCCGACCACCCATTCTTGCTTCTACGGCGTCGACACCCCGACCCGCGATCAGCTGCTTGCCTCGCAAATGAATGTCGAGGAGATGGCGCGCCACATCGGCGCCGATTCGCTCGCCTTCATCTCGATGGACGGGCTCTACCGGGCGATGGGCGAAGAGGGCCGCGATCCCGATCAGCCGCAATTCTGCGACGCGTGCTTCACTGGCGACTATCCGATCACCCTGTCGGATTCCGAATCCGGCGTCGGCCCGGTGCAACTGTCGCTGCTCGCCGAAAGCGCTTGAGTTCTGCAGCTTGCCGGCCGCATAGCCGTGGTCACCGGCGCCTCGCGCGGCATCGGCCACGCCGTGGCGCTGCGCATGGCAGAGGAAGGCGCCCACGTCTACGCCATCGCGCGCTCCGAGGAAGGCCTCGAGGCGCTAAACGAGAAAATCCCCGCGGCCGGCGGTCCGGCCACGATGGTGCCGCTCGACGTTAATGACGGGCCCGCCATCGATCGTTTGGGCGGCGTCATCGCCGAACGCCACGGCAAACTCGACATCCTGGTCGGCGCCGCCGCGATCCTTGGTGCGCTCAGCCCGTTGAGTCACATTCGCCCGCATATCTTCGACCGGGTGATCGAGACCAACGTCAACGCCAACTGGCGCCTGATCCGCAGCTTCGATCCGCTTCTCCGCCAGTCCGACGCCGGACGGGCGATTTTTGTTACATCCGGCGTGGCGCGGGGACCGCGGGCCTATTGGGGCGCCTACGCGGTCAGCAAGGCGGCGCTCGAAATGCTCGCCGGCATCTACGCCGAGGAGACGCGCAACACCCCGGTCCGGGTCAACATCCTCGACCCTGGCGCGGTCCGCACCGCGATGCGCGCCGAAGCAATGCCCGGCGAGTATCCGGCAACCCTGCCGCCGCCCGAGGCGATCGCCGACAGCTTTCTGGAACTGGCGCTGCCGTCCTGCACCCGCCACGGCGAGGTCGTCAAGGCAGAGGTAAACGTCAAACAATCCCACCGTAACCCTCCCATGTCAGGGAAGGAGAAGAGGTAAAGGGTCGCCCTGACAAGGGGGATTTAGGGGGTTTGCCCGCGCCCAAGCGCCGCCACACGCCGAAACTCATGCGAGGAAAGGTTAGCCGGCGTCTGAAACCTGGTCAGGCCGCCGAGGCATTCCCTTGGAATCAAATCTTGGAAATGCCAATTGATAACCCTACAAAGCCCCATGCGCCTCCTCGTCTTGCAACATATCGCCTGCGAACATCCGGGGCATTTGCGCCACTGCCTGCGCCACGACGGGCTTGACTGGACCACGATCGAACTCGACGAGGGCGAAAAAATCCCGCCGCTCGAGGATTTTGACGCGCTATGGGTCATGGGCGGGCCGATGGACGTGTGGGATGTCGAGGAACACCCGTGGCTGATTGCCGAGAAGGCGGCGATCCGTCATTGGGTGCGCGATTTGCGAAAGCCGTTTCTCGGCATATGCCTCGGCCACCAGCTGCTGGCGGACGCGCTCGGCGGCACCTGCGGTCCGCAGCCAATCCCGGAAATCGGCATGCTCGATGTCGCGCTCAACGAAGCCGGACAAGCCGATCCCCTGTTCGCCGCCATGCCGGACCGTCAAAAAGCCCTGCAATGGCATTCCGTGCAAGTCACCCGGCCGCCGGACGATGCCGTCGTCCTGGTGCGCTCGGAGGTGTGTGCGATTCAAGCCATGCGGGTCGGCGACAACGCTTGGTCGATGCAGTACCACGTCGAGGTCGAACCCGACACGGTGGCCAACTGGGGGCGCGTGCCGGCCTATCGCGACGCGCTACAAGCGACTCTGGGCGACGGAGCGCTGGCAGGATTGGACGCCAGCGCCGCCGAAAACATGCCGGCTCTCACCGCCAACGCCGAACGCCTCTATAGCAATTTCAGGAGTCTGGTTATAGATGGCGGCCAGGTCTGACAGGGATTGAAACCTCACCGCTTCACATACGGGTTCTTGCCGCCGCGCGCGACCAGCCGTATCGGCGTGCCGGGCAGATCGAAATCGTTGCGCAAGCCGTTCGCCAGATAGCGGCGATAGGACTCCTTCAAGCTGTTTGGCCGGTTGACGAACAACGCAAAAGTCGGCGGCCGGCTGCTGACTTGGGTGAGGTAGCGGATCTTGACCCGGCGGCCCTTGTCGAGCGGTGGCGGATGGTAGGCCAGCACATCCTCGATCCAGCGGTTGAGCGCGGCGGTGGGGACGCGCCGCTGCCACACTTCGCGCGCGGCGAACACCGCGTCCATCATTTTGTCGATGCCGCTTCCCGCGACCGCCGAGATCGGCTTGACCGCGACCCCGCGCACCTGGGTCAGCGCCGCCTCAAGCTGCTCGCGGATCTGCCGCGCGACGATGTCCTTGTGCTCGACCAGATCCCACTTGTTGGCGACGATCACCAGGGCGCGACCTTGGTCGATCACCAGACTGGCGATGGTAAAATCCTGTTTCTCCATCGGCCGCGTCGCATCGACCACCAGGGCGACCACATGACTGCTCCGGATCGTGCGCAGGCTGTCCGCCACCGACATCCGCTCGAGCGCGCCGGCGACCCGCGCGCGCTTGCGCATGCCGGCGGTATCGACCAGTTCGACATCGCGGTCGCGCCAGCGCCACGGCACGGTGATCGCGTCGCGGGTAATCCCGGCTTCGGGGCCGGTGAGCACCCGTTCGCTGCCGACCAGGCGGTTGACCAGGGTCGATTTGCCGACGTTCGGCCGGCCGATGATCGCCAGTTTGAGCGGGCCGGTCGCGGCCTCGTTTTGGTCGGCATCGTCGTCATCGTTGAGCGCCGCCGGCAAGGCCTCGACCACCGCGTCGTAGAGCTCCGACAGGCCCTCGCCGTGCTGCGCCGAGATCGCCACCGGCTCGCCGAGTCCGAGCTCGTAGGCCTCGACGATGCCGGCCTCGCCGGCCATCCCTTCCGCCTTGTTGACCACCAGGCACACCGGGCGGTCGCGGCGGCGCAGCCAGTCGCCGAAATAGCGATCGAGCGGGGTTAGCCCGGCGCGCCCGTCGACTACCATCAACACCAGATCGGCCTCGTCGAGCGCGGCGTCGGTCTGGCCCTGCATGCGGGCCTCAAGGCTGTCGCCGCCGGCATCCTCGAGCCCCGCGGTATCGATTACCCGAAACCGCGCCGGCCCGAGGCTCCCCTCGCCCTCGCGCCAATCGCGGGTCACCCCGGGGCGATCGTCGACCAGGGCGCTACGGCGCCCCACCAGGCGGTTGAACAGGGTCGACTTGCCGACGTTGGGCCGGCCGACGATGGCGATGGTCGGGGCGACGGTCGGGGCGATGGTCGGGGTCATACTTTGCTTTCGCTGGCGGGTCGCGGACGCCGCTATTTCAGCGCGATGAGTTCGGCGTTGGTGGTCAGCAGATACATCGTCCCGTTGGCGACGATCGGCGGCAGGCGGATCCCGCCGGGCACGTCCTGGCGACCCAGGATATCGCCGGTGTAGGGCGAGATCGCCAAGGCCACCCCGTCGCTCGCGGTGACCACCAGACGATCGCCGGCGAGCACCGGGCCGCTCCACAGGATGGGATCCTCGCGCTCTTCCGGATCCTCGAAGCGCGGCAGCGAGGTTACCCAGCGGATGCGACCGTCGCCGCGGCGCAGGCACACCACTTCGGCGTCCACCGTCACGATGTAAATGTAGTCGCCGGCCACCCACGGCATCTGAGTGCTGGGAATTTCCTGATCCCACAGCCGCAGGCCCGAGCGCAGATCGACCGCCACCAGGCGCCCGCTCTGGCTGATCGCGATCACCAAGCCGCGGTCGACCACCGGGCTGGCATCGACATCGCTCAGATTGGTCCGCGACCCCATCCGGCCCTGAAAGATCAGCGAATCCGCCCACGCCAGGCGGCCGTTTTCGACCCGCAACGCGACCACCTCGCCGGACGAGAACGACGCTACCACCAGATCGCCGCTGACCGCCGGCACCGCGGCGCCGAGCAGTCCAGCGCTTTCGATGATCGCCTCGTGGACCCACAGGATCTCGCCGCCCGCCGCATCGACCGCGAACAGCCGATTGTCATAGGTGATGACGAACACCCGGCCGTCGGCCACCGCCGGCGCGGCGCGCAACGGCGCCGACAGATTCTGCTGCCAGACGGTGCCGCCAGAGGCCGCGTCGAGGGCGATCAGATCGCCGAACGCGGTCGAGACGAACACCAGGCCGTCGCCATAAGCGACACCGCCGCCGAGGCTCGCGTCATCGTCTTCGAATTCGGGGATCAGTTCGCGTTCCCACGCCACCGCGCCGCTCGCCAGATCGAGCGCGATCGCGTTGGTTTCCGAATCGAGAAGGAACACCCGGCCGCCTGCCACTACCGGCGTCGACAGGATCAGATTGTCGTCGGTCTCGCCCTCGCCCATGTCCCGGCGCCACGCGATATCGAGCAATTCGCCGACCGCGAGATGGTGTGGCGCGTGGTTCGGGTTGCCGCCGGCCACCGGCCAGTCCTCGTTGGCCAAGGGGCGCGGCAACACCACCGGCTCGCTCGCCAGCAACGGATCGGGCTCCAGGGTGCGCTCGAGCAGCAGCACCGAGATCCGCTTGCCCGGCAAGGGCGCGGCATCCTCGCCGCCGCCGAACCAGGTGTCGGCGCAGCCACTCAGGACCGCGATCGCCAATCCGGCGACCGCGCCGCGCAGGACGCGTTCAAAGGCCATCATTGGGTGGTGGTCTCGATCGGACCGCCGAGTGCCGACAACAGTTCGGAGGCACGGATTCTCACCCCGTTGGGGACCCCGGCCTGTTCGACCAGTTCGGCAAAGATCGCCCGCGCGTCCTCGTTGCGACCCGATTGCAGCGCCGCCAGCGCCTGCAGCTCGCGCGCCATATGCCGCCACGCGCCGGCGCCGCCCGCCAGCGGGCCCAGGCGTTGCTCGGCACCCGCCGCGTCGCGGCCGTCGAGCACATGCTGCGCCGCCAGGATCACCGCGAATTCGCGCAACACCTCGTCGACGCCGCTATCGGCCGCCACGCGGTCATAGGTCGCCACCGCGCCGGCACGATCGCCGGCCGCGGCCAGCGCCGCCGCCTCGCGCAACCACGCGAGGACCGCATAGTCCGAGCCGACATCGTCGGCGAAGGCGCCAAACGCCCGCGCCGCGTCATCGTGGCGATCGGCATCGGCCAAGGCGGCGGCGGCGGCGAACGCCTGCGCGCGGTTCTCTTGTCGAGTGGCGGTGTAATCGCGCCACCCCACAACGGACGCGGTGCCACCGACAACCACCACCACGGCGCCGATAATCAGCCACCGGAAGCGCAGCCATAGCGTCATATACAGGTCGCGCCGAACGTCCTCGTCGACTTCGCGAAATATTTCCGACACGGATCTCGTCTCAATTGGTCTGAAAGGGGCGGCTAAACTACAATCACGGCGCGGTTATGGCAAACCGACCCCTCGGGGGCGCCGAAAATTTTACCCCGCCCCCGCAGGGCGGCAAGCGCAACCGCGCGCCCGAGCTTATGCGAGGCCAGCCTGCGTGGCGAATAAACGCTCTTTAAACACCCGACCCGCACCTCGGAGGCACGGCAAGCGCGACCGCGCGCCCGAGCTTATGCGAGGCCAGCCTGCGTGGCGTCTGAACGCCCTTTAAAAGCGCGCCCTTTAAACCTCTTCCAGCTCCCGCGCCGCGTCCTCGCCTTGCGGCTCGAACAGGCGGTGCAAGTGGGCCACGAAATAGCGCGTGTCGGCGTCATCGACGGTCGATTGCGCGGCACCGCGCCAGGCTTCGAGCGCCTCGGCGTAATTGGGATAGACGCCGACGACGTCGACTTGTTCGCAATCGACGAACTCAACGCCATTGGCATCGGTGACCTTGCCGCCGAATACCAGATGCAGTCTCTGCTTATCCATAAGGGTCTCCACGGCGGCTATGCGTCCGCCAATTCATCAAAAATGATCGCAAAATATATCAACAGTGAATCTAGACCGCCGGCGCCCGGCCTCAAGCCTCTTCGCGCACCCGTGTCCGCGCCCCCGGTTTCGCGACAACGAAGATCGGCTCGGTCTTGTAGCGCCCCGCGCATTCCCCGATCGACGCCTTGACCAGCGCTCTCTCGGTTTTCATGCTGTAGGCAAGCCAGCGCTCGCGCAGATCGGGCCGCACGCCGGCCTCGATGAGCGACTGGCCGAGAATATCGTGGCGCAGCATGAACACCTCCTCGGTGATGAACATAGGCAGGTGCGCGGTATCGATCGGCCGGCCGCCGTACATCCACGGCCCGCCGAACGCGGCGGCGAGGAAACCGGTCTGCTGATATTCCAAATGCGGCCGCGGCACGCCTTCGAAAAAATCCTTCAGCCACGGATGGCTGAGCAGCTTGTCATAGAAAATGCGTGACCTGCGCCCCAAGGCCCCCGCATTCATAAGGAGAGTCCTGTTTCTGCATAGCGCATTGTTGATGGGTTGGCACGCGCGCCGTGCGTGGAGCCCTCAAGTCGCTCAAGCGCGCGGCGCGCATTTGCGGGCGTGTCTC
>JAKZSU010000096.1:0-16144 GCA_047517485.1 Alphaproteobacteria bacterium
ATGGTGATGCCGGGGGACAATATCGCGATGAGCATCGAGTTGATCGCGCCGATCGCGATGGATCAGGGCCTGCGCTTCGCGATCCGCGAGGGCGGCCGCACCGTCGGCGCCGGCGTCGTCGCCTCGGTCGAGGAATAAAGCGGTCGCGGAGAGGCCGGACAGCCAGTGAAGCGACAATAGGAGTGTAGCTCAATTGGTAGAGCACCGGTCTCCAAAACCGGGGGCTGTGGGTTCGAGTCCCTCCACTCCTGCCAACTCTTGCGAAACAACCAACCCGTTACTACGTAGCAGCGAACCGGAAAAAGAATTAGGTTATGGCCAAGACATCCCCAGGAGAGTTCGTCCGCCAAGTGCGCCAAGAAGCGTCGCGCGTTACATGGCCGACTCGCAAGGAAACCACCGTCACCACGATCATGGTGTTCATCATGGCCTTCGTAATGGCGATATTCTTCTTTCTGGTCGATCAGGTATTGTCGTGGGGAGTTCGCATGATTCTTGGATTGGGAGCGTGACGATGGCCACGACCGCCGTGGGCAACGCCCACTGGTATATCATCCACACCTACTCGGGCTTCGAGAAGAAGGTCGCGCAGGCGATCAAGGACCAGGCGATTCGCAAGGGCATGGCCGAGGACTTCGAGGAAGTGATGGTGCCGACCGAGGAAGTGGTCGAAATGCGCCGCGGCAAGCGGGTCTCGAGCGAACGCAAGTTCCTGCCCGGCTATGTGCTGATCAAGATGGTGATGTCCGACGAGTCGTGGCATTTGGTGAAGAATACCGCCAAAGTCACCGGCTTCTTGGGATCGGGCGGCAAGCCGTCGCCAATCCGCCAATCCGAGGCCGATCGCATTTTGCGTCAGGTTCAGGAAGGGATCGAACGACCGAAGCCCTCGATCACCTTCGATATCGGCGAGATGGTGCGGGTCAGCGATGGACCGTTCACCTCGTTCAACGGCATGGTCGAGGATGTCGACGAGGACAAAGCCCGGCTCAAGGTGGCGGTATCGATCTTCGGTCGCGCGACACCGGTCGAGCTCGAATATTCGCAAGTCGAGAAATTATAGTTTAGAACCTTCGTCTCAAGCTTTAGGTGTGGGAGGTCCGCCATGGCCGCACCACGCCCCCGCTGTGAAAGGGAAGAGAAATGGCAAAGAAGATAGACGGCTATATCAAGTTGCAGGTGCCGGCGGGGCAAGCCAACCCGTCACCGCCGATCGGCCCGGCGCTGGGCCAGCGCGGTCTCAATATCATGGAGTTCTGCAAGGCCTTCAACGCCACCACGCAGAACATGGAACAGGGCATGCCGATCCCGACCATCATCACGGTGTATGGCGATCGCAGTTTCAGTTTCGAGACCAAATCGCCGCCGGCGAGTTTCTTCATCAAGAAGGCGGCCAAGGTCGAGAAGGGCTCCGGCGAAGTCGGGCGTATCGATCCGGTCGGTCAGGTGACGATGGCCCAATTGCGCGAGATCGCCGAGCTTAAAATGAAAGATCTCAACGCCAACGATATCGATGCGGCGAGCAGCATGCTGGCGGGAACCGCGCGCTCGATGGGCATCGAAGTGGTGGGGGGCTGAGCGATGGCACGCAATTATTCCAAGCGTTCGAAAGCGGTGCGCGACGGACTCGATCCCGCCGCCGTTCTTAGCGTTGTCGATGCGGTCAAGATGGTGAAGGAACGCGCCACCGCGAAGTTCGACGAAACCATCGAGATCGCGGTCAATCTCGGCGTCGATCCGCGCCATGCCGACCAAATGGTGCGCGGCATGATCAACTTGCCCAACGGCACCGGTAAAACGGTCCGCGTCGCGGTATTCGCCAAGGAGGCGAAGGCCGAGGAGGCGACCGCCGCGGGCGCCGATCTGGTGGGCGCCGAGGAATTGGCGGAGAAAGTGCAGGCCGGTGAGATCGATTTCGATCGCTGCATCGCCACCCCCGACATGATGGGCGTGGTCGGCAGGCTGGGTAAGATTCTCGGCCCCCGCGGCCTGATGCCGAACCCCAAGCTCGGCACCGTGACCCCCAATGTCGCCGATGCGGTCAAGGCGGCCAAGGGCGGCCAAGTCGAGTTTCGCGTCGAGAAAGCGGGTATTATTCATGCCGGTATCGGCAAGGCGAGCTTTGCCGAGCAGGCCATGGTCGAGAACGTCGAGGCACTGATCGGTGCGATCAATCGCGCCAAGCCGAGCGGCGCCAAGGGCATATACATGACCCGCGCGTCGTTGAGCTCGACGATGGGAAACAGCATCAAGCTTGACACGGAGCAGCTCGTCCAGATCTAAGACGGGTTACGATTTTCACGGTTTGGCGCTTCGGACGAAGCGTCAAAAGGGTCGGGCGTAAGCTCAACCCATCCTGTCCGAGACCGCAGGTGCCCAATCCGACATGACGTGTCGGGGACGGGCCTAAACGGCCAACCGGCCTGCACAGACAGGGGAAGTGTCGACCTCTCGCGGACCGCTCGCGCGGTATCGCGGATGCGTCGGCTTGAACCTCTGGGACAGGCAAGTCGGAGCCCGCCGGATACTGGCGGGATCCTGTTTGCAACCGGATCTTGGGCCCGAGCGGCGACGCTCGTTGGTCCGGGGTCCATTTTACGGAGGCATGAAGTGGACCGAGCCACCAAGGAACAGCAGGTCGCTTCGCTGCATGAGACCTTTAACGACGCGGATTCCGTCGTGGTCACCCATTACCTCGGCATTACCGCCGCCGAGGCAACCGATCTGCGGCGCCGGATGACCGACGCCGGAGCCCGGTTTCGGGTGACCAAGAACAGCCTTGTCAAACTCGCGCTCGCGGGCACGCCCTACGAGCACCTTTCGCAATATTTCATCGGTCCGACGGCGATCGCCTATGCGGACGATCCGGTGGCCGCCGCCAAGGCGTCGGCGGAATTCGCGAAGGGAAACGAGTATCTGGTGATCTTGGGTGGCGGTCTGAAGGACCTGCCGCTCGATGCCGCCGGAATCAAGAACTTGGCAAGTCTGCCGTCGCTCGACGAGCTGCGGGGCACGATATTGGGTCTGTTGAATGCGCCGGCGACCAAGATCGCCGGTGTCCTTCAAGCGCCGGCCGGGGCGGTTGCCCGGGTCATCGGCGCGCATGCGGCGGCCACGACCGATAAAGCAGCGGCTTGAGGGCCCCCCGGGGTCGCGAGACGCTCACGTAAAACCAGGAACAGAGTTCAAGCAGAGGAGAAATGAGAAATGGCTGATTTGGAAAAGATTGCCGAAGATTTGTCGGCGCTGACCGTCCTCGAGGCGGCGGATTTGTCGAAACTGCTCGAAGACAAATGGGGCGTATCCGCCGCGGCACCGGTCGCGGTGGTGGCGGCGCCGGCGGCAGGCGAAGACGCTGCCGAAGAGAAAACCGAGTTCGACGTCGTTTTGGCGTCGTACGGCGAGAAGAAAATCAACGTGATCAAGGAAGTTCGCGCGATTACCGGTCTCGGCCTCAAGGAGGCCAAGGACCTCGTCGAATCCGCCCCGAAAGCGATCAAGGAAGCGGTGACCAAGGACGAAGCCGAAGCGCTCAAGAAGAAGCTCGAGGAAGTTGGCGCCACCGTCGAACTCAAATAGCGGTATCGGGCGCCTGTCGCCCACGTCACGGCACCGTGATGTGGGCGACGGCATCTTGACAAACGCCCCAAGATTCACGACGTTAGGCCTGACTGAACCTGACGGCAGCGGAACTGGTCATTAAAATAGCCCGGATCTCGTCCGGATAGCATGAAACCGCATACGCGGCGCTAGGCAATAGCGCGCGCTTGCGGTTGTTTGCACCTTTGGCCTTAAAAGTGGGCTTCAGCCTGCTATTCCACCTGTCGTTCTGGTTCGAACCTCCGGCTTCGCCGTTCCGCTCGGCGGGCCGTGGCCGCTGTCCGTCAACCTCCTGACGAGGAGCATGCATGACCCTGTCTTTCACCGGGCGCAAGCGCATTCGCAAAAATTACGGGCGGATTTCCGCCGCCACCCCGATGCCGAATTTGATCGAGGTCCAAAAGACTTCATACGAATCATTTCTTCAGCAGTACGTCGCACCCGAAGATCGACAGGAAAGTGGCCTAAACGCCGTATTCAAGTCGGTGTTCCCGATTCGCGATTTTTCCGACCGATCGCAGTTGGATTTCGTATTGTACGCCTTCGATCGTCCGAAATACGATGTCGAAGAGTGTCAGCAACGCGGCACCACCTATGCCGCTCCGCTGCGCGTAACGCTCAGGCTCATCGTCTGGGACGTCGATGAAGAGACCGGCGCGCGTACCGTTCGCGATATCAAGGAACAGGACGTGTTCATGGGCGATATGCCGCTCATGACCGACAAGGGCACATTCGTCATCAACGGCACCGAACGGGTGATCGTCAGCCAGATGCACCGCTCGCCCGGCGTGTTCTTCGATCATGACAAGGGCAAGACCCACTCGTCGGGGAAATATCTTTTCGCCGCACGGGTCATTCCCTATCGCGGCTCATGGCTCGATTTCGAGTTCGACGCCAAGGACATTATCTATGTTCGCGTCGATCGCCGGCGCAAATTGCCGGTGACCACCCTGCTGCGCGCTTTCGGTCTCAGCACCGAGGACATTCTGACCACCTTCTTCGTTACCGTGACGTATACCCGCGGCAAGAAGGGTTGGAGCATGCCGTTCGAGGGCGAGACCCTTAAGGGGACCAAGCTCGCGCGTGATCTGATTGATGCCAAGACCGGCAAGGCGGTTCTTAAAGCCGGCCGCCGGATCACCGCGCGGCTGATCAAAAAATTGGCCGACGACGGCTTCAAGGAGCAACTCGTCGAGCCCGCCGACATGATGGAAAGTTACGTCGCCACCGATATCGTCAATACCGAGACCGGGTTGGTGCTGGCCGAGGCCGGCGACCTGATTGCCGAGGAAGTGCTCGAGGCGATCGAGGAGATCGGCATCACCGCGGTACCGATCCTGGCGATTGGCCCGTCGATGGGCCCGTCGATGGGCCCCTATGTCCGTAACACCTTGGCCGTCGACAAGAACAACAGTCGCGAAGAAGCGCTGACCGATATCTATCGGGTCATGCGTCCCGGCGAGCCGCCGACCGAGGAAAGCGCGGAACGTCTCTTTTACGACCTGTTTTTGAGCCAGGTGAAGCTCAAGAAGGCGACCGTCGAGGCGCGTACCGAACCGAACCGTCGGCTGAAGCCGGTGGCCGAGCTCGACCGCGGCGAAATCGGCTCCGGCGCGTGGGTTCTCGACGCCCAGAAAGACATGATCTGTCTGCTGATCTCGTGCGCTGTGGGCTATAGCGGCCCGAAGACGGTCTGGGTCGATCTAGCGGATGTCGATGTTCAGCGTTCGGAGCGTTACGATTTGTCCGCGGTCGGCCGCGTCAAGATGAACGCGCGTCTCAATATCGATAGCGAAGACGAATTGCGCGAGTTGCGTCGCGCCGACGTGGTCTCGGTGGTCCGCACCTTGGTCGATCTCAAAGACGGCCGCGGCGACATTGACGATATCGATCATCTCGGCAATCGCCGGGTGCGCTCGGTCGGCGAATTGATGGAGAACCAATATCGCGTTGGTCTCTTGCGCATGGAGCGCGCGATCCGCGAACGGATGAGCGCTGTCGAAATCGACGCGGTTATGCCGCACGATCTGGTCAACGCCAAGCCGGCGGCGGCGGCGGTGCGAGAGTTTTTCGGCTCTTCGCAGCTCAGCCAATTCATGGATCAGACCAACCCGCTTTCGGAAATCACCCACAAGCGTCGCCTTTCGGCGCTCGGCCCGGGGGGCTTGACGCGCGAGCGTGCCGGTTTCGAGGTGCGTGACGTCCATCCGACCCATTACGGGCGGATCTGCCCGATCGAGACGCCGGAAGGGCCGAACATCGGCCTCATCAACAGTCTCGCGACCTATGCGCGGGTCAATAAGTACGGCTTCATCGAGAGCCCGTACCGCAAGGTCGAGAAGGGCAAGGTCTCGAAAGAGGTGCATTATCTTTCGGCGATGGACGAGGCGCGGTACACGATCGCCCAGGCCAACGCACCGCTGACCGACAGCGGCCATTTCAAGCGCGATTTGGTGAGCTGCCGGGTCAACGGCGATTTCGTGATGACCGGGGCGGAGAATGTCGATTACATTGATGTGTCGCCGAAGCAGTTGGTGTCGGTGGCCGCGTCGCTGATCCCGTTTCTCGAGAATGACGATGCCAACCGGGCCTTGATGGGCTCGAACATGCAGCGCCAGGCGGTGCCGCTGTTGCAAGCGCGGGCGCCGCTGGTCGGTACCGGCATGGAGGAAATCGTGGCCCGCGACTCGGGCGCCACCGTGGTCGCGCGCCGTGCCGGCGTGGTCGATCAGGTCGATGCCCGGCGCATCGTGATCCGGGTGACCGAGGAGGACAGCGATGGGTCCGCCGGTGTCGATATCTTCAACCTGTTGAAGTTCCAGCGATCCAACCAGAACACCTGTATCAACCAGCGTCCGCTGGTGAAAGTGGGTGACAAGATCGCCGTCGGCGACGTGATCGCGGATGGACCGTCGACCGAACTCGGCGAGCTCGCGCTGGGGCGCAATGTGCTCGTCGCGTTCATGCCGTGGAACGGCTACAACTTCGAGGATTCGATCCTGATATCGGAGCGCATCGTGCGTGACGACGTTTTTACCTCGATCCATATCGAGGAATTCGAGGTGATGGCGCGCGATACCAAGCTCGGGCCGGAAGACATCACGCGTGACATTCCCAATGTCGGCGAGGAAGCGCTGAAAAACCTCGACGAAGCCGGGATCGTCTATATCGGCGCCGAGGTGAAACCGAACGATATCCTGGTCGGCAAGATCACGCCGAAGGGCGAATCGCCGATGACGCCGGAGGAGAAGCTCCTGCGCGCGATCTTCGGTGAGAAAGCGTCCGATGTGCGTGATACCGCGTTGCGACTGCCGCCTGGCGTGGCGGGAACCGTCGTCGAGGTGCGAGTGTTTTCGCGCCGCGGCATTGACAAGGACGAGCGTACTCTTGCCATCGAACGCGCCGAGATCGATCGCCTAGCCAAGGACAGGAACGACGAGCGCTTGATTATCGAGGGCAGTATCTTCGACCGCCTTCAGGACCTGTTGCTCAATCGCCAGATCGTCTCCGGTCCGAAGAACGTGAAGGCCGGCGGCAAGATAACCGAGGCCCTACTCGGCGAGCTTAGTCGGGGGCAGTGGTGGCAGTTCGCCGTCAAGGACGAGAAAGTCATGGCCCGGATCGAGGACCTTAATCGGGAACTCGACGAGGCGACCGCCGCGCTCAAGAACCAATTCGACGAAAAAGTCGAGAAGGTCCAGAGCGGCGACGAGTTGCTGCCCGGCGTGCTCAAGATGGTCAAGGTCTTCGTCGCGGTGAAGCGCAAGCTGCAACCCGGCGACAAGATGGCCGGCCGCCACGGCAACAAAGGTGTGATTTCGAGGATCATGCCGATCGAGGACATGCCGTATCTCGAAGACGGCACGCCGGTCGATATCGTGCTTAATCCGCTCGGTGTCCCGTCGCGCATGAACGTCGGCCAGATACTCGAGACCCATCTTGGCTGGGCGACCCATGCGTTGGGCCGCCAAATCGGCGAGCTTCTCAATAAGGGCGGTGATACCAAGCAGCTGCGCAAGCAATTGGCGGACTATTACGGCACCGGAATCCCCAAGGATGCGCTCAAGAACCTCGACGACGAAGAAGTCCTCGAACTCGGCGGCCATCTGCGGGAAGGTGTGCCGATCGCCACCCCGGTGTTCGACGGCGCGCACGAAGCCGACATCGTCGAGATGCTGGATCGCGCCGGGCTCGACAGTTCGGGTCAAATGACCCTGATCGACGGGCGGACCGGCGAGACCTTCGACCGCAAGGTGACGGTGGGCTACATCTACATGCTCAAACTGCACCATTTGGTCGACGACAAAATCCATGCCCGGTCGATCGGACCGTACAGTCTGGTCACCCAGCAGCCGTTGGGTGGCAAGGCGCAGTTCGGTGGCCAGCGGTTCGGTGAGATGGAGGTGTGGGCCCTGCAGGCCTATGGCGCCGCTTACACGTTGCAGGAAATGTTGACCGTCAAGTCGGACGACGTGTCGGGCCGGACCAAGGCCTACGAGTCGATCGTCCGTGGCGACGACACGTTCGAGGCCGGTATTCCGGAATCCTTCAACGTGCTGATCAAGGAACTGCAGTCGCTGAGCCTCGACGTCGAGCTGGTGAACCGCGAATAACAGTTGGAGACGGCTGAGGCGCGACCCTAGATCACGGGTCGCGCCTCGGCCGCGTCGCCGCACCCGAATTCGGCACTGGACCGGGCTCAGACTCGGCCGGAACAAGGCGTAGGAGAAACGCTACATGAACGACCTAATGAGCATCTTCACTCCCGTCAGCACTACCCGGCGGTTTGACGAGATTCGCATCTCGATCGCCAGCCCCGAGAAAATTCGGTCGTGGTCCTATGGCGAGGTCAAGAAGCCCGAGACGATCAACTACCGCACTTTCAAGCCGGAACGCGACGGCCTGTTCTGCGCCAAGATTTTCGGCCCGATCAAGGACTATGAATGCCTGTGCGCTAAGTACAAGCGGATGAAGCATCGCGGCATCGTCTGCGAGAAATGCGGCGTCGAGGTGATTCAGTCGAAGGTTCGTCGCGAGCGCATGGGGCATATCGAACTTGCCTCGCCGGTCGCCCATATCTGGTTCCTGAAGTCGCTGCCGTCGCGGATCGGCACACTCCTCGATATGACCCTCAAGGAGATCGAGCGGATTCTCTATTTCGAGAATTACGTGGTCATCGAGCCCGGGTTGACGCCGCTGAAGCAGAACGAGCTGCTCACCGAGGAGCAGCATCTGCAATATCTCGACGAGTTCGGCGACGACGCGTTCAGCGCGGGTATCGGCGCCGAGGCAATCCGCACCATGCTGACCGGGCTCGAGCTCGACAGCGAACGCGTGCGCCTGCGCGAGGATCTGGGCGAGACCAAGTCCGAGGCCAAGCGCAAGAAGCTGGTCAAGCGCCTCAAACTGGTCGAGGCGTTCATCGAATCCGGCAATCGGCCGGAATGGATGATTATGGAAGTGGTGCCTGTGATTCCGCCCGAACTGCGACCGCTGGTGCCGCTCGATGGCGGCCGCTTCGCGACCTCCGATCTCAACGATCTTTATCGCCGCGTGATCAACCGCAACAACCGCCTCAAGCGCCTCCTCGAGCTGCGTGCGCCCGACATTATCGTGCGCAACGAGAAGCGCATGCTGCAAGAAGCAGTGGATGCCCTGTTCGACAATGGGCGGCGCGGACGGGTGATCACCGGCGCCAACAAGCGGCCGTTGAAATCGCTCGCCGACATGCTCAAGGGCAAGCAGGGCCGGTTCCGCCAGAACCTGCTCGGCAAGCGCTGCGATTATTCCGGTCGTTCGGTGATCGTGGTCGGGCCCGAGTTGCATCTGCATCAATGCGGGCTGCCCAAGAAGATGGCCTTGGAGCTGTTCAAGCCGTTTATCTATTCGAAGCTCGAGCTCTACGGCATGGCGACCACCATCAAGGCGGCCAAGCGGATGGTCGAAAAAGAACGCCCCGAGGTTTGGGATATCCTCGAAGAAGTGATCCGCGAGCATCCGGTAATGCTGAACCGGGCGCCGACCTTGCATCGGCTCGGGATCCAGGCGTTCGAGCCCAAACTGATCGAGGGCAAGGCGATCCAGCTTCATCCGCTGGTCTGCGCCGCCTTCAACGCGGACTTCGACGGCGATCAGATGGCGGTTCACGTGCCCCTGTCGCTCGAGGCCCAGCTCGAAGTACGGGTGCTGATGATGTCGACCAACAATATCCTCAGCCCGGCCAACGGCAAACCGATTATCGTGCCCAGTCAGGATATCGTGTTGGGGCTCTACTACATCTCGATCGCCCGTGCCGGCTTGCCCGGCGAGGGCAGCGCGTTTGCGTCAATCGCCGAGATCGAACATGCCTTGCACAGCGGTGCCGTCCATTTGCACGCCAAGGTCAAGGCGCGTTTCAACGGTGTCGATGAGAACGGCGACCCGCTGAGCACCGTGGTCGAGACCACCCCGGGCCGCATGTTGCTGTCCGAGATCCTGCCGCGCTATCCGAAGATCAGCTTCGACCTGATCAACCGGTTGCTGACCAAGAAAGAACTCAGCCAGGTTATCGACGAGGTTTACCGGCACTGCGGGCAGAAAGAGACCGTGCTGTTCGCCGACCGCATCATGGCGATCGGTTTCAGCCGCGCCTGCGCCGCCGGCATTTCGTTCGGCAAGGACGACATGGTGGTGCCGGACAGCAAGGAAATGCTGGTCAACAAAACGCGCGACGTGGTCAAGGAGTTCGAGCGCCAATATGCCGAGGGCCTGATCACCCAGGGCGAGAAGTACAACAAGGTCATCGACGTCTGGTCGCAATGCACCGACCAGGTCGCCGAAGAAATGATGGGTGTGATTTCCGGTGCCGGCGACGATGAAGACTCGTCCACGCCGCTGAATTCGATCTACATGATGGCGCATTCCGGCGCCCGTGGCTCGACCGCGCAAATGAAGCAGCTCGCCGGCATGCGTGGCCTGATGGCCAAGCCATCGGGCGAGATCATCGAAACACCGATCATTTCCAATTTCAAGGAAGGGCTCACCGTGCTCGAGTACTTCAACTCGACGCATGGCGCGCGCAAGGGGTTGGCGGACACCGCGCTGAAGACGGCGAATTCGGGCTATCTCACCCGTCGCTTAGTCGATGTCGCGCAGGACGTGATCGTGACCGAAGTGGACTGCGGAACCACCGCTGGCCTCGATGTCGCGGCGGTGATCGAGGGCGGCGAGGTGATCGAGCCGCTGGCGGATCGCATCCTGGGACGCTGTCCCGCCGTCGACGTCCTCGATCCGGTTGACGAATCGGTGATCTTCAAGGCCGGTGTCATCATCGACGAGGACGGCGTGATCGCGATCGAGTCGGCGGGTGTCGAAAATCTCAATATCCGCTCGGTCTTGACTTGCGAATCCGAACAGGGCGTGTGTGCCACCTGTTACGGCCGCGATCTCGCGCGCGGAACCAGCGTCAATATCGGCGAGGCGGTGGGGGTGATCGCCGCGCAGTCGATTGGCGAGCCGGGGACCCAGCTCACCATGCGCACCTTCCATATCGGTGGCGCGGTGTCTCAAAGCGCCCAGCAATCGAGCATCGAGTGCTCGGTCGATGGCAAGGTGACGGTCGAAAACAAGAACGTGGTTATCGATTCAAATGGCACGCAAGTGGTCATGAGCCGCAATTGCGAGCTCGTCGTATTCGATGACAACAAACGCGAGCGCGCGCGCCATCGGGTGCCCTATGGCAGTCGTCTGCTGATCGACGATAAGGGTCGCGGCGCCAAGGTCGCCAAGGGCGACAAGCTCGCCGAGTGGGATCCGCATATGCGTCCGATCGTCAGCGAATTGGCGGGTCGGGTAACCTATATCGATCTCGTCGAGGGCGTGACCATGCGCGAGGAGGTCGATGAGGCGACGGGGATTAGCACGCTGCGGGTCATCGAATGGAAGCAAACCGGCAAGGGTGCCGATTTGCGACCGCGGATGCTGATCGTCGGCGACGACGGCGAGCCGTTGATTTTGGCGCGTGGCATTGAAGCCCATTACGAATTGCCGGTGAACGCGATTCTCAGCGTCGAGGCGGACGGCGAAATTCATGCCGGTGACGTGCTGGCTCGTATTCCGCTCGAAGGGTCCAAGGCGCGCGATATTACCGGTGGCTTGCCGCGAGTGGCCGAACTGTTCGAGGCTCGCAAACCCAAGGATTTCGCGATCATCAGCGAGATCGACGGCCATGTCGAGTTCGGCAAGGACTACAAGGCCAAGCGTCGTCTGGTGGTGGTCCCGGAGGCGGAAGGCGCCGAACCGGTCGAATACCTCATGCCGAAGGGCAAGCACATCACCGTTCAAGAGGGCGACTATGTTCGCAAGGGCGATCTATTGATGGACGGCAGTCCGGTGCCGCATGACATTCTCAAGGTTCTCGGCGTCGCTGAACTCGCCAACTACTTGGTTTACGAGATCCAGGAGGTCTATCGCCTGCAGGGAGTGAAGATCAACGACAAGCATATCGAGGTGATCACCCGCCAAATGCTGCAGAAGATCGAGATCGAGGATCCCGGCGACACCACCTATTTGGTTGGAGAGCAGGTCGATCGAATCGAATTGCGCGATGTCAATCGCACCATCGAGGCCGACGGTGGCAAGGCGGCGTCCGGAAACCCGGTCCTGCAGGGCATTACCAAGGCGAGTTTGCAGACCAACTCGTTCATTTCGGCCGCGTCGTTCCAGGAAACCACGCGGGTGCTGACCGAAGCGGCGGTCACCGGTCGTTCCGACGGGCTCCACGGGCTTAAGGAGAATGTCATCGTTGGCCGCCTGATCCCGGCCGGGACCGGCGGTCATATGAACGAGATGAAGCATGTCGCTGGCGAACGCGATCGGGTGATCATCGAAGCCCGCAAAGCGGAGGCGGCGGAGAGCGCCAAGTTGCTCGAGACGGAGGAAGCCGGCGTCGCCTGATCGGGGGCGTATCGGTCACTTCCAAAGCGATTGAATCCCGGGCTGGAAAGCCTGGGATTTCCGCCGTCTTGGGAGGATTTTCGGTGATTGCCAAATCGGCGAATTTCGCCTTGACGGTGACCAGAGGCGTCCATAGTATGCGCGCCTCATTCGGGGGACAGGTGGTAGGTTTCGCCTAGACGCTGTCTCCGAAGGCGACTGGAACGGTCGTCGTCGTGCAAAATATAAGACGGCGCCTCGCTTTTGGCGCATTCACGGCCGCTAGGGCGGTGTCGCTTGCGACCGCCCGTGCGGTGTTTGGTTTGACGCCTATCGGACGGATCGACTTGGATCCACCGGGCGTCTCATGGCTAGGTCGTATCGTCGGTCACTTGGTTTGATCGGACGTGCGGCCGCAGATCGCGGGAAAAGGGCTTATGCCGACGATCAACCAATTGGTCCGCAAGGGCCGTCAGCGACCGGTGGTACGGAACAAGGTTCCGGCGCTCGAGGCATGTCCGCAAAAGCGCGGCGTGTGTACGCGCGTGTACACCACGACGCCGAAAAAGCCGAATTCGGCGCTGCGCAAAGTCGCGCGTGTCCGCCTTACCAACGGCTTCGAGGTGACCAGCTATATTCCCGGCGAAGGCCACAATCTTCAGGAACATTCGGTGGTCATGTTGCGCGGCGGTCGGGTTAAGGATCTGCCCGGTGTGCGCTATCACATCATTCGCGGAACCCTCGACACCCAAGGCGTCGACGATCGCCGCCAGCGGCGTTCGAAATACGGCGCCAAGCGCCCGAAATAGGGGGGATCGAGAAGTGTCACGTCGTCATGCCGCCGAGAAGCGCGAAATATTGCGGGACGCCAAGTTCGGTGATCTCGTCGTCACCAAGTTCATGAACAATCTGATGTATGCCGGCAAGAAGTCGGTCGCCGAGGGAATCGTTTACGGCGCCTTTGATCGGATTGCCGAGCGCACCGGCAATGACGCCTTGAAAACTTTCCACGACGCGCTCGAGAACGTGAAACCCAATGTCGAGGTCAAGTCGCGGCGCGTTGGTGGCGCGACCTATCAGGTGCCGATCGAGGTGCGGACGGAGCGGCGTCAAGCGCTGGCGATCCGCTGGGTCATCGACGCGGCAAGAAAAAGGTCGGAAAAGACCATGATCGATCGTCTGTCGAACGAGCTACTCGACGCGGCGTCGGGAAATGGCTCGGCGGTAAAGAAACGGGAAGATACGCACCGGATGGCGGAGGCCAACAAGGCTTTCTCGCACTATCGCTGGTAAATCGGCGTTGGATTTCCGGAACTCGCGTAAAGGTACGATTTAATGGCTCGCACGACCCCGCTCGATCGGTATCGCAACATCGGCATCATGGCGCACATAGATGCCGGTAAGACGACGACGACCGAGCGCATTCTTTTTTATACCGGCCGGTCTCATAAGATTGGCGAGGTCCATGATGGCGCGGCCACCATGGATTGGATGGAGCAGGAGCAAGAGCGCGGCATCACCATTACCTCCGCGGCGACCACGTGTTTCTGGAACGACCATCAGATCAATATTATCGACACGCCCGGCCACGTCGATTTCACCATCGAGGTCGAGCGATCGCTGCGCGTGCTCGACGGCGCGGTATGCGTATTCGACAGCGTAGCGGGGGTCGAACCCCAATCGGAGACGGTATGGCGGCAGGCTGATAAATACGGCGTGCCGCGAATTTGTTTGGTCAACAAGATGGACCGAATAGGCGCCGACTTCCTGCGCTGTGTCGAGATGATCATCGACCGCCTCGGCGCGAAACCGCTGGTCATGCAGCTGCCGGTCGGTGCGGAAGCCAATTACGCCGGCATCGTCGATCTCGTCAAGATGAAGGCGGTGCTGTGGAAGGACGAATCTCTCGGCGCCGAATTCTACGAGGCCGATATACCCGAGTCTCTTCAGGCGATGGCGCAAGAGTATCGCGAGAAGCTCGTCGAAACCGCGGTCGAGCACGACGACGCGGCGATGGAAGCCTATCTCGACGGCACCGAGCCCGACGAGGAGACCCTCAAACGCTGTGTCCGGGCCGGCACCATCGCCGGCGTGTTCGTGCCGGTGTTCAATGGTTCGGCGTTCAAGAATAAGGGCGTCCAGCCCTTGCTCGACGCGGTCGTCGACTATTTGCCGGCACCGACGGACGTCGAGTCGATCCAGGGCGTCAATGGCGACACCGATGAGCCGATCGCGCGCAAGAGCGCCGACGACGAGCCGTTTTCCGCGCTCGCTTTCAAGATTATGAATGACCCCTATGTCGGATCGCTGACCTTCGTACGGGTCTATTCCGGCGTCCTGGAAAGCGGGTCCGCGATGCTCAACACCGTCAAGCGTAAGCGCGAGCGCGTTGGCCGGATGCTCGAGATGCACGCCAACCATCGCCAGGACGTCAAGGAGGCCCGGGCCGGCGATATCGTCGCCTTGTGCGGGCTCAAAACGACGACCACCGGCGACACCTTGAGCGATCCCGACCATCCGGTGGTGCTCGAGCGCATGGAATTCCCCAACCCGGTGATCGAGGTCGCGGTCGAGCCCAAGACCAAAGCCGATCAAGAAAAAATGTCGACGGCGCTCGGCCGGTTGGCGATGGAAGACCCCTCGTTCAAGGTCTCGAGCGATATCGAAAGCGGCCAAACCATCATCAAGGGGATGGGCGAGCTGCATCTCGACATTATCGTCGATCGCATGAAGCGCGAGTTCAAGGTCGACGCCAACGTTGGCCCGCCTCAGGTCGCCTATCGCGAGACCATCACCAAAGCGACCGAAATCGATTACACCCACAAAAAGCAAACCGGCGGCTCGGGTCAGTACGCGCGCATTAAGTTGCAGCTCGAACCCGGCAAGAAGGGTGCGGGTTTCGAGTTCGAGAGCAAGGTGGTCGGCGGCAACGTGCCGCGGGAGTACCTTCCCGGTGTCGAGAAAGGTCTTGCCGCGGCGATGACGACCGGCGTGATTGCCGGCTATCCGGTGATCGACGTCAAGGCGACCCTCATCGACGGCGCCCATCACGATGTCGATTCCAGCGTTATGGCGTTTGAGATCGCGGCGCGCGCGGCATTTCGCGAAGCGGTCGGCCAGGCGGCGCCGAAACTGCTCGAGCCGATGATGCGGGTCGAGGTGGTGACGCCGGACAATTATATGGGCGATGTGATCGGCGATCTGAACAGCCGTCGCGGACACATCCAGGGCATGGAGCCGTCGGGGAACGTCACCACGATCCGCGCGATGGTGCCGCTTGCGACCATGTTCGGCTACGTCAATACGCTGCGCTCGGTGACCCAGGGGCGCGCGCAATACAGCATGTTCTTCGATCACTATGCGCAGGTGCCGCAAATGGTGGCCGAGGAAGTTAGGGCGAAACTTGCTTGATACCCTGCAGCAACGGCAAACCATTGGTGAGCTGGGATTAACTCCGCCGGATCAAGGCGTTTAGGAACGGAGTCGAGGAATGGCGAAAGCGAAATTCGAGCGCACGAAGCCGCATGTGAATGTCGGGACGATTGGTCATGTTGATCATGGCAAGACGACGTTGACGGCGGCGATCACGAAGGTGTTGGCCGAGGTCGGTGGCGCGGAGTTCACGGCGTAC
>JAKZSU010000097.1:0-4652 GCA_047517485.1 Alphaproteobacteria bacterium
ACTCTACAATGCCCAGTGGATCGTCGAAAAGAACGGCTACCTGAGCCCCGCTCAAGCTCGTCAGGCGTGGCACGCCGCGATCTCAATCAGGCCCGCCGCGTGAGACAAACTTGTGTCCAAGGAACCGGGTGCGCTACAAAATTAAGCAATGTTTCGCAAACAGGCCGGGCTTCTTCGATGCGTCCAAGATTGCCGAGCGCCGATGCGAGCGCGGCATAGGCCCAATATCCAGCGCCCGGTCGGCGCATCGCCGAGCGAGCGAAGTGTTCCGCTTCTTCGAATTGGCCCAACGAGATATGTGCGTTCGCGGTCTGCATTTCGAACAACCACATATACGGATCATGGGGGCTGAGCTGCCTCGCCGCGGCCAATTCTCGCAGCGCCTGCTGGGCGCCTTGCCCGGAGGCCAATAAGGCAAGGCCGAGGGCATAATGAGCGAGGGCAAAGCTGGGATTCAGGTCGAGAGCGGCGCGCAGCTCGGCGATCGCGGCGGGATAGTCCCCTTGTACCGATAAAGTGCGACCTAACGTGCAGTGCGCCATTGCGTCCCTGTCGTCGATGGCGAGGGATTTCTTGGCGGCGGTTGCGGCAAGGTGAATATTTTGCCGTGGTGAATCGTCGTAGACGAATACGCTGTCGAAGTAATGGCTGCACGACAGGTTTGCGTGCGCCGCGGCGAACCGCGGTTCAATTTCGATGGCCCGGCGGAACAGTTTTTGAGCCTCGGCGTTATCGTCTTTGTTGAGCTGCCACAGGTGCCACAGGCCGCGCTGGCAAAAATCCCATGCATCCAAATTCTCGGCCGGCTTGCGCCGCGCGCGCTCACGCTCGATTTGCGCCAGTTCGGGCTCGATCGCGCCGGCGATGGTCAGGGTGATCTCGTCCTGAACGTCGAAGATATCTTCCAACTCGCGGTCGTAGCGCTGCGCCCAAATGTGGTTGCCGTCGCTGGCGTCGATCAACTGCGCGGAGATCCGCACGCGGTTGCCGCCTTTGCGCACACTGCCTTCCAAGACATAACGAACCCCTAGCTCTCTGCCGACGTCGCGTATATCCGGCGACTTGCCCTTATAGGAAAATGTCGAATTGCGCGCCGTGACCGACAGCCAGCGCATGCCGGAAAACGCGGTGATCAAATCCTCGGCGATCCCGTCGGCAAAATATTCTTGCTCCGGGTCGCCGCTTAAATTCTCGAATGCCAGCACCGCGATCGAGGGCCGCTCGGCCTCGCCGGTGGCCGCCGGCCGGGTCACGACGGCACCGAGCTCGGCGCGATAGGCGCGGACCGGCTTGGCGATGTTCTTGACCGCATTCTCGCCGAGAGAGTCGAACACGATGTCGAGCTTGCCGTCCACTTGATCGAAGGTGGTGCCGGAAATCGTCAGTCCACCGGGCTCGGCGAGACTTTCGAGGCGCGCCGCGATGTTGACTCCGTCGCCGTAGACCGTGCTGTCGGCCTTCTCGATGACGTCGCCGAGATTGACCCCGATGCGAAAACGCATGCGCCGGCTCTCGGGCAATTCCTCGTTGCGCGGCGCGAGATCGTCCTGGATCGCCAGTGCGGCACGCACCGCGCCGATGGTGCTCGGAAACACCGCCAGCACACTATCGCCGGCGGTGTCCACCACCCGGCCGTGCTCGGCCGCGACGTGGATCCGGAAAACTCCGCGATATGCGTCGAGCGTGGCCACGGTCGCCCGCTCATCGTCACCCATCAGAGCGGAATAGCCGGCCACGTCGGCGGCCATAATCGCCGCGAGCTTTTGTTCCACCGTCTCGTCCGCCAAGGATCGTCCTCCCAACCGGTGGGCATACTATTCCGCGGGTGTTCCAGCCTCAAGCCGTGTCCGCGCGTTGGCCGCCGTCCGCCGGGGTCACCGGTCTAGTGGATGAAATCTAACAGATGGACCCCATCCACTAGGTAAGGCGCTAGCGCGCGGGACGGTCCAAAAAAAAGTCCCGGCCGAGACCGGCCGGGACTATGGAACGTCTTCGAGGTGCTTATTATTCGAGTTCGGCGCACTCGCCGACCGAGCAATCGATGACCACCGATTTCACGATGTTGCCTTTTATCATGCGCACGGTCTGAACCGACATCGAGCCAAGGCCGATCATCGCCCGGGCGCGCGATTGGCCGTTCGGGTTGTCACCGCCGAGCCCGGCACCGGCATCGAGATAAGCAATCACCGCGATCTCGTGCTCGCCCGACCGATTGGCGTTGGGATACATGAAATTGAACGAGGTCGCGGTCATGCTGGCGGTAATCAGGCAAACCTCCTCTTCGGTGAAGCACGAGAGATCGGCGACGATACCGAATTCCGGATCGTGGGACAGGCAAGTGGCGACCATGCTGTTGAATATACAGTCCTGACCACCGTCGCCCCCAGCTTCGCAAGCCGCCAGACTTCCGTCACCGTCGCCATAAGACACGCCGTCCTCGACGCCGACCCAGCCGATCACATCCAAGGTGAAAATACCCTGAAACACGGCTTCGAGATATTGGTAGCGGTGGCAAAATACGACGCCATCGGTCGCCCCGGCGTACTCGAAATTACCGTCGCCATCGAGATCGCGTTCATCGTTGCCGGACGGAACCGCGGCCTTCCAACCGTTGCCGTCATCGACCAACACCAGCACGCGGACAGTGGCCTCGGCGGTCGACGTGTTCCTGTTGCCGCCCTTGCTCTTGACCTGGGTATCGAGAAAGTTGCCGCATTCGAGGCTGACGTTGATCAGCAGTTTCTTGTGCTTGGGCATCTTGATGGTGCTGTGCAGCACCTGGTAGCCGCCGCTGACCATTTGCTCGAGGTCGATCGCGCAGGTCAGAAGGTCGGCTGGTACGTAACTGTCCGGATCGCATTCCTCTGTTGGATCGACGCGGACACCGTCATCATGAACGACGTACCCGGCGAAGGCTTCTTCGACTTTGTTCAAGGCTGCGTATGTGAACGTCGCTTTTGCCGACGGCGCGGCATAAACCGGCATTGCGAGAGCGGTCGCTAGCGCCGCCGCGGCAATTGCTGAATAAAATCTAACCACAATCGTCTCTCCCTTAGATAACTGTTAGTATGGTATGAATACCATGCCATTTTCGTGTTTGCATTACGCATTGGTCTTACTGGATGAAACAGACCTATAAAATTTTAGCAAAATCCCTAACATCGTGCATAGTTCAAATGCACTATACGTGGATTCGCTGCTCATGGTGCCACTCGATTGTGGGGAATTCATAAGGTCGGGTCGTTTTCGGGGGGATTCTGTTGCGGATCTCGGTAGCTCCGCCAGCAAGTGGCAACATGCGAAACACGTCATCCAATATCATCGGCAATCTTGAATCAATTTTGCCTGTCGACGTTGAATGGGGACGATTGTCGCGCACGATTATGATGCGCGGCGTTTGCAACGGTATCGGGGATAGGGCGGTTTAATTGGGTGCGCAATTTCGCCACCTCGCGGAGATATACCGTGATCGTCCTACGGCTAACGACCCGCATATCCCCCATGATCGAATAATCCCGCCGTTCAGGGCGACTCGCGCGGCTGGCGTCGGGTTTGCCGTCCCGGCGCGCTCGTGGCACATAGGCGGTGACCAAAGTTAGGGAGGGACGCATGGATTACGGATTCAACATTCCCAACCGGGGGCCGCTGGCCGATCCGGAGAGCATCGCGACGATCGCCGGCCGGGCGGAAAACCTGGGTTACGCCATTTTGGCGGTGCCCGATCATATCGTCATGCCGTTGGCGATCGATTCGCGCTATCCCTACTCGGAATCCGGCGAGTTTCCCGGCGGTCCCGGCACCGATTGTCTGGAGCAACTCACGCTGATGGCCTATCTGGCGGCGATCACGTCGAAGATCCGCTTGCTGAGTTCGGTGATGGTGGTGCCGCATCGACCGCCGGTGATGACCGCCAAGATGCTGGCGACCATCGACGCGCTGTCGGGCGGGCGGGTGACGGTGGGCTGCGGCGCGGGATGGATGCGCGAGGAGTTCGAGGCGATCGGCGCGCCGCCGTTCGACGAGCGCGGCCAGGTGACCGACGAATATATCCGGGTCTTTCGCGAGCTATGGAGCGCCGATGAGCCGCACTTCGACGGCGATTACGCGCGCTTCGCCAACATCGGCTTCCTGCCCAAGCTGGTGCAGAAACCCCATCCGCCGATCTGGACCGGCGGCGAAAGCGGCCCCGCGCTCCGGCGTGCTGGGCTGCTCGCCGACGGCTGGTACCCGATCGGCGGCAATCCCCGGCATCCGCTGGACACGCCGGAGCGCTACGCCAAGGCGTTGACAAAAGTCCTCGACGTGGCCGAGAACGCCGGCCGCGATCCGGACGCGATCGTCCGCGCCTATTGGGCCAATTGGTACAGCGAGCGCGAGTGGATACTCGACGACGGCGGGCGGCGAATTTTCACCGGCGGCCCGGAGCAAATCGCCAACGATATCGGCTGGCTCAAGGAGGCCGGCGGGGTCCATGTCCTGGTCAGCTTCTTGTCCGCCACCCTGTCCGAAACCTTGGACCGGATGGAGCGGTTCGCCGCCGAGGTCATACCCCGGGTCGGCGACTGATAGGCCGTTTAAAGACCCGACCCGCGTCCCGCGGGGCGGCAAGCGCGACCGCGCGCCCGAGCTTATGCGAGGAAAGCCTGCGTGGC
>JAKZSU010000098.1:0-24857 GCA_047517485.1 Alphaproteobacteria bacterium
AAATGGACTGGGCGACGTCGATGCCGTAAGATGTTTCATGGCGTAAGCTCCTTTCGGCGGCTGCACACCGCCTTTCTGAATGTTTTACAATCCGGAGTTTACGCCAGTTCTCCAATTTTCCACCAACCTTGCGACACCACCGAATTCGTCCTCGGGATCACCAGACAAATTGTCGAACGGCAACACCGCGATCGATGGCCCCGTAGGCATGGCCAGCACGGGATCATCGGTTGGCATCCCGTCGGCAGTGACCATCTGCGGCGTTTCAACGCGGACTGTGACACCCCACACCACGAAACCCGCCGCGACCGCCAAAGCAGCCGCCAGCCCCGCGATCACCTTTGGCCGGCGAAGAGCCCGTGGCATTGGATGTACATGAGCCGGAGAAGCGACCTCGGAACCATCCAACAAAACCCGCCACGCCCGCACCGGCTTCTCGATGTTTTTGACCTCGTGCTCCCCTGCGTCCTCCAGGCCGACATTGAGTTTTCCCTCGACCCCGAGACGCGCGAAGTCTCCGATCATCACCCCACCCGGCTCAGCCAGACTCTCCAGCCGTGCCGCGATGTTCACGCCGTCGCCGTAAATGGTGCCGTCGTCACGGACGATGATGTCGCCGAGGTTCACGCCGATGCGGAAGTGCATCTTGCGATGGCCCGAGAGCACCTCGTTCCGCTCCGCTAAGTCGCGCTGCACATCGACCGCCGCCTCGACCGCCTCGACGACGCTCTCGAAAGTCGCCAACACGCTGTCGCCGGCGGTATCGACGATGCGACCCTTGTGGCCGGTGACGTGTTCGGCGAAGACCTCGCGGTACGCGGTGAGAGTCCGCATCGTCGCCACTTCGTCGTCGGCCATCAGCTTTGAATAGCCGGCGACGTCCGCCGCTAGGATCGCGACCAGTTTGCGTGCGTGGCTGTCGTCGGTGTCGGTTGGCATCGCCCCTCGTCCCCCATGGCGCGGTGATCGGACCCGTGACGCTCATCAAGGGTACGGCGGGAACGGAACTCGCGCAATGTCTGTCTGCGGGTTGGATCGGATGAGGATGGTAGCGGAGGGCGGACTCGAACCGCCGACACCCGGATTATGATTCCGGTGCTCTAACCAACTGAGCTACTCCGCCACGGGTGGTGGCTATACGGGCCGCTTGGGGCGCTGTCAAGGCGCCGGCGCGGGCACGTGCCGGCGTTCGATCCAGCCGCCGCCGAGCACCCGGGTGCCGGCGTAGAAGACCGCCGCTTGGCCGGGGGTGATCGCGCGCTCTGGCGCATCAAAAGTGACTTCGGCGCGACCGCCGTCAAGCGCGCGGACGTGGGCCGGGGCGCCGGCGTGGGCGGAGCGGAGTTTTACCGTGACCTCGGCACCGTCACCCTTGAAGCGATCCGCATCGAGCCAGTTAACCTCGCCCACCGTCAGGCTTCGCCCGCCCAACGCCGAGTCGGGGCCGACCACCACCACGTGGCGTTTGGGGTCGAGGCGCAGCACGTAGAGCGGCTCGGGCGAGGCGATGCCGACCCCGCGGCGTTGGCCGACGGTGAAATTGATCACCCCGTCGTGGCGGCCGATCACCGTGCCGTCGGCGAGCTCGATGTCGCCGGCTTCGAGCGCGCCCGGGCGTAGGCGTTCGATCACCTTGGCGTAATTGCCGTCGGGCACGAAGCAAATATCCTGGCTGTCGGGCTTGTCGGCGACCGGTAGGGCGAAGCGCTGGGCGATGGCGCGGGTCTCGGCCTTGGGAAGGCCGCCGAGAGGGAAGCGCAGATAGTCGAGCTGATCCTGGGTGGTGGCGAACAGAAAGTAGCTCTGGTCGCGGCCCGCATCACGGGCCTGATGCAATTCGGAGCCGGCCGAGCCGGCCTCGCGGCGGACGTAGTGGCCGGTGGCTAGGGCCGCGGCGCCGAGGTCGCGCGCGGTGCCGAGGAGGTCGCGAAACTTGACGTTTTGGTTGCAGCGCACGCAAGGGATCGGCGTCGCGCCGGCGAGGTAGGTGTCGGCGAAATCGTCGATCACCGCCTCGCGAAAGCGCGATTCATAGTCGAGCACGTAATGCGGGATGTCGAGCTGGTCGGCGACCTGGCGCGCGTCGTGAATGTCGCGCCCGGCGCAACAGGTCTTGGTCGCGGCGATCGCCTCGCCATGGTCGTAGAGCTGCAAGGTGATGCCGACCACGTCGTAGCCGGCGTCCTTGATCAACGCCGCGGCGACCGAGCTGTCGACCCCACCCGACATCGCCACCACCACCCGGTGGTCGGCGGGATTGCCGTTGAGACCAAGAATATTCATCGGAGGGATATGGCGCGCCGGCGCGTGGGTGCAAGTCTAGCCGTCATGACGCTTGGCCCAGCCCATTGCCCAGAAGGCGATTTCGAGCCGCGTCGCCTGCGCGAACGTGGCCGACAGGTTCTCGATGCGCGCCTCGGCGCCGCGCGCCGCGCCGAGACGGTCGAGCTGGGCGGCGGCGGCGGCACACAGCTCCTGGTACTCGTCGCCGGCATACATTTCGATCCAGCTGGCGTAGCGGTTGCCATGGGTGACTGTCTTTGGATCCGCGGCGAGGCGGCGCCCGATCTCGCCGTAGCCGAGGACGCAGGGGCTGAGCGCCACCGCCAAGTCCAGGCTGTCGCCGGCGAGGCCGCGGTCGATCACGAAGCGGGTGTAGGCGGTGGTCTCGAGCGCTTCCGGCGCCGCCGCCATCGCGGCCTCGCTCAAACCCCAATCGGCGCAGTAGCCGACGTGCAAACCCATTTCCGTGTCGAGGATCGCCGCCAAGGTCGTTGTCGCGGCGCGCATGTCGGCGATGGTATCGGCCTTGAACGCCGCCAGCGCATAGGCGCGGGCGAACTGGATGAGAAACAGATAGTCCTGGATCAGGTAGTGGCGGAACGCCGCCTCGGCCAGGCTGCCCTCGGCGATACCGACGACGAAGGGATGGCCGCAATAGGCCTCCCAATCGGCTTCGCATCGCGCTTTGAGGCGGGTGAACAGATCAGTCGCGTTCATCGATCCACGCCATCTGGATCGCCTCCAGGATCTTTTCGTTGGAGCGCGCCGGGTCGCCGTCGAAGCCGGGCAGCGCGATCACCCACTTGTGTAGATCGGTAAACCGCAGATTGACGTTGTCGACCTCCGGATGGCGCTCCTCGAGCTCGATCGCGATGTCCTGAATATCGGTCCAGATCATCAGCCCAGCATCACATTTCGGGTCGCCGGCGGTAGGTTGACCACCAGGCCGTCGAGCTCCTCGCTCATCACGATCTGACACCCCAGTCGCGAGGTGTGGGTGAGGCCGAACGCCAAGTCCAACATGTCCTCCTCGTCCTCGGTGGCCTCGGCCAGGCGGTCGAAATCCTCCGGATCGACGATCACGTGACAGGTCGAGCAGGCGAGCGAGCCCTCGCAGGCGCCTTCGAGATCGATGCCGTTCTTGTGGGCGATTTCGAGCAGCGACAGACCCACCGGCGCGTCGATTTCGACACGCGATCCGTCTTGGCCGAGAAAAGTGACTTTGGGCATTGTCGTGGGCAGCCTTTAACCGTGGTTGTGGATTTTCTTTTACTCGGTGCCGTATTCCGCGTCGACCGAGTCGATGCTACGCCCACCCAAGGCGGCGGCGATCGAGCGATCCATGCGGCGCTGAGCGAACGGCAGCGAGGCTTCGTCGAGGGCCGCGACGGCGGCGGTGATGCGATCGCGATCGGACCCAGTGGCGGCGTCCTCGACGGCGGCGATCGCCGCCCTGATAGCGACGTCGTCGTCTTCCGTCAACAGGGCCGAGTCGGCGTCGAAGGCGGCCTTGGTCGCCACCACCACCCGCTCGGCCTCGACCCTGGCCTCGGTCAACAGCCGCCGCGTGACGTCGGCCTGTGCATTTTCCATGCTGTCGCGCAGCATCCGCTCGACCTCGCCGTCACCCAGGCCGTACGTCGGTTTGACCTCGACGCGGCTTTCGGTGCCGGTGGTCTCCTCGCGCGCGCCCACCGTCAGCAAGCCGTCGGCATCGACCGCGAAGGTGACGCGCACCCGCGCCGCGCCGGCGACCATCGAGGGAAAGCCCGAGAGATCGAAGCGCGCCAGCGACCGGTTTTGATCGACCATTTCGCGCTCGCCCTGGAGGACGTGAATGATCATCCCGGTCTGGCCGTCCTGATAGGTGGTAAAATCCTGGGCGCGGGCGACCGGGATCGGCGTGTTGCGATAGATCACTTTCTCGACCAGGCCGCCCATGGTCTCCAGACCGAGCGACAACGGCGTGACGTCGAGCAGCAGCGTGTCGGACCCGGCGGTCAGGGTTTGCGCCTGCAAGGCGGCACCGAGGCCAACCACCGCGTCGGGGTCGATATCGGTGAGCGGTTCACGCCCGAATACCTCGGCCACGGCGCGCCGCACCAGCGGCACCCGGGTCGAGCCGCCGACCAGCACCACGCCTTGAATGTCATCCGACGCCAGCGCGGCATCCTCGAGCACGGCGCGGCATATGGTGATCGTCCGATCGACCGCGGCGGCGATCAAGCCCTCGGTGGTGACGCGGTCGATGCTATGTCGGCTGGACTCGCCGCCGATGGTGATTTCGATCTCGGTGGCCTCGGCGTCGGTCAGTGCCTCCTTGGCGGCGCGCGCCGCGATCAGCGCAATCTTGATGTCGGCGGGCTTGAGCGCGCCTTCGTCGACGCCGCGCTCGGCCATAATATGCGCGACGATCGCATGGTCGAAATCGTCGCCGCCCAGCATCGCATCGCCGCCGGTGGCGAGCACCTGGAACACCCCTTTTTCAAGCCGGAGGACGGAAATATCGAAAGTTCCGCCGCCGAGATCGTAGATCGCGTAAAGCCCCTCGGCGCCCTTGTCGAGACCATAGGCGAGCGCGGCGGCGGTGGGCTCGTTAACCAGCCGGAGAACCTCGAGACCGGCGATCCGCGCCGCGTCCTTGGTCGCGGTCCGCGCCGCGTCGTCGAAATACGCCGGCACGGTGACCACCGCCTGGGATACCGGGCGGCCGAGCGCGTGCTCGGCGCGCTCGCGCGCGGCCTTGAGAATATCCGCCGAAACCTCGACCGGACTGATCGCGCGACCGGCGACCAGGAGCCGAACCATGCCAGCGCCATCGTCGCCGGCGGGCGCGAGCTCGAACGGCGTGCTACCTGCGATCGCCTCGAGATCGGCGGCGCCGCGCCCCATCAATCGCTTGACCGAGGAGACCACGCGATCGGGATCGTCGGCGAGGCGGGCCACCGCACCGTCGCCGACCGCGATCACCTCGCCGTCGTCGCCATAGGCGACCACGGAGGGCAACAGTTCGTGCCCGTCGGTGTCGCAAATAACCTCGGCACCGCCGTCGCGGGCGATCGCGACGACGGTATTGGTGGTGCCGAGATCGATGCCGATCGCCGAAGCGTCTTGGTGCGGCAGCGGCGCCTGTCCGGGCTCGTGGATATCGAGCAACATCATGACGCGACGCTCAAATTCGCCAACCGCGCGCGAACTTCGCCGGCAAAGCGGTCGAGGTATTTGAGCCGCGTGGTCAAGCTCGCCGCGCGCGCCGTCTCGGCGGCGGAAAACGCTTCGCCAAGGTTTCGCCGACAGGCTTCGGCGCGGTCTTTGACCTCGTTCGCTAGATCCTCGACCGCGGCCACGGTATCGGCCTCGGCAAGCGCCTCTCGGACTTCCATGGCCTCCCCCAGCACTTCCGCATCGGTCGGCAGATTGCCGGTCTCCGCGTTCACCGTGACCCCGGCCAAGGAGAGCAAATATTCGGCGCGCTTGAGCGGCGATTTGAGGGTCTCGAAGGCTTCATTGATACTCGTTGATTGTTGCATCGAGATCGCCCGCTCGCGCTCCGAGCGGCCGGCAAAACGATCCGGGTGAAGGCGGCGTTGGGCGGCGAAATATCGCGCTTGGAGATCGTCTCCATCGATATCAAATCCGCGCCCAAGCCCGAGGCGCGCGAAATGATCGGATCGGCCCGGCGGCTGCACCGCGCCACAGGTCTCGCAGAACGCGATGCCGTCGGGAACGGCGCCGCGGCACGACCAACATGAGGCTATGTTTGGTTTGTTGTGCGCTGTCATGATGCTGGAGGGTGTTCCAGCCACAAAAAATGTTTCAGGTCAATCGATGATGGCGTTTCGGCACGGTGAGCGTGCCAGGTTCAGACGTGAAAAGATTCGCCGCAGCCGCACGTCCCCTTCTCGTTGGGGTTATTGAAGGTGAAGCCGGACTTCAGCTTTTCCTCGACGAAATCCATTTCCGAGCCGATGAGGAACATCACCGCCTTGGGGTCGATCATGACGGTCACGCCCTTGTCGGTGACCACCTCGTCGAACGGCTCGATCTCATCGACATATTCCAGCGAATAGGCAAGCCCCGAACATCCGGCGCTGCGCACGCCGATGCGCACGCCGGCGGAATCGGTACCGCGCTGATCGAGTAGTTCGCGAACGCGAACCGCGGCGGCATCGGTAAGCCGCATTAGTGGCGGCCGTTCGGCCAGCTTGCTTGTCGTCTGGTTCGTTTGATCCATCATCGCCCCTTAAGACACGGTATCTCCGGCACGGTCTATTCGGCCGCCACCGGCTTTTCCTCGCCGGATTGATTCTTATTGCGATAATCGGCAACCGCCGCTTTGATCGCGTCCTCGGCAAGAACCGAACAATGGATCTTGACCGGCGGCAACGAGAGATGCCCGGCGATCTCGGTATTTTTGATCGCCTCCGCGTCGTCGATCGACTTGCCCTTGATCCACTCGGTCGCCAACGAGCTCGACGCGATCGCCGAGCCGCAGCCGAAGGTCTTGAACTTGGCGTCCTCGATAACGCCGTCGTCGCCAACCTTGATCTGCAACTTCATCACGTCGCCGCACGCCGGGGCGCCGACAAGCCCGGTACCAACACTGGTATCGTCCTTGTCGAGGGCTCCCACGTTCCTCGGATTTTCGTAGTGATCGATAACTTTATCGCCGTACGCCATAACCTTGTTTCTCCATTTCGGGGCCCGCGAGCCCGATTTCTGGTATTGCCCGAAACGCTGTACGGGCTGTCCAAATTCGCCTTCTTAGTGGTCCGACCATTCGATTGATTTGAGGTCGATACCTTCTTGTACCATCTCCCACAAGGGGCTCATTTCGCGCAGCCTGCCGACATGATCCGCCAAGGTCTCGACCGCGAAATCGATCTCCGCCTCGGTGGTAAAGCGGCCGATGCCGAAGCGGATCGAGGTGTGCGCCATCTCCTCGTCGACCCCCAGCGCGCGCAACACGTACGACGGCTCGAGCGAGGCGGACGTGCAAGCCGACCCGGACGAGACCGAGAGATCCTTGATCGCCATCAACAATGACTCGCCCTCGACATAGGAAAAGCTCAGATTGAGATTTCCCGCCACTCGCTGGTCGAAATCGCCGTTGAGAATGACGTCGGGGATCCGCTCATCGACGCCCTGATGCAGCTTGCGCGCCAGCATCCGGATGCGATCGGTCTCGACCGCCATTTCCTCGTTGGCGATGCGACAGGCTTCGCCAAATCCAACACAGAGTGGCGCCGGCAGGGTGCCCGACCGCATGCCACGCTCCTGCCCGCCACCATTGATCAGGGCTTGCAGCCGAACCCTGGGCCGGCGCCGTACATAGAGCGCGCCGATGCCCATCGGGCCATAAATCTTGTGCCCGGAAATGCTCAACAGATCGATGTTCATCTCGTTCACGTCGAGCGGAATCTTGCCGACGGCCTGGGCACAATCGGTGTGGAAATAGGCCCCGTTTTCGCGACAGATCGCGCCGATCTCGGTGAGCGGCTGAATCACCCCGATTTCGTTGTTGACGCCCATGACCGACACCAGGACGGTTTGATCGGTAAACGCCGCGCGCAGCACGTCGAGATCGAGAATGCCGTTTTGCTGAACCGGCAGGTAAGTGACGTCGAATCCTTCCTGCTGCAGATGGCGACAACTATCGAGCACGCATTTGTGCTCGGTCACCACGGTGATGATGTGGTTCTTGCGATCCTTATTGTAGTGGGCAACGCCCTTGATCGCGAGGTTGTTCGATTCCGTGGCCCCAGAGGTATAGATCACCTCCTTGGGGTTGGCACCGATGACCGCCGCGACGTGACCGCGCGCCTCCTCGACCGCCTCCTCCACTTCCCAGCCATGGGAATGACTGCGCGAGTGCGGATTGCCGAATTTCTCGGTGAAATACGGCATCATTGCCTCGAGGACCCGAGGGTCGACAGGCGTCGTCGCCTGATTGTCTAGGTAGACCGGCAACTTGATATTATTCTTGGCCCGATCCTGGCTCATCGTCGTGCTCCCATTTCAGGCCGCGGCTCCCACCGCCGCCATCTCTTCGTATCCCGGGGTATCACCCGAGCGCGTCCGCCGGTAAAGGTCCCGCCAAATCGCCGCGACCGAGTCGACATCCGCATCGGTGTTAGTCGGGCCAAAGCTGACGCGAATAGCTTCTCCCGCCGCCGGTTCGCTCACGCCCATGGCACGCAATACGTGGCTCGTTTCGACCTTGCCCGAGCTGCACGCCGCCCCGGCGCTGAGCGCGATACCGGCAAGATCAAAGGCCAAGACCTGAGTTTCGCCGGCAACACCGGGCATGCCGACACAGCTGGTATTTCCCAGCCGCCCTTCGCTCACGCCATGAAATCGAACGTCCGGCGCTGTGCGCATCAGACGCGTTTCCAGGCGATCGCGCAAGGCCGTTACGCGCGCCGCATCAGACAGGTCTTCCGCCGCGCTATCGGCGGCGATGCCAAATCCGACAATACCGGCAACGTTCTCGGTTCCGGCCCGCCGCCGCTTTTCCTGACCGCCACCCCGAATCAAGGGCTCGATCCGGACATGGTCCTTGAGCAGCAACGCGCCAACACCTTGCAGCCCACCAATCTTATGCGCCGACAAGGTCAACATATCGGTATCCAGTCGCGCCATGTCCAGGGCTACCCGTCCGACGGCCTGCACCGCGTCGGTGTGCACCAGGGCGCCATACCGATGCGCGATGCGCGCGACGTCGTTGACGGGTTGCAGGACGCCGGTCTCGTTATTGGCGAGCATCACCGACACCAGACCGGGCGCCGGCGCGGTGGCGATGATTTCCTCGAACGCCGCGAGATCGAGTACGCCGTCGGCATTGACCGGTGCGACAATCGCGTCCGGCACCGCGGCGAGCACTGAAGGGTGCTCTATGGCGGAAACGACGATACTCGCCCACGCACCACCGGCCAAGGCCATGTTGTTCGCCTCGGATCCGGACCCGGTAAATACGACCACATCAGCCGGAGCGCCCACAAGGTTTGCCACCTGCGCGCGCGCCCGTTCGAGCGCCGCACGCGCTTTGCGACCGACGCTGTGGACTGACGAAGGATTGCCACCCATTTTCATGGTCGCGGCAACACCTTCCGCCACATCCGCGCGCACCGGCGAACCGGCGTTATGATCGCAAAAAACGGTCACCTGTTCACAGTCCAGTGCACTATCTGGCCAAATTCGTTACCGGCAGTGCCGGCGCGTGATACCGCGACATGTCATCGACCTTGTTAACCGCGTTAGGCAGCGGAATCCCACTGGTTCCGAGAATCCGTTTCTCGTATACGTCCTCGAGCGAGACCGAGCTCAGATATAGGTGTATTTGATTGCCCAGCTCGGCCCAAAGGTCGTGAGTCAAACAGCGGCTGGAGTCAGTTCTGCAGCCGACCGACGAATTTGGCTGACAACGCGTCGTCCGGATCGGTTCATCCACCGCCCAAATGATGTCCGCGATCCGCACATCCGGCGCTGGACGGGCGAGCAGATAACCGCCACCGGGGCCGCGAACGCTGTTCACCAACCCTCCTTTGCGGAGCTTGCTAAACAATTGCTCCAAATAAGACAGCGAAATTTCCTGTCGATCAGCAATGTCCGACAGCGAGACCGGCGCGCCATCACTACACATGGCCAGATCGACCATCGCCATCACCGCATAACGTCCTTTGGTACTCAACCGCACAGTCTTGTCTCCTCACTTGAACTCAATTCACTTACCCGTGCCCAAGGGCTCCCCCGTAAGGTCGAATATTCTGCTGTCTTGCAACAGCGAAATTCGTCGTATTTACGCCTTCCAATTGTCGTCCGGAGTCGCATCGGGGCGATGCCTGTCATCGCCGGAGTCGTAGGGTGCCGAAGCAATGTCATTACTGTCCGTGTCTCGCGCCTCAAGCAAATCCAATCGCGACGTGAGCGAACTCACTTGATCGAGCAAGCCGTCGAGGGAACGGGCTACCGGGTCGGGGATCGATTCCGGCGTGCCGTACGCCAGAAAATCCTCTTCCTCGGTGTCCGGCTCGTCCTTTTTTCTGCCGATTTGTTTCGCCGGTATGCCGACCACTGTCGCGCCCGCCGGAACTTCGGCGATCACCACCGCGTTCGCGCCGACGCGCGCGTGGGCGCCGACAATAAAGGGTCCGAGGACACTGGCACCCGATCCGACGATCACGCCGTCGCCCAAGGTCGGATGCCGTTTGACGCCCCGCTCCAGCGAGGTTCCGCCCAAAGTAACCCCTTGGTACAAGGTGACGTCATCGCCGATCTCGGCGGTGCCGCCGATCACGACGCCCATGCCGTGGTCGATAAACAGCCGCCGTCCGACCTTCGCGCCCGGATGAATCTCGATACCGGTGAGGAACCGCCCGCTCTGCGAAACGAACCGCGCGAGCAGCTTCAGCCCGTTGTTCCACAGGAAATGGGCCAGCCCATAAAACAGCACCGCATGAAAACCCGGATAGCAGAAAACCACTTCCAACCGCGAGCGCGCGGCGGGGTCATGTCGCATAATCGTGGAAATCGTCTCACCAAGTCTCTTGAACATCGACAAGTCCGCTATGATATACCTATGGAGGCCGTGAGTTCGTTGCCACGAATCGCTCAGGCCTCGGGGAAGCGTCGGCTGCCCGTAAATACATATAGAATACCCGAGTAATTTAGTCAAGAACGAAGGGTGGTAGGTCGGAAAACTTGACCGCCATACCCTAGAGGTCGACTCAACTATAGCCTATTTCGTAGCGGTCAGCGGGGACCACGGGAGACCAAATTAGTGCCAGAAGTGATCTTTAACGGCCCGGAAGGGCGGCTGGAAGGACGATATCAGCACGGCAAGGGCGACAATCCGCCGATCGCCGTGGTGTTGCATCCGCATCCCCAGCACGGCGGAAATATGAACAACAAAGTGGCATACACCCTGTACCACACATTTGTTCGGATGGATTTTTCGGTTTTGCGGTTCAATTTTCGCGGTGTCGGGCGCAGTCAAGGCGTCTATGACCAGGGCCAGGGCGAATTGAGCGATGCCGCCTCGGCCCTCGATTGGTTGCAATCCTACAATCCCAATGCCCGCGGGAGCTGGGTGACCGGATTCTCCTTTGGCGGCTGGATCGCCATGCAGTTGCTCATGCGCCGCCCGGAGATCGACAGCTTTGTCGCGGTCTCGCCGCCGGCCAACTCGTACGACTTCTCGTTTTTGGCGCCGTGTCCGGTATCGGGACAGGTCATCCAAGGCAGCCGCGACGAAATCGTGCCGATGGATTCGGTCTCGAAGCTGGTGGAAAAATTATCGAGCCAGCGCGCCGTCGAAATCGATTACCGGGTGATTAAGGATGCCGATCACTTTTTCACCAAGAATCTGGAAACCCTGGCCAGCGCGGTAAGCGGCTATGTCGCGCCCCGCCTGACACCGGCGGACGAAGACGCCTGATCGCGGCCCATCACGCGCTTGACAGGCGCCGCCTGTTGAGGCTCTATCCCCTTTGCGCCGAGTTTGAACGACAGCTTGCGGGCGCATAATAAATACGGCTAAAGCGTTGGCGGAACCGCCCGGCTTAGCCGTGGCGGTTTTTTTTTGGCGCTTTATTCGCCAAGTGGCCTGGTCCTCCAGCAACGGACCCGCGGGATTTGATCGGGCAGCTTGCACCGCGCCACCAAAGCTAAAGCGCCACGGGGGTTAGCATCTCCGTGGGCCCGCCACCAAGGGACCATGGGAGCACAGTATGACCGCCCTTAATCCGACTAATCCGTCCGTTTCAGCGACTCCGTATGTCGACGCCAATCCTCGGGAACGCGACTGGCGGCGTGAAACCCGCCAAGTGCGCGGCGGAACCCTGCGTACCGAGTTTGGCGAAACCAGCGAAGCTTTGTTTCTCAATTCGGGGTTCTGCTACGACCGGGCGGAGACCGCCGAGGCGCGCTTCGCCGGTGAAGAACAGGGCTACGTCTATTCGCGCTACAACAATCCGACGCTGAGCATGTTCGAGCGCCGGATGATGCTGCTCGAAGGCGCCGAGGCGTGTCGCGGTACCGGCAGCGGCATGGCAGCGGTATTCGCCGCGATGATGTGTCAGCTCCACGCCGGCGACCGGGTGGTCGCGGCGCGCGCGATGTTCGGCTCGTGCCACTATATTCTCGCCGACCTACTGCCCCGCTTCGGCATCGAAACCATTCTCGTCGACGGCGCCGATCTCGATCAATGGCGCGACGCGCTCGCGGCGCCGACCCGCTGCGTGTTCTTCGAAACTCCGGCCAATCCGACCCTCGAGCTGGTCGATATCGCGGCGGTCTCCGAGCTCGCGCACGCGGCGGGCGCCTCGGTGATCGTCGACAATGTGTTCTCGACCCCACTGTTGCAGAAACCCCTCGCGCTCGGCGCCGACGTGGTGGTCTATTCCGGCACCAAACATATCGACGGTCAGGGCCGCTGTCTCGGCGGCGCGGTGTTGGGCAGTGAGGCCTTTTGTACCGATAGCCTGCAACCCTTCCTCAGACATACCGGACCGGCGCTCAGCCCGTTCAACGCGTGGGTCTTGCTCAAAGGCCTCGAGACCCTCGACCTTCGAGTGGATAAGCAATGCCGCAACGCCGGCATTCTCGCCGACCGGCTCGCCGCGCACCCGGCGGTCTCGCGGGTGCGGTTTCCCGGGCGCGCCGATCATCCCCAGGCGGATCTGGTGGCGGCGCAAATGTCGGACCCGGGCACCGTCGTCGCGTTCGACATCACGGCCGGCAAAGCGGCGGCGTTCCGCTTTCTCAACGCGCTTCGCCTGATCGATATATCGAATAATTTGGGCGATGCCAAAAGCCTGATCACCCACCCGGCGAGCAGCACCCACCGCGCGATGGGCGCGGAAGAACGCGCCCGCATCGGTATCACCGACGGCCTGGTTCGTCTGTCGACGGGGCTGGAAAATATCGAGGACCTCGGCGACGATCTGAGCCAGGCATTGGCGGCCGTTTGATCGTCGTCAGGCGCGGTTGAGGACACCGCCGGTCATTGGCCTCGGCCCGCCGGTGGTGGTCGGCAAGGTGATCGGCAATCCGGCAAGGCTACGCACCGCGAAATAGCCAAAGGCTTGCGCCTCGAGCGCGTCGCCCTGCCAGCCCACCGCCTCGACCGGGTCGACCGGCGCGCCGAGCCGCGCCCCGAGCGCCGCCATCAGCACCGGATTATGCCGGCCGCCGCCGGTGATCAGCCATCGGGTGACCGGCGCCGGAAAACTGGCGACCGCGTGCGCCACCGAGGCCGTGGTAAACGCCACCAACGTCGCCGCGCCGTCCGCGACCGACATCCCCGCCAGCACGGTATCGGCGTTGGCGGAGAAATGATCGCGATCGAGCGATTTTGGCGGCGGCACGGCGAAATACGGGTCCGCCATGAGCCGCGCCAAGGCCTGGTCGCCGACCTCGCCCGACGCCGCGAGTGCGCCGTCGAGATCGACCGCGCGACCGGTATGGCGTTCCGCCCAGTCGTCGAGCAGCGCATTGGCGGGACCGGTGTCGAAGGCGAGAATGTCCGCGTCCGACGCCCCCAGCCAGGTGACGTTGCCGACGCCGCCGAGATTGAGCACCGCGATCGGCCTTGGCAATGCCGCGCAGAGGGCCCGGTGGTAGAACGGGGCGAGCGGCGCGCCCTGACCGCCGGCCGCGACATCGGCGCTGCGAAAATCGTTGACCACGTCGATGCCGGTCATCAACGCCAACGCCGCGCCGTCGCCGATTTGCCGCGTCAGATGTTCGTCCGGCCGATGCAAAATGGTATGGCCATGAAAACCGATCACTTCGATGTCCTCGGACTTCGCACCGGCTTTGTCCAAGAGCCGCGCCACTAGGTCTGCGTGAGCCCCGGTAATCGTCTCCTCGATCGCCACCACCGCCGCCTCGTCCCTCGGGTTCACGCCGCGGATCGCTTGGCGAAGATCGTCAGGGTACGGATGGGTCAGCCATTCGCCGGTCTCGACACGCACCTCGCCATCGGTGGTGATGAGCGCCGCGTCGACCCCATCGGCGGAGGTTCCGCTCATCAATCCGATCGCACGCTTCATCCCGGTCATGGTTCTCTCCCTAGAGCCTTTCATGTCTAGTTGGAAACGGTTTGACCGCGTTCCCGCAGCCCCTGGCTAGGAGCGTGCCGCCGCGCGATGTGTGGGCATCGGGCAAGCCGCGCAACGACGTAAGGGGCTGCGGGAACGCGGCCTTCGGTGGGCGAACTTGGCTTTTCGTGTGCGTTGCGACGCTCGGACGATGCATCCACATCGCCCCTCGCGCCGCGCCGACCCGAAAAGCCAATTTGGCCCATCAAACCGTTTCAATCTAGATATGAAAGGCTCTAGCAGCCCTATAACAGATTCGCATGCGCCCTGGCGCGTTGCCCGTCCCCGCACCCCATGATATCAACCGCGCGCGACCTTGAAGGCGGACGATCCGGCAATGACCGAGTTGAAATCAGAAATTTTGCGCACCCTGACGGCGCGCGGCTACATCCATCAATGCACCGACATGGACGGGCTCGACGCGCGGGCCGCGGCGGCGCCAATCACCGCCTATATCGGTTTCGACGCCACCGCGGACAGCCTGCATGTCGGCAGCCTTTTAGTGATCATGCTGTTGCGCCGGCTGCAGCAGACCGGGCACCGGCCGATCGTCCTGATCGGCGGCGGCACCACCAAGGTCGGCGACCCGTCGGGCAAGGATGCCGCCAGGCAAATGCTCGACGAAGCCGCCATCGCGCGCAACAAGGTCGGCATCAAGGGCGTGTTCTCGAAGTTTCTCGACTTTGGCGATGGCCCGACCGACGCCATCATGGTCGACAATGACGACTGGCTCGACGGCATCAAATATCTCGAGTTCCTGCGCGATTACGGCCGTCATTTTTCGGTCAATCGGATGCTCGGATTCGAGTCGGTGAAACTGCGCCTCGAGCGCGAGCAGCCGTTGAGTTTTCTCGAATTCAATTACATGGTTCTGCAAGCCTACGATTTCGTCGAATTGGCGCGGCGCCATGATTGCGTGCTGCAAATGGGCGGCTCCGATCAGTGGGGCAATATCGTCAACGGCGTCGATCTCGGACGGCGGGCCGACGAACGCGCGCTGTTCGGTCTCACGTCTCCGCTGATCACCACCGCTTCGGGCGCGAAAATGGGCAAGACCGCGGCGGGCGCTGTGTGGCTCAACGCGGATCGCGTCAACGCCTATGAATATTGGCAATATTGGCGCAATACCGAGGACGCCGATGTCAGCCGTTTCTTGCGCTTGTTCACCGATTTGCCGTTGGCGGAGATCGCCCGTCTCGAGGCGCTCGAGGGCGTCGAAATCAACGCCGCGAAGAAAATGCTGGCGACCGCGACGACGACGCTCTGTCACGGCGCCGAGGCGGCGGCCAATGCCGAGGCGAGCGCGGCGGAAACCTTCGAACAGGGTGGGCTCGGCAAAGCGTTGCCGGAAATTCGCCTGCCACGCGATGAACTCGACGCCGGCGTGGCGGCGTTTCGCCTATTCGTGGCGGCCGGGCTTTGCGCGTCCAACGGCGAGGCGCGCCGTCTCATCCGCGGCGGCGGCGGCCGGGTCAACGATCAGGTCATCGATGCGGAGGACCGCGCCATCGGCAGCGCCGATTTGGCCGACGGATCGATTAAACTATCGGCGGGAAGAAAGCGTCACGCCCTGGTGCGCCTTGTTTAGTTCATAGATATTAATTCGACGTTGTCTTGATCGTGTCGTACAGAGTGATGCCGAGCTTCTCTTCCATGACGATGACGTCGCCGCGGCCGACCAACTGCTTGTCGATATAGATGTCGATCGGATCGCCGACGATACGATCGAGTTCGAGTACCGCGCCGCGCCCCATCTTGAGCAGCTGACTGACTGGAATTTGCGCGGTCCCAAGAACCGCCGATATTTCGACCGGGACATCGTAAACCGCTTGATCGCCGCCCGGCCCTGGAAGCCCCGCACCGCCGCCGCCGGCATCCGTTTCCGCCATCGCCGCGGCCATATCGTCACCGCCGCCGGCCTCGCCATCCATCTCGGGCATCGCCGCCGCCAAGTCGTCATCGGCATCAGCGCCCCCGGCGGCATCCATCTCCGCCATCGCGGCGGCCATTTCGCTGTCGTCGTCCGTTCCGTCCGCGGCCATATGCTCACTCCGTCGCCCGGCGCGGCACCGACCGCACCAAATTATCCATCCTAGTCAGCAACCGTTAACCACGGGTTACCGCGCCCTTGGCATGACTCATTCGGTCGATCTCTGTCCACCGGTCACCCGACCCGTCGAATCCGACCTGACGATCGTGCTGGCCGGCTCGCCGCCGGTAAACAGTTCACGCAAAATACCTGGCGCCAGGGCGGCCAGTGGATTGACGAAAACGTCCGGATCCGCGCGCGCGCCTTCCATCTGATATGTGGCGGCGAACAGGCCTTCGCCATCGCTTCCGGTCAGAATATCGCCGATCACAGGAATGCCGCTCAGTGCGGTATTGAGAAGATAGGCGGGAACGATCGTTCCCTCGATATCGACCAGGTCATTTTCGATGTCGATGGCGCCGCTCATCGTCAGTCCCATCGACAAGCTCGTCGCGCGGGCCTCATCAAGCTGGAGGATGCTGTCGACATAAGTGAACGGCGCATCGAAACGATCAAACGGCATGCCATTGCCTTGGAGCATTTCGATCGCCCCGGTCAAAGTGAAAACGTTCAGGAGCGTCGCCAACGCCGGGGCGTCGACGATGTGGAAGTCCTCGACCGCCAAAATACCGGCGACCGGATGGCCGGGTAGACCATCGTCGATCACAGCGTCAAGACGTAAAGTTCCGCCCACGATGTGGTCGGTCACGTCCAACGCCGAGAAAACGCCGCCGGCATCGTTCGAGGCCAAGGTGAGCACCCGCGTGTCGAACCGCGCGCCATTGTCGAGGCGCAAGATCATTTCTCCGGCGCCTGCCAAGACCCCGGCCACCGTGGCCTGGCGAACCAGCGTGCCATCGTAGGCGACCTGGGCATCGACGCCTTGCAAAACGATGTCCTCGGCCAGCAACACCACATCGACTTGCGCGGTGAGATTGATCGGCGTGCTCGCCCGTCCCGACGCGTTGTCGGCCCGTTCGCGGTCGAAATAGGGGCGCAAATCGAGGCTCGAGCCTTCGACGGCGACCGCCAGGCCACCATCACCGTGCACCACCACCTGTCCCGAAACATCGTTGAGCGCGGATTGCAGCCTGTCGAAAGTGATCAGCCAGTGCCCGGCCGCGTTTTGCTCGGCGACACCCGCGGTCGACAAATCCCGGGCCAGCAATCCGAACTGGCTCACGCGCGCGATCTCGCCGTCGACCAGGTCCAGCATTATTCTCGCATTGGCGGCTTCGCAAGCCGCCTTGTGCCAATCGAGGGCGGGCGCCATCAGCGTCGCGTCCTCGGCATCGACGTCGATCGCGATCGATGCGGTCCCGGCGCCGAGTTCCATGAGACGCAGTTCGAGGTCGATGCTGCCGCCGACCCACGGATGGCTAAATCCCAATTCGGCTCGCGCCGCCTCGTCGAGACGCGCGATCGCGTCGAGACGCCGGCCGGCAAGGCGGCCTTCGACGGCGCCGAATTCCTCGCGCCAGAATATTTCCATCGGCACACCGGCGACGCGCGCCTCTCCGGTCAAGTCGAAGCCCTTTTGATCGAGCAACACCGACGCGTTGCCGCGATCGATGCGGTGATCGCCGATCAGCGACCCGAGACCCCCGGCGGCGATGGCGACATCGCTGATATCGGCGCCGACGTCGATGCCGATTTCGTCGAGACCGATGCCGGCGCGCAACGGCACCGAGATCGCGAGTTCACCCTCGATAAATCCTTCGATCACCGTCGGATCGAGGCCGATCGCCTCGGCATAGCCCAGTTCCGGCCGGTTCAGCACTTCGAGGGTTTCGCCCAGCGGTCCGGCGACCGAGACCACCACCTCCGCCCACCCGGCGCCACTGTCCATGTCATGAAGATCGACGGTGCCGACTTTCAGCGCAAGCGGCCCGGCGTTGCCCCCCTCTGCATCGATGTGCATCTCCTTGGGATCGAAAGTGCCGAGCGCCGTGACACCGACCGCCGGCGGCAAAATTTCCTGGTAATACACCGTTGCTCCGCTCACCCGGAAGGTCCCTTGGATCCGGTCGCGATCGATTTGCTCGCGCGACCAGTCCTCGGCATCCAAGACCATGCGAATGGTCAATTCCTCGATCAGACCCTCGGTGACATGTTCGACGACCCATGCCCGGGCTTCCGGGGTCACCTCCGGCGGCCAGTATCGCTCGACCAAGTGTGCCGGCGCGTCACGAACCACCAGATTGGCATTGGTTGCCGGGGCCGCCAGGTCACCCGAAAATGACCCGCTGAGGGACACGTTCGGGCCGCCGAAATCGGCGAAGAATTCTTCCAGAACGAGCCGCGTGAGGCCGTCCTCGAGGCGACCGCGCGCTTGAATCAGAGCAACCTCGAATGGCGCGGCGCCGAGATAAATCGGCAAGGCGGGTATCGTGCCCGCCCCACCGGAAAGATCGAATCCGGCCTCCAAGACATGGCCGTCCAAATCGGCCAAGAGATCGAGCCGGCCGCTCAGCGGCAAATCCAGATCCGCCAATTCCGGATACGCGGGCAACATCGCGGCGACTGTCGGCGGCGAAATATCGCTGAATTCCAGGCCGAGTTCGATCAAGCGGCTGTTCGCATCGTAGACCACGGTAGACGTCAGATCGATCACCGTGCCCGCGACATCCAAACTAATCACCGCCGCCGCGCGAACCCCCTTTTCGTGTCGCTCGATCGCGATACGAGCGGAGGGCGCGACCCATTCGACACCGTTCACATCGTCGCGTACGACCAGACGCGCCTCGAGGATGTTGATCCGCTCGAGATACCCCATCGCCCGATCCGGATCCGGCGGCAGAAGAAGATCGCGCAGAAGTTCCTCGGCTAGACTGAATTGGTCGGCCGCGATCGTGTCGCCAAAGCCGAGCTCGTATTTGCCCTCGTTACGGCGAACTAGACGCAAACCGGGCCCGAACAGCTCCAGGCGAGTCGGCGCGATCAACCCGCGCGCCATCGCCGGAAGGCTGAGCTCGATACCCATTTCGGGCACCCCGGCCATGACGTCGCCTTCGTATTCGAGCACCCGGACACCGACGGCACGAATATCGAGGGTGTTCCGCCAACCGGCCCAGGCGAGCACCAGATCGTCAAACGACAGACGATAGCTGGCGTTCTCCGAGATTAGCGCCTCCTCGACATAGGGTGCCAAGAAGGCCAGCGACACCGGCCCCGACGACAGCCGCCACACCGACAGCGCGAACAGCACCGCGATCGCTCCGAAAATGGCTCCGGCCGCATGGAATAAAAGCTTCGTTGTCGGTCCGAACAAACTAGAGCCTAGTTGTATGGGAACAGAGTTTCGTCGGTGATTACGCCGGCTCTTTCGAGCCTCGATGCCGAAATCGAAAAACCGACCTTCACGACCAGCCGCATATCAGCCTATTACTTGTGCGTCTGGAGGCATCATGCACGTCGCGTTGGTTTCTAACATTGAGGCCCTTCCAAAGGCCAGCGATCCGCGCGCGGCCGCGCGCGGTCTGGAAGATTGGCAAGAGGGAGTGGTGCGCCTCGAAGGCGATTGCCGGACCGCGGCCGTCGCCATCGCCAACGACGAAGACGGCATTCGGATTCTGACAGCCCTGTTCGGCAACTCTTCGTTCCTCGGGCACTGTGCGTTGCAACAGCAATCGTTCCTGGTTGAATGCCTCCAAGTGGGGCCTGACGCGGCGTTCGACAAGTTACGGCGATCACTCGCCGAGGACCTTACCCAAGCCGCGTGGCAAGACGCCGCGGCCAAGCGCTTGTTGCGCCAAGCCCGCCAACGTGTCGCGTTGCTGATCGCGGTCGCTGATATTACCGGCGCTTGGACCGGCGAAAAGGTCACCGAGGCAATCAGCCAATTCGCCCAGGAGGCGGTCGCCCATGCCATTGACAGCCTGCTGCATGGCGCGGTGGCGACCGGCGATCTGACACCGGAGGACCCGGGCGATCCGTGTCGGGGCTCCGGTCTGATCGTTCTCGGCATGGGGAAACTCGGCGCCCGCGAACTCAATTATTCGAGCGACATCGACCTGATATTTTTTTTCGATGCCGATCTCACCCCCTATGCCGGGTCACGCGGGATCCAGGATTTTTTTATTCGCATCGCCAAGGGTCTCGGGCGTCTGATGGAGGAGCGGACCGCCGACGGCTATGTCTTTCGCACCGACCTGCGGCTCAGACCGGACCCGGCGGCGACCGCGCCCGCGGTCTCGGTGGCGGCGGCGGAATCCTATTATGCCAGTCTGGGGCAGAATTGGGAACGCGCGGCGATGATCAAGGCACGGCCGATCGCCGGCGATATCGCGGCCGGAGAGGCGTTTCTCGCGGCGATCCGACCGTTCGTCTGGCGCAAACATCTCGATTTCGCGGCAATCCAGGATATCCAGTCGATCAAGCGCCAAATCCGCAGCCACACCGGGGGCGGCTCGGTCGCCGCGCGCGGCCATAACGTCAAGCTCGGGCGCGGCGGGATTCGCGAAATCGAATTATTCGCGCAAACCCAGCAGCTCATCTGGGGTGGCCGCTATCCCGAACTCCGCGAACGCCGCACCGACGCGACCTTGAGCGCCTTGCGCGCGCTCGACCGGATAGAAGTGGACGTCGAGACCGATCTGATCGAGTCCTACTGGTTCCTCCGTCGCGTTGAACATCGCCTGCAGATGACCGACGACCGGCAAACCCACACCGTGCCGAAAGACGATGAGGGGTTCGCCCACATCGCGATTTTTCTCGGCTATGCCTCGCCCGCGGCCTTCGAAACCGCGCTAGTCGCGCATCTGCGTCGGGTTACCGATCATTGCGCGCAATTGTTCGAGAACACGCCGGCGCTCGGCGCGCCAATCCCCGAGGGCGGAATTCTTGCGTTTACCGGCACCGACGATAATCCGGAGACATTGGAGACCCTCGAGCGCATGGGATTCGGCGAAGCCACGTCGGTCTCTAAGACAATCCGCGGTTGGCACCACGGCCGCATCCGGGCCACCGGTAGTACCCGCGTGCGCGAACTGCTTACCGAACTCACCCCGACGTTGCTGGCGGCCTTGGCGCGGACCGCCAATCCCGACCAGGCCTTCGCCAGGTTCGCCGGGTTTCTGGCGAATTTGCCAGCCGGCGTTCAGCTATTTTCGCTGTTTCAAGCGGCGCCCAACATGCTCGATCTGGTCGCCGAGATCGTCGGCGCCGCGCCCCGCATCGCCGATTATCTGAGTCGCCACGCGCGGTTGTTCGATGCCGTATTGGCGCGCGATTTCTACGACGACCTGCCGGATCGCCATACCCTCGCCGCCGCGCTCGATCGCGAGCTGGCGATGGCCAACGACCTCCAGGACCAACTCGAGATCGCCCGCGACTGGGCGTCCGACGCCAAGTTCCGGGTCAGCATCCAGCAATTGCTGGGCAAGCGCGACATCTCGGACACCGCGCCGGCGCTCAGCGATATCGCCGATGTTCTGCTCGACGCCATGCTGATGGCGGTGTCACGAGAGTTCGCGATCCGACACGGCACCATCCCCGGCGCCGACATCGCGATCATCGGCTTCGGCAAATTGGGCAGCCGAGCACTGGCGCGCGGATCCGACCTCGATTTGGTTTTCGTATACCGCGCCGCGGACCCCCACCTCGAATCGGACGGCGAGCGCCCCTTGGCCGCGACGGTCTATTATGCGCGGCTCTGCCAACGCCTGATCACCGCGATCACGGTGCAAACCGGCGCCGGCTTGCTGTACGAAGTCGATGTCCGGCTTCGCCCGATGGGAAACGACGGACCGATCGCGTCCGAGGCCGCCGCCTTCGAGCGCTATTACCGCAACGACGCGTGGACCTGGGAATTGATGGCCCTGACCCGAGCCCGGGTGGTCACCGCGCCACCGGCGCTGGCCGAGCAGATCGAAACCACCATCGCGGAAAGCCTGTGCCGGGAGCGCGACCCGGCGGCGCTCGCCCACGACATCAGCGACATGCGGCGGCGGATCGCCAAGGAACTTGGCACCGACGATCCGTTCGCCATCAAGCATGTTCGCGGCGGGCTCATCGACGTCGAATTCATCACCCAGTATTTGCAGCTTCGCGACGCCGCACGCCCGCCCGCGATAGTGGCGACCAGCACACTTGCGTCGCTCGAGGCGCTGATCGAAGCTGGTTCGCTCGCCATCGGACCCGGCGAGGATCTGATCGACGCGGCCGGCTTGTATTACAATGTTCAAGCGATGCTGCGTCTCAGTCTCGCCGGCCCATTCGACGAAGACACCGCCCCCGAGGGCTTGCGGCGCGCGCTGTGCCGGGTCGGCAACGCCGCCGATTTCAGCGCCTTGAAGGCGCGTCTGATGGACCTCCAGGCGCGAATCCGGCATCATTTCGAAACCATCGTCGAGGCGTCCGGCGGCAATTCTAGTACGGAGTCATAACCGCAATGAGTGAAGCTATAGAAGTCGGCGGCAAGGCGCCCGGATTTGACTTGCCGGCCGATGGCGGCGGGACTCTTTCGCTCGGTGACCTCGGGGACAAATCCGTGGTCCTCTATTTCTATCCGAAAGACGACACCGCAGGCTGCACCAAGCAGGCGATCGGATTTAGCGATCGGATCAAGGCGTTTCGCGACCACGGCGCCGAGGTGATCGGAGTTTCCAAGGATCCGGTCAAGAACCACGACAAATTCATCAAGAAACACAATTTGTCGGTTCGTCTGATTTCCGATGCCGAGGGCTCGCTATGCGAAAACTACGGGGTTTGGGTCGAGAAAAGCATGTATGGCCGCAACTATATGGGCATCGAACGGTCGACCTTTCTCATCGACGCCAATGGCACGGTGCAAAATGTCTGGCGCAAGGTTCGCGTTCCCGGCCATGTCGAGGACGTCTTGGCCGCCGTTGAGGCGCTTTGAGCGACGTCACCGATCGGAGCCTGCTGGCGGGCGCGCTGGCGGTTCTCGAGACGGCGAACGCGCGGCATAAGGCGGCGAGCGCGCGGGCGCTCGCGGACGACTGGCGGTCGGGCGGCCTTATCCTCGGTAACGTCCACGTCGCGCCGGATCGCCCGGCGCGGCCCGATCGCCCGGAGCTGCTGCCGCCGCGCAAGATGCCGCGGCGAAGACGCGCCGGGGGCGAGCGCGGGCGGATTGCGCTGCTGCACGCGCTTGCGCATATCGAGCTCAACGCGATCGATCTCGCCTGTGACATGATTGTTCGCTTCGCCGATCAAGCGCCGGACACAATTTTTTTCGACGACTGGGTGAAGGTCGCCGGCGAGGAAGCGCTGCATTTTACCTTGCTCGCCGACCGGCTCGCCGATTTCGCCGCGGCCTATGGCGATTTACCGGCGCATGACGGTCTGTGGCAAGCGGCGGAGGTCACCGCGGACGACGTATTGGCGCGCCTTGCGGTGGTGCCGATGGTGCTCGAGGCGCGCGGTCTCGACGTCACGCCGGGCATGATCGCCGATCTCGAGCGTGTCGGCGATCGGGCGAGCGCGGCGGTCGTCAAACGCATCTATGCCGACGAGATAGGTCATGTCGCGATCGGCAATAAGTGGTTTACTACTTTTTGTGAAATGCGCGGTCAAGATCCAGCCGCTGCATGGCCGGAAATCGTGCGCGCGCGTTACCGAGGTTTTCTCAAACCACCGTTCAACGACGATGCCCGGCAAGCAGCGGGCATGTCCTCGGATCTGTATCGGGCTTTGGCCGCCCCGAACTAGACTCTATAGGCGTAGTCCTTGTTCGGATCGCGTTCGATGTCGGGCGGAAAACTCTTTCTCTTGTCGGCGAAATAGTGTTCGCGGTGATCGCCGTCCGCCGCGCGACCGTAGGTGATGTAGAGCAGGCGGCGGCGAGTATCACTCAGATTCGCCGCTGATTGGTGCGGCGTGAACGAATCGAAGAAGATCGCGTCGCCGGGAGCGGTCGGAATTTTCTCGAAGTTAACACCGGCGAGTTGCGCTTCGGTCAACGGCGCCCATAGCTCGCCGATCAAGCCGCGTCGATGGTGACCCCCGGCGATTTCAAGGCAGCCATTGCTTTCGTCGGCCGCGTCGATCGCGACCAGCGCGGTCACTTGCAGTGAGCCATACGCCTGCCAGCCCGCTTGAGCGTCCTGATGCGCTTCGAACCCGCGCCCGCCAGGAAATTTGAAATTGACCTTTTCCTTGAACAATACCGCCGGCTCGCCGAACAGATCGGCGGCCCTCGCCAACATGTCCGGGCCCTCTACGAACCGGCCGAGCCCGGCGTGAAAACCAATGAAATACTCGATCCGCGACAGCACCCGATGACTCGGCTCCGAAACGCTGTCCTCGTAGTACGACATGGTTTTGCCCGGTTCCTCGGGGAATTTTTCGAGCTCGTCCACCCAGCCGGTCAACGCGGTGAGCGCCGAACCAGAGAACAAGCCGGGAATTGCAATGAACCCATTGTCGCGATAATGGGCGATTTCTTGATCCGAAAAGCGTTGTGCTTCAAGTTTTATCGC
>JAKZSU010000099.1:0-17794 GCA_047517485.1 Alphaproteobacteria bacterium
GATCGGTGTGCGGGCTCTTAACAGAATGACCGAACTTGGCTGTGCCAGGTTTGAGTCAGTTGGCTGACCATTTTCACGGGTAAGGGTACTCCGCGCTTGTCCGGTGATTGATGCAACACGGCCACGCAGACCAAGCCGATCGATAGTTCTCGCCGATTGGCGCGCCAGTTACGTGCCAGCCGGCAGGTCGATACCGGCCTCCCTCAACAGCATTCGGCCCAAATACGAGATCTGCAGGTGCGACTTGAAGCCACCCGATTTCGTGTCGAACGGCGGATATTCGCCCGTCTTCACCGTATCGAACCTTCTCGCAAGGAGCCCCAGTCTCAACAGGTGCTCTGTCCCCAGCTCATAGAGCGTTGCGTCATCAAGTTGTTCCAGAGACGATCCGATAACCGCCGGAGGAGGCCGGTCGATCATCTCCCAGGCCTGGGACGCGGGCGCGGCGTAGGATTGGCCATAGGCGTTGAGGAGCAGGAATTCGTCATCGTCGATTTCGCCGAACAACCCGATCAGGCGCTTTCGCCTGACCAAATTTGCTTCATCGGTCTTCAAACCGCGAAATACGATCTCCGCCAACCTCGATATCCGTCCGGATGACGTAGCCCGCGCCGCATGGTGTCCGCCGGACTCGATCAGATCGATTCGTTCAGCGTCGGCAAGTAAACCATCGACCTTCTCCCGTTCGAGGCTCGCCATTCTCGTGTTAAGTACACGCAGATACTCCACGATCCGGTCCTGCCGCAGGCGGGGAATGATCTCCGTCACCAACTCCGCAAGCGGGCCGCCGACAACCGGCACAAGGCTTCCGGCTACCTTGGTGACAAGTGCGGCGCGATCCCGCCAGTCGTTATCCAATTGATCCGACATGTCAAACCCGACTGCTCCTGAATCCTTATGCCGGGACCGCCCCCTTGCGTGCTGGCGCTCCCGACATTGCTGGATAACTGGCCTCCAGGGCGACGCCGCCCGTCCAAGGCGCAAACGCGTCCGTCTTATTTGCTCATCCGACCCCGGAAGCAATACTAGACCGACTCATTGCTCTCGCTTGAGTCTGCACCACTTATTTGTACACATGATCGATTTCGAGATAACATTAATAAAATATGCAGTCTTGAAGCTCTTTGTACACACTCATCTCTGAAGTCACGCACTTCGACAACTCTATCTTGAACTTTTCACGGTTAATGTTTGCCTTGATTCCGCAAATATTCTTTATCAACCCAGTTTGGTCTTTAACGTTTTCATTGACAAGGTCTGCAACGTGTTTACGATAAGAGTCCCGATCAAACACCAGTCCATTCTTAGCACAATATGCTTGCAACACCTCTTCGTCGTAGAGATAATTCTCAAGTTCCCAGCGGATCAATACGCGATGATTGTTTGAATTGTTTTTTAGGTATATTTCTCGGTCATTCGCATCGGTTGTTTTCCCAGATGCGAAATCCCGATCCACCAACACAAGTATCTCTATATCTCTGAAGACTTTCGTTAAGATTCTAAGAGCAATTTCACTGCGTTGCTGAGGTTCAGTATTCCCGCCGCTCGACACGAATAGCGTATCGTGGTAATCATTGCAGAATATGTTGTTGTACGCCTGAGCATCGACCCCACATTCTTCACCCCGCTTCGTATCTGCTTTCCCTTCACAATATACCAAACGCTTTGGGCTCACTAGGCCAGTCAGATCATCAAGCGCTGTTTCGAAAATTTTGATCCAATTGTGGCGTGTTTTTTCGATTGGAGAAAGTGTATGAGCTGATCTCGCGAAATCCGTACCCGGTTCGAAGTAGATGACTTGGCAATCTTCTTTAAGTTCATCTTGGAGTGCACGCAATAAGCCTATGCTATGTGTCGCTACCCAAATCTGACAATTGACACCAACCAGCTTATTAATCTCAATTAATAGCTTCCTTTGAATCGCCGTATTGATATGGAGTTCCGGCTCGTCAATAAGGAAGACGGTGTCATTATAGTCGTCTTGTCGAAGATAGAGATCGAGAATAATATCGACAACTTCCTTTTCACCTGCTGAAAGAACATTAAACTCAAAAGGATCAGTCTGATCGGACTTTTCAAAATATAAGGTACCTTGGCCGCTTTGAACGTCGCCCAAGCTAGAAATTATTAAGTCAAGACAGTTGCTCAATGCACGGTTCAGTTCACCAATGATATGAGCTCGTGCCTCACTGGGCTTAATGTCGTTTTCGTCACGATACTTACTGTACTTCGCCTGTAGCCGTCGGTAGTTCGTTTCCATCTTTGCATCGATCGCGCCCGTAGTAGAGGCACCATAGTTGTTAAGGCTAATCTCATCAATGGAACTTATTTCAGACACTTTAACATTAGAGTTATACCGATACGGGCTCCTGAACGAAAGAATCGTAGTTCCTCTGCCTAAAGCATCTTTATTCTCTCGTACCTTTTCGTAGGGACCATTGGTAAAATTGATTTCAACATTTTGGTAATTATAATTTGGCTGATTGTGAAGTGAGTGATAAAGGAGGTCACCGGTGTCGGTGTTTCCTATTTGTTGATACGCGTTTTGATGAAATAGCATCCCGTCAATGACACTACTCTTACCACAGCCGTTCGGTCCGATTAGGGCGACAATGCGAGCGGGATTATCGCCAAGATCGATCGTGAGATCTTTAAAGCGTTTATATCCATTTTTCAGTTTTATGGATGTAATTTTCATGACGGAAGTGAGCTGGTCCCACTTTGTTGGACAGTTTGGCAGCGCGGTTAAGGTGTATTCCGGTTCCTGATCATGCTGCCAAAATCCTTTTTATCACATCCTGTTGCTGTTGTTGAGCCTGTGGGGATGTGGGTAAGCCGTCAGGCTTATCCATCATATCCACGGGCTGCCCGGCGCCGTAGGCTTCCGCCGGCGTTTGACCGCCGAGGGACGAATGGGGCAGCTCGGTGTTGTAGAAGTCGATCCACTCGCCGATGACCCGTTCGGCCGCGAAGCCGTCGGTCGGCTCGTGCAGGTAGACCGCCTCGTATTTCAGCGACCGCCACAGCCGCTCGATGACGATGTTGTCCATGCAGCGGCCGCGACCGTCCATGGAGATGCGCACGCCGGCGTTTTTGAGGACGCCGGTGAAGTCGAAGCCGGTGAACTGGCTGCCCTGGTCCGTGTTGGAGATTTCTGGGTTTCCGTAGTCGGCCAGCGCCGCATTCAAAGCGTCAATACAGAACCTGGCGTCCATGGTGTTCGACAGCCGCCACGACAGGACATGGCGCGTCGCCCAGTCCATGATGGCGATCAGGTACAGGAAGCCACGCTGAACCGGGATGTAGGTGATATCGGCGCACCAGACCTGATTGGGTCGATCGATCTCAATCCCCTTGAGCAGATAAGGGTAAATCCGATGCGTCGGGTGCGGCGTGCTGGTTCGCGGCGCCTGATAGATGGCTTCCAGGCCCATGAGACGCATCAGGCGCCGCACACGATGACGGCCGACGCAAACGCCGTCCCGCCGCAACTGGCGGACCATCTGGCGGCTGCCATAGAACGGATACTTCAGGAACAACTCATCGATGCGGCGCATCAGGGCCAAGTTCTCCGGGCTCTCCCCCTTGGGCGCGTAGTAGAAAGACGACCGGCTGATCGACAGAACCTTGCATTGCCGGCTCAAGCTCAGAGCGGGATGATCGCGCCGCATCATGGCCTTGCGGTCCCCCCGGCTCATCGCTTGAGCCCTCTGGCCAAAAAATCGTTGACCACGGTCAGCTCCCCTATCTTGGCGTGCAACTCCTTGATCTCGGACCCGTGATCCGAACGCGCCCGATCTGCGCCACCCGAGAACACATCGCCAAGGCCATCAATCGCCTGACGCTTCCATGTGCTCACTTGGTTCGGATGAACCTTGTGCTTCGTCGCAATCTCCTGGATCGTCTCGTCGCCCCGCAGCGCTTCCAGCGCCACCCGCGCCTTGAAATCTGCCGTGAACCGGCGTCGTGTTACCATCGTCGTACTCCTCCATTATCTGGCGGAATACACCTTACCAACCTGTCCGATTTTCCAGGACCAGCTCAGACATAGTTTTCTTGTGCCCGGACAAGCTTTACTATTTCGTCTCTGGTCAACCCGATCAGGGGTCCAAAATCCTCGGTCTTCATGTCCTGCGGGGCGTTGGAGAAGCTGCTGAGCACGGCTACGGGTCCGGTCAGCCTGGCGGTTGCCTTCTCGGCAATTGCCGCTAGTGCGGGATTGTTTTCGGCCTCGAGGCGCAGCTCGGCCAGCGAGGCGCGGAGGTCCGCGAGTTCTCGCGCCGCCGCGGTCGCCGACGCCTTGCGTGCCTCGAGATCGCGGTTGGCCATATCCAGCACATTGTTAAGCTCGGCAAGCTTATTAGATTTGGCGACCAAATCGATATTGGCGTCATCGCGACGCTTTGTCGCCGCGTCGAGTTCAGCACGCGTTGCCTTCATTTCCTCGGCCAGAGTCTCCGCCCTGGTCTCCACCTCAAGTGCCTTTTCAAAAGCGGCCTTGGCTTCGGTTTCGGCTTGCTTCGTTCTGGCATTGGCGAGAGCAACCTCAATCGCGGCCCGATGCGCGTCTTCTAAGTTATTTCTGAGGCGGTCGTTGATTTCATTGTTAAGTTGCACCGACGCGGACAGTGCGTCCACATGCCCTTTGATCAACTTGGCAACATGGCCATAGCTTTCCTTGAGCGCCTTATTCGCCACCTCGAAATCTTCGCGAGAGCTCTTGCGTTCCGACTCGGCACGGGCATGCAAATTGTCAAAATTTGTCTGACTTTGTTCCTGGAACTTCCACAACGCCGCGACCGCCAGTGCGCTTACGATGACCACTGGCGCCAGCCCCCCCAGAGACTTAAGGGCCCTTATCGCGAATGAAGCCCAACCCTCAGTTGCCGTCTCGGCCATATCCGTTCCCGACTTATCATAAAATTACCAAAGGGAGCCTAAATATGTCATTCACCGATTCAAACTTGCCCATTGCACCAACGCGATCGGTCGAACGCGAGAATGCACATAATCGGCCCCTGTCAATCGCGGCACCCGCACCAGCCGTGGCAGCAGTGCACAACAATCGTAATGATTGCATGAATCAAGTGGTCGGATCAACGCTGATGGCCGGTCGTTGGCGACCGCCCAGGCTGTCACCAATCGACACCACCGTCCGAGCGTCGATCGGCACCAACTTTCGTAAGACCACTAGCACAACTGATATCTGGCTATTGAACGTCTTGGCGATGTGCGCGCCGCGACACCGTGATCTGCTACGCCTTCAAGAAGACCGGCGTTTAATTTAGCGCGGACGAAAAAGCCGCCCTATTCCACGACACCGCCGCTCGCCTGTACCGGCTTGGGTAATACGAGTCTCAATTTGGCAGCGGCAGCACCGGGTGTTCTTCACCGCTGGCCCGCAACGCCGCCCAGTCGCGGCACCAGTCCGAGCAATACGGGCCGGTCCCGCCCTCGCCGGCGACTTCGCGGGCGCTGTCGTAGAGCAGCGCCCCGCAATTATCGCACTTCACATAGGTCTCGATGTAATAGCCGTTGTCGGAAAAACGCATCGCCAATCTCCTTTAATCGCCATCCAGCCCATAGGCTGTGCGCGCCATCTCCGCCGAAACGTAGCCTTCGGCGACATCCTCGCGGATCGCTTGGGGATCGCGTTGGCTGACATCGCCGAAGCCGCCGCCGCCCGGCGTAATCAGGCGTATGCGATCGCCTGGACGCACGATGACGTTCGACCATTTGCTGGTCGAGGTCTTGCCGAAGGCCTCGACCATGGTCTGCCATTCGCCGTCCTTGCCGGCGGCGGCGAATAGAGTGGCGCCGGTGGTCCCCTCGCCGCCACCGTCGAGCCCCCAGGCCCGGTGACGGTGTCGATCGGTCAGTTGCGAGCAAGTGATTTCGGCGTCGCGACAGAGCCAGGATTTGGTCGTGCCCAGGCCGCCGCGATGTTTCCCGGGACCACCGGAATCGGTGAGCAACTTGAATTCCTCGGTGAGCCAGGGGTAGCGGGTCTCGTACACCTCGACCGGAATCACCCGGCAATTGCCGTTGATCGAGTCGGTGGCGTCGTTGCCGTCGGCGAAGTTGCGCGCGCCCCAGCCGACCAATTCGATATCGTAGCAGGCGAAATATTCGTCGTTGACCTTGTCGTGCCCGCCGAATACGAAGTTGATGTGGGTGCCGCCCTCGGCCGCCATCGCCCGGTCGGGGACGCCCGATGCGAGCGCGCCGATCACCGCGCCGGCGATCCGCGGATGGGTCTCGGTATTGCCGCCGACCTCGGGCGCCGGATAGTCGACATTGACCACCGTGGCGCGCGGCGCGACCACCCGGATCGGCCGGAAGCAACCCGAATTCTTCGGGATCGTATCGTCGGTCATATGCAGGATGGCGTTGTACGACGCCGACCAGGTCACTCCCAAGGTGGCGTTGATCGGCCCACGGACTTGCGCCGAGGAGCCATGGAAATCGACGATGATCTCGCTGCCCTGGACGAAGCAATCGACGTGGATCATTACTTCTTCATCGGTGATCCCGTCGTTGTCCATGTAATCCTCGAAGGTATATTGCCCGTCGGGGATGCGCTCGATTTCGGCGCGCATGCGCGCTTCGGAATAGTCCATCAAGTCGTGGCAGGTCTGGCGGAAGGTCTCGATGCCATATTTGGCGATCAGGTCGGCGAGCCGCGTCACCCCCAGCTCGACGCCGCTGATCAGCGCCCGCATGTCGCCGTAGTTGTAGCGTGGGGTGCGGACGTTCGCCAGCCACAGCTTCCACACCTCGTCGACATCCTCGCCGCGTTTCTTGATCTTGACCGGCGGCACCCGGATCCCTTCGTGAAATATCTCGGTCGCCTCGGCGGAAAATCCCCCCGGCACCATACCGCCGACTTCGGCGATATGGCCGATCGCCACGGTGAACGCCATCACCTGGCCGTCGACGAAGACCGGCGAGAACAGCGTATGCTCGGGGGTGTGCAAACCGCCGCGATAGGGATCATTGTGGACGATCACGTCGCCGTTCTCGATCGAATCCAGGGGAATTTCCTCGAGGATCGAACGGATCAGCAGCGGCATGCCGCCGATCTGCGCCGGACAAAATTCGGCGACCGCCAGCATCTCGCCGTCGGGCGCGGCGATCGCGCAGGTGAAATCGAGCGCCTCGTTGAAGATCGTCGAATACGACGTCTTCATCAGGGTGATGCCCATTTCGCGGCACACCGAGACCATCGAGGACTCGATGATGTTCATGGTGATCATGTCCATGGCGTGGCCTCCTCGGCGATCTTGCCGATCAAAAGATTTCCGAATGTATCGACGGCGAGGGTTTGATCGGGCCTCAGCACGGTGACCGAGACCGCTTCCTCGATCACCGCCGGGCCGGTGAATTTGTGGCCATGGCGCAAGCTCGCGCGGTCATAGATTACCGTCTCGTGCCGGCCATCGTCGAACCCGACTTGACGTGTCCCGATGGTCACCGGCGGTCCGACCGCGTCGCCGACCGGGTCGAGAGCCGGCTTGTCGGTGAGCGAGACCACGGTGGCCTTCAAGGTGATCGCCTCGATCACCTCGCGCGGGATATTAAAGCCGAACCGCGCCTTGTGCATTTCGTGGAACGATTGCCACAGAGAGGCGGTGGTGGTGTCGTCGAAATTTTCGAAGGACACCGGGACTTCGAGATCGTAGTTTTGGCCGAAATAGCGCAGCTCAAGCGAGCGGTGGACTTCGACGTTCTCGGTATAACCTTGAGCCGCCAATTGCGCGATCCCGGTTCGCGCCAGCTCGGCCATCACTTCGCTGGCGCGCGCCTGGTCGAAGCGCGACGAGGTCATCTGCACCGTGCGCGCGAGATCGACCCGGGCATCGGTCATGATGAAGCCGAAGGCGGAGAATTGTCCCGGGAAATTGGGCACCACGGCGGACGGGATGCCAGCCTCGGACATCAAGTCGGCGGCGTGCAACGGGCCGGCGCCGCCATAGGCGAGGAGCGCGAAGTCGCGCGGATCCTGGCCGCGTTCGATCAGCACCGAGCGCAACGCGCCGACCATATTGTTGTTGGCGATACGGACGATGGCGAGCGCCGCCTCGTCCGCCGTGCGGCCGATTTCCTTGGCCACGGCGCCGACCGCTGCTTCTGCCGCGTCGACGTCGAGGGTCATCGCGCCGCCGGCGAAATTATCCGGATTGATCCGCCCCAGCACGACGTTGGCGTCGGTCACGGTGGCGCGGTCGCCGCCCTGGCCATAACACGCCGGGCCGGGATCGGCGCCGGCGCTCTCTGGGCCGGCGCGCAACATGCCGCCCTTGTCGATCCAGGCGATCGAGCCGCCGCCGGCGCCGATGGTGCGAATGTCGATCATCGGGATCTGGATCGGGATGCCGAACTCGATCTCGAAATCGGTGGTGAAATTCTCATTGCCGTCGGTGATCGTCGAGCAATCGGTCGAGGTGCCGCCCATGTCGAGGGTCACCAGCCGGTCGATTCCGACCAGCTTGGCGATTTGCTTGGCGGCGATGACCCCGCCGGTGGGACCGGATACCGCCATCTGAATCGGCGTCTCGGCCGCCGCATCCAACGTCATCTCGCCGCCGTTGGACTTGATCACCACGACTTGGTCGGTGATGCCCTTCTCCGCGAAACGGCCACGTAGGCTGTTCAAATGATCGGCCACCAGGGGCTTGATATAGGCGTCGGCGATGGTCGTCGACGAGCGCTCGTATTCCTTCCACTTGGGCAGTACGTCGTAGGACAGCGATACCGGAATATCAGGCAGTTCTTCAGCCAGAATATCGCGCACGCGGCGCTCGTGCTCGGGCGAAACATAGGAGAACAGCAGGTTGACCGCGAGCGCGTCGATCCCGCCATCGGCCTTGATCCGGGCGGCCATCGCGCGCACGCCGTCCTCGTCCAGGGGGGTGTAGACCTCGCCTTGCGCGGTCATCCGCTCATCGACCTCGAAACAGTCGCGGCGCTTGACCAGCGGCTTGGGCTTGATCCAGCGGATGTCGTAATGGCTGGCGCGATTGCCGCGCTGGATGAACGGAATGTCGCGGAACCCAGCGGTCGCGACGTAGCCGACCCGCGCGCCCTTGCGTTCCAGGATGGCATTGGTGGCGATCGTCGTGCCGAGACGGACATTGGCGATGTCGCCGGGATCTTCTATCCGGCCGAGCCCAGTCAAGATCCCTTCATTGGGATCGGCCGGAGTCGACAGGTTCTTCCACACGTCGATCGATTTCGTTTCGGGATCGTAGGACACGAAATCGGTAAACGTCCCGCCGACATCGACCCCCACCAGATATCCAGCCACGTTCGCCTCCCTGCTCTAGTTTTCGAATGGTAGCGGCGCGTCGTTGCCCAGGCAACCATGCGAAGGATCAAAAAAAGGGCTCCCCGTTTGGAGAGCCCTTGTGTTTGAGTCGCGAACGTCGCCGCCTATTCGGCCGCGGTCGCTTGCGAGTCCTGCAACATCCGCCACAGGGTACTGGGCCTGAGCGGCAGTTGGCTGATCTCGATCCCAAACGGCGCCAAGGCATCGCACACCGCATTGGTCACCGCGCCCGGAACCGGGCCCGGAATGCCCTCGCCCAACCCCTTGTTGCCGCGCGGGGTATAGGGGCACGGCGTGCCGGCATGGTTGACCTCGACATCCGGCACGTCGGCCGCCGTCGCCAGCTTGTAGTTCTCATAGGTGCTGGTCAACTGCTGGCCGTTCTCGTCGTAGACGAATTCCTCGAACAGGCAGTTGGACAAGCCCTGGATAACGCCGCCCTGAACCTGGCCCTCGACGATCTGCGGATTGATCACCGTGCCGACATCCTCGGACGTGACATAGCGATAGATCTTGAACTGACCGGTGGTGACATCGACCTCGGCGAACGCGGCGTGCGCCGAGAAGCAGATCATCGGTTTCTCGGCCTCGAAGAACGCGGTGGTCTCCAAGCCCGCGGTCTCGCCCGGCGGCAGATCGAGCGGCGCCATGATGATCCGTTCGACCATCTCGCGGAAGGTCTTGCGGATATTAGAGTCGCGCTTGAAGATGATATCCCCGTTGGTGAAGTCGAAGTCGGCCGGCTCGGCGTCGAGTTTCAGATCATGCACCATGAACTTGCCGATCTTGAGCTTGAGCGTCTGGCACGCAACCATCAACGCGCTGAACGTATAGGACGCGGCGCGCGCGCCAATCGTGCCCGATCCGAACGGCGTGGTACCGGTATCGCCGGTGGTCACCACCACATCGTCGGGATGAATACCGAACTCATCGGCGGCGATTTGCGCCATCGCGGTCTCGTGGCTTTGCCCTTGCGGCGCGTCGCCCTCGAACACCATCACCTTGCCGCGCGGATCCAACCGCACGATCGCCGCGCCATAGCCCGGCTGGTTTTCCATCGGCACCAGCACTTCCGAGGCGACCCCGGAGAGCTCGGCACCGGTGCTGAAACCAACCCCAATATACCGGCCCTCTTTGCGCGCCGCCTCCTGATCGCGGCGGAACGACGCCAGATCGATGGTGTCGATCAGATTGTCCCAGGTCATCAGGAAGTCGCCGCTGTCATAATTCATGCCGGTGGCGCTGACATAGGGCAGTTCGGGAATCAAATTGGTCCGCCGCACGTCGGCCGGATCCTTGCCGAGCCGCCGCGCCACCATGTCGATCGCGCGCTCGACGGCGAACCGTGTCGGATAGGCGCCGAACGACCGCGCCGGCGACAGCGCCGATTTGTTGGTCACCGCGACCCTGATCTTGATGTCGCACATGGGCAAATCATAGGCGTTGGGCAGAAGTGCCGCGCCAAGGAACGGCATCAGGTAGCCCCAATAGACGCCCTCGCAGCCGTCGCCGCAGTCGGCGATGCCGCGGTCGCGCAAGCCGACGATCTTGCCGTCGCTGGTCGCGCCGACCTCGAGATCATGGGTTTGATCGCGTTCCTGACTCACCACCATCAAATGTTCTTCGCGGCTTTCCTGCCAGCGCACGGTGCGGCGAAGCTTCTTGGCCAAATAGCAAACCAACAGCGGTTCGCGATAGAACGGCGCCTTGACCCCGAAGCCGCCGCCCTGATCGCGCGGCGCGATCACGCGCACCAGTTGCGCGGGGATTTCGAGAATATCGGCGATCGCCAGCCGGTCGATATGCGGACGCTGGGTGGTGATCAAGGCGTTCATGCCGTCGCCGTCGTCCCACGACACCATCGCGCCGCGGGTCTCCATCGGCGACACGCCGCAGCGATGGACCTTGAAGGTCTCCCTCACCCTGACATCGGCACCGCTGATCAGCGCGTCGACCTCGGCATCGTTCTTCGCTTGCTCTTCCTCGGTCTCGCCACCGGTAAAGGCCATCGCGAAAATAACATTGTCGTCCCAGTCGTCGTGCACCTTGGTCGCGCCGGGCTCTAGAGCCTGCTCGGCGCTGCCGACATACGGCAGATCATCGTAATCGATCTCGATTGTTTCGGCCGCGTCCTCGGCGATATACGGATCGCGCGCGAGGATCGCCACCACCGCCTCGCCGTGGAATTTGACCTTGTCGACCGCCAGCGGCCAATGGGTCGGGCAAACCGCCGGCAGCGCCGGCACCACCACCGGCTGCGGCAGCGGTTGGATTTCGTTGCGAATATCCTCGCCGGTGAACACCCCGATCACGCCGGTCATCGCTTCCGCCGCGCTGGTATCGATGCTCTTGATCGTCGCGTGCGCCCGGTCGCTGCGCTTGAACACCAGATGCGCGGTCCCCGCCGGAATCGGATAGTCGGCAAAGTATTGTCCCTTGCCGGTCATTAGGCGATGATCTTCCTTGCGCTTGAACGGACGGCCAATCCAGTCGCTGTTGCTTTCGGTCGAAGTCATTTTGGCTTCCTCGTATTCATAAGTATCGTTGTGGGGTACGGCATGGGTCCGGTGCGATTGGCGCTATTGCGCCGCGCCCTTGACCGCCGCAACGATATGCGCGTAGCCGGTGCACCGACACAGATTGCCGATCAAGGCATGCCGGATTTCCGACTCGCTGGGGTTCGGATTTTTCTCCAGGAACTCCGCCGTGTTCATCAAGATCCCGCTGGTGCAAAACCCGCATTGCAGCGCGTGATGCTCGTTGAACGACTTCTGCAGCGGATGCAGCTCGCCATCGGTGGCCAGGCCCTCGACGGTGGTGATCTCCTGCCCATCGGCTTGCACCGCGAGCGTCAAACAGCTCTTCACCGCCTCGCCGTTGATCTGCACGGTGCAGGCGCCGCACACGCCCTCAAGGGTGCACGAAATATGGGTTCCGGTGAGGCCGGCGATATTACGGATGAAATCGGTCAGAAGCATTCGGATCGGAACGGATTCCTCGAATATTTCGCCGTTTATGGTGATTGTGACCGTCTTGTTCATGATCCAAACCTCTCCCTAAATCGTCAGCGGCTGTAAATGCGGATGATCAGCGCCGTGCCCCTGCGCGCGCGCGATCGCCGCCTGTACCACCGTCTTGCCGGTCGAGCGGATCAGCTGCTTGCGATAGTCGCTGCTCGCCCACATGTCGGATTGGGTATCGATTTCATCGGCGGTCGCCGCCAGCGCCGCCTCTATCCCCGCTTCGTCATCGGCGGCGGTGCCGTTCAACGCGCTGGCACCGGCGGTCGCGTTGCGCGGACCGCTGGCCAAGCCGCCGATGCCGATGCGCGCATTGGCGCAGGCGCCCGACCCATCCACTTCGACCCGGACGCAGACACCGATCACCGGTAGCGCGTCGGCCACCAAGCCCCATTTGCTGTAGGCGCTGCCGGTATTCGCCGCCGCCGCGGCCACGCGAACCGCCAATAGGATCTCGCCGTCGTTGCGCGCGGTCTCGAGCGGCGCGCCGAGGAATTCCTCGACGCCTAAGCTCCGGGTCGCGCCATCGCCGGACATCAGGTCCATTTCCGCGCCCAGGCCCATGGCGACCGCGGGCATGCAGGCGGCGATGTAATTCCAGCACAGGCTGCCGCCGATGGTGCCGCGGTTGCGCACCTGGCGGTCGCCGACATGGATCGCGGCATCGCGCAGCGCTTGATAGGCGCCGTCGAGTTCACTGGCGCCAACGATATCGACGTAGCGCGTCATCGCGCCGATGCGCACCCCATCGCCATCGCTGGTCACGCCTTTCAACTCGGCGACGTGCTGCAAATCGACCAGGCCGCTGGGTTGAATCAAGCGCGCCTTGATCGCCTGCATCAGGCTCTGGCCGCCGGCGATAAATTGGGCGTCTTCGCCAAACGACGACAGCGCCTTGAGCGCCTCATCGACGGACGTTGGTGCCGCATAGTCTTGTATCGGGGCTGGATACATTATTTGCCCTCCCTGGACGTGGAAGCCGCTGATTGCTGTTATGCTCTTGAACGTCGAAGACCGCGCACGCGCGGCTTTCGCCAGCGACACGCGTGATCGTCTAAGTGAACTTTTCCCCCTGAGCGACCGCCTGCGCGGCCGGTTACTGTTATCTTTGTTGGCGCCAAGAGTGACACCGATCGATCTAACATTCAACGTTTGAAACATCGCCGTCGCTCCCCCGCAATAAGTCCGATTTCTTCTCCTAACGAGGGCATCACGTGATGGGTCAATCGATGAAACTGAGCACCGACAGGATACTGACCACCCATGTGGGAAGCTTGCCGCGCCCCGCGAACGTCTTGGACTTTCTCACCAAAAAGGATCGTGGCGAGCCCTTTGATCCGACCGCATTCGATGCCTGCATGGCCGGCGCGGTTACCGACGTCGTGGCCGCGCAGGTCGATGCCGGGATCGACATCGTCTCGGATGGCGAGCTCAGCAAAATCGGCTATGCGACGTATCTGAAAGACCGGCTCGAGGGCTTTTCCGGCGACAGTCCGCGCAAGGCGCCCGCCGACCTTCTCGACTATCCGAGCTATCTCGAGCGCTTGGCCAGTTCGGGCCAGTCGCCGAAGATCAATCGCCCGCGCTGTACCGGCCCAATCACCGTCAAGGACGACGACGGACTGGCCAAGGATATCGCCAACTTCAAGGCCGCCGTGGCTGACAACGACGCGCGCGACGGGTTTCTGAACACCGCATCGCCGGGGGTCATCGCGGTGTTCCAACCGAACGAATACTATCCGACTTACGCCGCGTATCTAGAAGCGCTGGCGGACGCGATGAAAGCCGAATACACTGCGCTTTATGCCGCCGGCGTGGTCCTACAAGTCGATTGCCCCGATCTCGCGATGGGCCGCCACATCATGTTTTCCGACGAGAGCGACGATGCCTTCATCGCCAATGCCGAGCTTCAAATCGAGGCGCTCAATCACGCCCTCGCCGACGTCCCGGCGGAAGCCTGCCGGTTGCATCTATGCTGGGGAAATTATGAAGGTCCGCACACCCACGACATCGGTTTGGAAAAGATCATCGACGTCATCTTGAAAGCCAAGCCGATGGCGATTTCCTTTGAAGCAAGCAATCCCCGCCATGCCCATGAGTGGGAAGTCTGGCGCGACGCCAGGCTTCCCGACGACAAGGTGCTGATCCCCGGGGTCATCGACTCGGCGACCAATTTTGTCGAGCACCCGCGCCTCGTAGCCCAACGGATCGGCCAATTCGCCGCTATCGTCGGCCGCGAACGGGTGATCGCGGGGGTCGATTGCGGCTTCGCCACCTTCGCCGGCTTCGGCAAGATCGACCCGGCGATCTGTTACGCCAAGCTCAAGACTTTGTCGGAAGGCGCGGCGATCGCCAGCGCAGACCTGTATTAATCGTCGAAATAGCCGCCGTCGTTTAATTCGGCGCCGAATTCCTTCGCGCGCTTGGCCAACGCGGGACTCCAGGTCAACCGGCCGCTGTCGTCGCCGCCGTTGATCGCCACCACCACCACGGTGTGATCATCGGTGTTGCGAAAGCCGCGCATCACCCCGACCGGGACCGAGCAGGTATCTCATTGCTCGAGTTCGATTTCGTTCTCGCCGGTATCACCCCAAACGATGGTGCATTTGCCGTTGAGCGGAATGAACACCTCTTCGGTGGTATGCGCGTGCAGGCCAGCGCCTTGACCGGGCTCCATGCGGATCAGCCCAAGACTGAAGGGATGAGCGCCTTCGATCGCCGGCTTCATTTCTGAATCCTCAAGCACACCGGCGCCAATAATGCTGAAAATGTCGCGCTTGAATTCGGGCACCACGGTGTCGAGGAAGGCGCGCGGAAACGGCCGCACTTCCTTATACTTCGCCACCCGCGTGCGCAGCATTTCATCCTTGGTGATCATCAAATCGGTCATCGCTCAGTTGTCCTCGATATAGCCGTCTTCGGTAAGCGCGCCGCCGTATTGCTTGGCGCGCTCGGTCAGCTTTTCGTGCCACGTCACGCGGCCGCCGTCATGGCCGCCGACGATAGCCATCGCGACCACCGTGTGGTCGTCGTCGTTGCGAAAGCCGCGCATGATGCCGATCGGCACCGAACAAGTGTCCCATTCGTCCAACGTCACCTCGTTCTCGCCGTCGTCGCCCCAGATGATGGTGAACTTGCCGTTGAGCGGAATGAACACTTCCTCGGTGGTGTGCGAATGCAGGCCGGCGCCCTGGCCGGGCTCGAGGCGGATCAGACCGACGCTGAAACAATGTTCGCTGGCGATCGCCGGCGCCATGTCCGGATCTTCCATCACGGATTCGCCGATCACGCTCATGATGTCGCGCTCGAATTCCGGAATTATCGTATCGAGGAACGCGTGCGGGAACGGTTTGAGCGACTTGTAGCGCGCAACCCGCGTGGTGAGCATTTCTTCCTTGGTAACGACTGGCGCGACCATGATTTTCTCCCCAATGACATGAACTGACCTGTTTATACCGCCATCAATAAAGCAGGCTTTATCCATGAGCAAGTTGGCGGGGGTTACATTTTTCTAGAATGCCACCACCGTCGCGCGCGGTCACCGGGGAGTCGCGAAAGTCGAACGAGACCAATGACAATCAACATCGAATGCGTGCTCGAGTGCGGCAATCATCTCGGCGAAGGCCCGGTCTGGGATGTCGAGGAAGGCCGGCTCTATTGGGTCGACGGAACCGGGCGACGGGTCGGCAATCCATCAATCTGGCGGCTCGATCCGAAAGGCGGCAAGGTCGAAAACTGGTCGCTCGACCACGACGTCGGCGCCCTGGCGTTGCGCAAGGACGGTGGCGCGGTGCTCGCCCTCGACGACGGATTTTATTTTTTCGATTTCGCCAGCGGCAAGCTCGATCTGATCACCTTGATCGAGGCGGATCAGCCGCGCACCCGGCTCAACGACGGCAAGTGCGATCGCCGCGGTCGGTTCTTCGCCGGCGGCATGGACGACAAGGAAGAATTCAAGATCTGCGGGCTGTGGCGCCTCGATGCCGATCTCTCCACCACCAAGGTCGACGACGGCATCATCTGTTCCAACGGGCCGTGCTGGAGCCCCGACGATACGAAATTCTATTTCGCCGATACCTTCCAGGAGGAGTTCTGGGTCTACGACTACGATATCGAGACCGGCACCCCCTCCAACAAGCGGGTGTTCGCGACCACCAATGACGACGCGGGAGTCGCCGACGGCTCGACGGTCGACGCCGAGGGCTGCATGTGGAACGCCCAGGTGATCGGCGGCGACCTGGTGCGCTACACCCCGGACGGCGAGGTCGAGCGCCGCATCGGCATGCCGGTACGCAATCTCACCAGCGTCAATTTCGGCGGCGACAATCTCGACGAGATCTACGTGACCTCGATGGCGCGGGTCAAACACCCGGCGGTGCACGACCGCTTCGCCGCCGAGGTCAAACCGCAATATCTCGCCGGTAGCCTGTTTCGCATCACCGGGCTGGGAATTCAGGGTGTGCCGGAGCCGCGTTTCGCGGGTTAATACCAGCTTGCAGTGATTATGACTCATTTGATGGCCCACATCGGCACACCGGGTAGGCGCGACTCGCGGCGCGATGGGTGTCCATCGGGCAAGCGGCGCAACGCATCCGGTGTGCCGAGGTGGGCCACCGGAGGCCGGGTGCTTTTCGCCGCCGGCGGCGTCGCGGGCCACTTGACGTGGGGTCGCACGACGGCGCGCCCCGCTCCTATCCGGCGGCAAAAATCATCCCGGTCAAATGGGTCATAATCACTGCAAGCTGGTATAACCGCGCACCAACATTCGAGGGGACAGAAATGGAAAAAATCAACGGCAAAAAGTTGGCGGTGGAAACCCAGGGCGACGGCGACGCCGTGATCATGGTGCACGGGCTCGGCGGGACGTCGAATACCTATTGGCCGCAAGTCGCGACCTTGGCCAAAACCTTCACCGTGATCCGCCCGGATCTCGAAGGATCGGGGCGCTCGCCGGTCAAGGGCAAGCTGTCGATCGCCGGGTTTGTCAGCGATCTGTTGGCGCTGATGAAGGCGCGCGATATCAAGTCGGCGCATTTTGTCGGCCATTCGATGGGCACCGTGGTCTGCCAGCACATAGCGGCGAAGAACCCGACCCAGGTGAAAAGCCTGGCACTGCTCGGCCCGCTCGCGGCACCGCCGACCCCGGCGCGCCAAGCCTTGAAAGACCGCGCGGCGGCGGCGCGCGCCAACGGCATGGCGCCGATCGCCGATGCCATGGTCGGGGTTTCGATTTCGGCATCGACGCGGGCGCATCGCCCCGAGGTGGCGGCGATGGTGCGCGAAATCCTGATGCGCCAGGACGCCGAAGTGAGAACGGCGGTGACAAATTAGTCCACGGAAGCGGCGGGATTTCCCAGCCGCGGGCGGAGTAAAACTCTGCCACCTGTAGCCTTCGATCTTTTTTGAGATGGAAGGCGGGAGGATGTACACCGTGGACCTATATCTG
>JAKZSU010000100.1:0-4726 GCA_047517485.1 Alphaproteobacteria bacterium
ATGCAAGCAACGCCGAGGGTCTCGGGCTTGGTTTGTTCGGTGTTCCCAGCTTCGTCGTCGACGGCGAATTGTTTTGGGGTCACGATCGCCTTGATTTCGTCCGCGAACGCCTAATCGAGTTGGCGCCCATCCACTAGCGCAAGCCCGATGATTGGCGCGGTCGGGCAAATCGGATCAACCAAGGAAATTTCCAGGTGAGCAAAACCATTGAGTTTTTTTTCGATTTCGGCAGCCCGACCGCGTATTTGGCTCACACCCAATTATCGGCGATCGCGGAACGCAGCGGCGCCGAGCTGGTGTATCGGCCGATGCTGCTGGGCGGCGTCTTTCAGGCGACCGGCAACACCACGCCGGCCGCGATCCCCGCCAAGGGCAAATATATGGGGCGCGACATTGCGCGGTGCGCCGCGCGGTATGGCGAGCCGTATCACTCGAATCCGCACTTTCCGGTCAACACATTGAACGTGATGCGGGGGGCTGTCGCGGCGCAGCAGGACGGCGTACTCAAAAGCTACATGGACGCGGTCTATCGCGCCGTCTGGGTCGACCAGAAGAACACCGCCGATCCCGAAGTCTTCGCCGAGGTGCTGGTCACCGCTGGGCTCGACGCTGAAAATTTCGCCGAGCGTATCCAGGATCCGGCGATCAAGGATGGATTAAAAAGCAATACCCAGGAAGCGGTCGAGCGCGGCGTATTCGGCGCCCCCACCATGTTCGTCGGCGAAGAAATGTTCTTCGGCCAGGATCGACTGGATTACGTGGAAGCCGAGGCCGCGTCTTAAACCAATAATCTCCGCGCCGCGCGCAAGATTGCCGCTGTCTCGGGATCGTAGGCGCCATCGACCACCCGGGGTCGGAAGTGGCGCTGGAAGGCGACCACAACGTCGGTCGTCTGATTGTCGAATTCGCCGTTCGGAATCAAGCCATAGCCGAAGGCGGCGAGCGCCGACTGCGCTTCCGCCACCTTGGCGCCATTGTCCCCGGGCCCCAAGGTCAGCGCGTTGCGCGGCGCGGCGCGGAGCTCCGGCCACACGCCGATGCCGCGGCGCGCCAGGCGCCGCCAATCGAGGAACTCGCCGGGATCCTGCTTGCGCGACGGCGCGATATCAGAATGGCCGAGGATACGGCGCGCCGGGATCGATTGGCGCGACAGGATGTCGAGGGCCAGATTTTCGAGCGCGACAATCTGCGGCTCAGGGTACGGGCGATAGCCGAGTTCGTGTCCCTGGTTCGACAGTTCGATGCCGATCGAGCGGTCATTGATGTCGGTATCGCCGGCCCAGGAACTCAACCCAGCATGCCAGGCGCGCCTGATTTCGGGCACCAGGCGGTGAACCTTGCCGTCCTCGTCGATCAAATAATGGGCGCTGACGCCCACCTCGGGGTCGCACAAACGATCCAGCGCCTCGGCGGTGGTCCGCATGCCGGTATAGTGCAGCACCAGGGTATCGACGGTAGCGTCGCTCGCGCGCGCGTCATTGTTTGGTGACGGTCGTTCGATCAGTTCAAGCGTGGCAAGCGACATTTCGGCCCGGTCCCATCTATTGACAGTGTTCTAAATATAGCGCGCCAAAGGGGCCCGCGCGCAATAAAAAGGCACACGCGCCCGCGGCGTGATCCGCCGGGACGCGTGCCTCGAAGCCGAGCCGGGAGGTGCGGCTCGACGGCTCTTTTAGGGGTTTAACCCTGGAATAGACCGAGCAGGATCTGTGGCGACGAGTTGGCGATGCTGAGGGTTTGCACGGCAAGTTGCTGCTTCACCTGCAAGGCCTGAAGTTTGGCCGATTCCTTGGCCAGATCCGCGTCGACGATGGTCCCCAGACCTTCCTCGACCGCGTCCGAGACAGTGCTCAGGAACTGGTCCTGGAATTCGAGCTTGCGGGCATCGGCACCGAGTTGGCCGAGCGCGGTATTGACCGTATTGATCACCGTATTGAGCTGGGTCAGCGCCGCGGAAGAAGCCGAAACATTGGTCAACGACTGCGCGTTGAGCTGACTGTAAGCGGTACCTTCCAGATCCTGCGCGCGCACCGTGATCGCGCCGCCGCTGGTGTCTGAAATGACGTTTACGTTGGCGCTGCCGGACTGCAGAATATTGCGGCCGTTATATTCGGCGTTTTGCAGAAAGTTGAGCACCTGGGAAACCAGCTCGGCGTAATCCGAACTCAAGATCGCCTGCTGCTCGCTGGTGTTACCTGGGTTGAGGCCCTCGATTACCTTCGCCTTAACATCGATGAGCATGTTGGAGACCATGGTGGTCGCGCCAATTCCCACCGCGGTCACGCCGCGGCCATTGGCGAGGCCCTGCTGGACCGCGGCGATACCCTTGAGATCACCGCGAATGCCTTGGGCGATCGCAAACGACGACGCGTTGTCCTTGGCGCCGATGACCTTGAGGCCGGTGGCGACACGGTCCTGGACCTTCGCCAGCGCGGCATTGGTCAGATTGAGATTCTGCAGCGCGACCATCGCGCCCACATTGGTGTTAATTGAATTTTCGCCAGCCATCGCTGAACTCCTAAGCGTCATGGTTCAAGAGCCGGTGACCTCGGTGCAATCGTCGTGCCGAGCGGGCCATTCCGGTAACCGCTTGAATCCAAGCTCAGAATCCGGCGGCTTGGAGTCCCGCAAACGAATCGCCGGAAGAATCGTTCCCCGGCGCGGCAAGACTTGCCGGGCCGTGCGCTATGGGTAAACTCATGCCCGGCCAGGGAGAGAAAACGTGTCCACCAACTCAGACTCGGAGCGGGCGAAACCGCGCACCTTTTATCAGCGACTGCTCGAAGGGTTGGCGGCGATCGCGGCGGCGATCCTCGCGCTGACGGTGGTTCTGATCACCGTCGACGTCGTCATGCGCACCATCGGCCTGCAGCCACCGGCGCACACCTTGGCCTTGACCGAGTACGGCCTGTTCTACGCCACCATGTTTGGCGCGCCGTGGTTGTTGCGAACCCACGGCCATGTTCACGTCGAGATCGTTCAAGCCGCGGTCCCGCCCGTGGTCCGGCGTCTGATGGTCAAGGCGGTATGCCTGCTCGGGCTCGTCGCCTGCCTGGTGGTGGTCTGGGCGTCGGCCGAGACGGTGATCGTCAATTTCACCCGCGGTGCTTTCGATATGCGCTCCTTCGACATGCCGCGCTGGCTGTTGTTCGCGCCCACTCCCGTCGCTTTCCTGATGATGGCGGGTGAGTTTTTCGGCTTCCTGATCGGGGTGGCGCACATCTACGGCGAGCGCCCCGATCTCGCCGGCCACGCCTAATCCCGTTCCATGGGCTGGGTCGAAGTCTCGGTCTTGATGCTCGGTATGGTGGTCGGGCTGATGGCGCTCGGCCTGCCGGTCGCCTTCGCCTTCCTAATCGCCGATCTGGTTGGCGCCTGGTTGTTCCTCGGCGGCGAAGTCGGTATCCGCCAGCTCGTCGGCAATGCCTTTTCGTCGGTCACCTCGTTCGCGCTGGTACCGGTGCCGCTGTTCCTCATCATGGGCGAGCTGTTTTTCCATACCGGACTCGCCATGCGGGTATTCGACGCGCTCGACAAATGCTTGGGGCGGGTGCGCGGCCGGCTCTCCTATCTCACCGTGGTCGGCGGCACCATGTTCGCCACCCTGTCGGGCTCGAGCATGGCGAATACCGCGATGCTCGGCAGCCTGCTGGTTCCCGAAATGACCCGGCGCGGCTACAAACCCGCGATGTCGATCGGGCCGATCCTCGGGACCGGCGGCTTGGCGATGATCATTCCGCCGTCGAGCCTCGCGGTCCTGCTCGCCAGTCTGGCGCGGATCGACGTCGGCAAGCTGCTGATCGCCGGGCTGTTGCCGGGCCTGCTGCTCGCCGGCTTCTACGGCGTGCTGATCTACACCCAGTTGCGCCTCGATCCCGACGCCGCGCCGCAATACGACGTGCCCGCGGTGCCGTTCGGCGCCAAGATCGGGCTTATCGTCCGCGACATGCTGCCGATGGCGCTGGTGATGGCGCTGGTCGTCGGAGTCATCCTCGGCGGCGTCGCGACGCCCACCGAGGCGGCTGCGTTCGGCGTCGTCGGCGTGGTCATTCTCGCCGCCGCCTTCCGCTGTCTCACTTGGGACGCCGTGGTCAAGAGTTTGCGCGGCGCGCTCCGGGTCACCGTCATGGCATTCATGATTATCATGATGTCGGCGACATATTCGCAGATCCTCGCGTTCTCCGGCGCCAGCGCCGGGATGATCGCCTGGGCGACCTCGGCCGACGCCGCGCCGCTGGTGATTCTGCTCTCGATGTTCGCCGCGTTGCTGGTGCTCGGCATGTTCATGGACCAATTGTCGATGATGCTGCTCACCGTGCCGATATTCATGCCGCTCGCCGGCGAGCTCGGCTTCGACCTGATCTGGTTCGCGGTGATCATGCTGCTGGCGCTGGAAATCAGCTTCACCACGCCGCCGTTCGGGCTGCTGCTGTTCGTCATGAAGGGGGTCGCGCCGCCAGGAACCACGATGAGCCAGATCTACCGCGCCGCGCTGCCCTTCATCGGCTGCGCGCTGCTACTGGTCGCGCTGCTGATCGCGGTTCCCAACATCGCCCTCGTCCTGGTGCGCTAACGGCCAATATAGCTAATACCAACGGTCATTGATCAGAACCCATGCGCCCATTTGCGCATGCCGAGGGACATGATCTTCCATGGTTGGTCGATGAGGTTGTTCGAGGCTTGGCAGCACAGCGCGACGATGTCTTCGTAGGATTTGAAGATCCGG
>JAKZSU010000101.1:0-21089 GCA_047517485.1 Alphaproteobacteria bacterium
CCGCACACGCCGTCTCCGACACGAACCACGCGTCGAATTCAGTCAGGGTGCGCGGGTAGTCGACCCCGCCTTCGGGATGGGATGCCGGGTTCGCCATCCCAACATATTGACATCACGAGAGCGAAGTGGATACCCTATTAATACCAAACCGCGACGAGCAAGACTGATCGCTGTTTGTCGTGCGTTCAAGCGCCGGCCAAGCTGGCCTCGCATAAGCTCGGTCGCGCTTGCCAAGCTGCAATGAGTTTCACTCAATGCAGCTTGTACCATGAGCGCGAAATAAGGGGGCCCGCGTTAACGGACCCCCCATCGTTCGATTATTTTCGCCTGGGCTTCAGCTCTCGACGGGCTCCGCCTTGGCGTCCTCGCCGGTTTCCTGATTGATCGCTTTCATGCTGAGGCGAACCTTGCCGCGGTCGTCGATGCCGAGCACCTTGACCTTCACCATGTCGCCCTCGTTGACGATGTCTTTCACCGTATTGACCCGATGCGGCGCGAGTTCGCTGATATGAACCAGGCCGTCGCGGGTGCCGATGAAGTTCACGAAGGCGCCGAAGTCGACGACCTTGACCACCTTGCCGTCATAGATCACGCCGACTTCGGGCTCGGCGACGATGTCGCGGATCATCTTGATCGCGGCCTCGCTCGCTTCCGACGTCGTCGCGGCGACCTTGATGGTGCCGTCATCCTCGATATCGACCTTGGTTCCGGTGGTCTCGGTAATCTCGCGGATCACCTTGCCGCCGGTGCCAATCACTTCGCGGATCTTGTCTTTGGGCACCGAAATCGTCGTAATTCGCGGCGCGTTCTCGCTGACGTCCTCGCGCGATCCCGACAGCGCGGTGCTCATTTCGCCGAGAATATGGACCCGTCCGTCACGGGCCTGGTCGAGGGCGATCCGCATGATTTCCTCGGTGATCCCGGTGATCTTGATGTCCATTTGCAGCGACGTCACGCCGTTCTCGGTTCCGGCGACCTTGAAATCCATGTCGCCGAGATGATCCTCGTCACCGAGTATGTCGGACAAGACGACGTAGTCGTCGCCCTCCTTGATCAACCCCATGGCGATGCCGGCCACCGCGCGGCCGAGCGGCACGCCGGCGTCCATCAACGACAGCGAGGTCCCGCACACCGTCGCCATCGACGAGGAGCCGTTCGATTCGGTGATCTCCGAGACCACCCGCACGGTATAGGGAAAATCTTCTTTCGCGGGCATCAGCGGGTGGACCGCGCGCCACGCCAACTTGCCGTGACCGATTTCGCGACGCCCGGGTGAGCGTAGGAAGCTCGCCTCGCCCACCGAGTAGGGCGGGAAGTTGTAATGCAGCATGAAGTGCTGACGATACTCGCCCTCGAGCGCATCGACGATCTGCTCGTCCTGACCGGTCCCCAGTGTGCTCACCACCAGCGCCTGGGTCTCGCCGCGGGTAAACAGCGCCGAGCCGTGCGCTAACGGCAGCACGCCGACCTCGCACCTGATCGGGCGCACGGTCTTGGTGTCACGGCCGTCGATCCGGGTACCGCTTTTGATCACCGCGCCGCGGACGATGTCCTTTTCGAGTTTCTTCATCAGGCCGGAGGCGGCATTCGCCGAGTCAGATTCGGCGAAGGCTTCTTTCACCTCGGCACGGACCACGTCGAGCTTTTCGACCCGCGCCTGTTTGTTGACCTCGGCATAGGCGGCTTCGAGCCCGGCCCGGGCGATATCCTCGACACGCGTCTTCTCGGCACTGAGATCCGGCGCCTCGGGCAGATCCCATGGCTCCTTGGCACAGTCCTCGGCGAGATCGATGATCGCCTGGATCACCGGCTGCATTTCCTTATGGCCAAACATCACGGCGCCGAGCATGACGTCCTCCGATAGCTCCTTGGCTTCGGATTCCACCATCAGCACGGCGTCGGCGGTGCCCGCCACGATCAAGTCGAGCGCACTATCCTCGAGATCGGATTGCATCGGGTTGAGGACGTACTCCCCGTTGATATACGCGACCCTGGCGCCGGCGATCGGGCCGAGGAAGGGAATCCCCGACAGGGTCAGCGCCGCCGCGCCGCCGACCATCGCGACAATATCGGGATCGTTCTCGAGATCGTGCGACAGGACCGTACAGATGACTTGGGTCTCATTCTTGAATCCGTCGGCAAACAACGGCCGTATCGGCCGGTCGATCAGCCGCGAGGTCAGGGTTTCCTTTTCGGTCGGTCGCCCCTCGCGCTTGAAAAAACCGCCGGGGATCTTGCCGGCGGCGAAGGTTTTTTCCTGGTAGTTGACGGTCAGCGGGAAAAAATCGATTCCCGCTTTCGGTGTTCTCTGGGCAACCGCGGTGCACAGCACCGTGGTGTCACCATAGGTCGCCAATACGGCGCCGTCGGCTTGGCGCGCGATGCGCCCCGATTCGAGGACCAGCTTGCGCCCGCCCCAGATGATTTCTTTACGATGGATATCGAACATTCAGCATTTCCTTAGCCTGCATCCGTCACCGCCCTATGCGGCAACGGTCGTCGCGGCAATCCCTCAAGGATCACCGCCATAAACAAATATCCGTTCGACGTCTGGCCGAACGGATGGGAAGTGGCGGGTTTTCGGACCCCAACCGCCAAGGGGGATGTCGCGCTCGATGCCGTGGCGCACCGCTTACCTGCGGAGCCCCAACCTGCCGATGAGCGCTTGGTAGCGTGTCTCGTCTCGCGAGCGCAGAAAATCGAGCAGCCGGCGTCGCTGGCTGACCATTTTCAACAGACCACGACGCGAGTGGTTGTCTTTCTTGTGAGTCTTGAAGTGCTCGGTCAGATTGACGATCCGCTCGGTTAGGATCGCCACCTGCACTTCGGGCGAACCGGTATCTCTATCGCCCGTGGCGTAATCGGTCATCAGTTCCTGTTTACGGTCGGCCGTGATCGACATTGTCCTCGCAACTCCCGACAAATCTAAAAATTAAATACGCGCACCGGGCGGACTTCGCCGGTGCGCAGCTCCGCCAAGGCAATCGGCCTATCGGCAAAACGTGTCCACAAAACACCGTCTTCGATCGCGCATCCCGCGTCGTCGACCGGTGGCCGAATCAAGTACACGACCTGACCCCGCTTGAGCTTGGCCGCTTGATCGGCGTTGATCGAAAGCGCCGGAACATCCGCTAAACCGGCGGAAACCGGCCGCAATCGCTCCGAAGCGGCGACACTATCGTCGAGCGCTTCGAGTTCGGCAAGCGAAATCGAGTCCGCGAGCAAGAAAGGCCCGACACGGGTCCGGCACAAGGCGGTCACATGGCCACGGGTGCCGAGCGCACGCGCAAGGTCGCGGACCAGGGCGCGAACATAACTTCCCTTGCCGCAATCCATCTCGAATTCCGCGTGATCGCCGTCGATGACGGCGATCAGGGCCAGGCGATCGATCCGCACCGGCCGCGCCTCGAGCGCCACCGCCTGGTGCCTGCGCGCAAGATCGTAGGCGCGACGGCCATCGACCTTGATCGCGGAATAGGTTGGCGGCACTTGCAGTATCTCGCCGACGAAACCCGGCAATTCGGCCTCGATATCCGCTCGCGTTGGCCGATGGTCGCTGTTCGCGACGCTTTCGCCTTCGGTGTCGTCAGTCGATCGCTCGTCACCCCAACACGCGGTAAACCGATAGCTTTTTACCCCGTCGACGACGTAGGGAACCGTCTTGGTCGCTTCGCCAAGCGCCACCGGTAGCACGCCGGTCGCGAGCGGATCCAAGGTTCCGCTGTGGCCCGCCTTGGCGGCGTCCAGACTCCGCCGCACCTTACCGACCACCTTGGTCGAGGTGATATCGCGCGGCTTGTCGATCACCATCCAGCCGTGCACCGGACGCCCCTTGCGGCGCCGGCCTTGGGTCTGGCGCGGCGCCATTTCTTGGGTCGCGTCAGCTGTCATTGCCGTCATCGGACGTCGATGGGGCGAGATCCCGCGCGACACTGGGGGCGAGCAGAATTTCGGAAATGCGGTTAGCTTGATCGAACGCCGTATCGGCGAGAAAAGCCAGTTTGGGAGAATATTTTAATCGCACCATGCCGGCTATTTGCGAGGTGATATGGGGCGCGGCGCGGCGCAGTCCGTCGAGGACGGCGTCGAGATCGGCATCGCCCAGCACCGAAACGAAGGCGGTGGCATGGCGCATGTCGGGGCTCACCCGGACCTCCGATACCGTCACCGACCGGCCTTCGAGGGCCGGATCGCGCAGCTCGCGGCGCGCCAGAAAGTCCGACAGCGCGTGGCGCAATGCCTCGCCGACACGCAATTGGCGCTGGCTCCGCTGGCGCTCTTTTCCCGAACCCTTCCGCACTGCCTCACGCACTCAGCTCACGGGCGATCTGCTCGATCTCGTAGGCTTCGACGACATCCTCGACCTTGATGTCCTGATAGTTCTCGAACGCCATACCGCATTCGAGTCCTTCCTTGACCTCGCGCACCTCGTCCTTGTGGCGCTTGAGACTGGACAGCACGCCATCGTGGATCACCACGCTGTCGCGCAGAATTCTCACCCGCGCGCCGCGACGGACCGAGCCTTCGGTAACCTCGCAGCCGGCGACCTTCCCCACCTTGGTGATGTTGAAGACCTCCTTGATGCGGGTATAACCGAGAGTCTGCTCGCGCTCGATCGGCGCCAGCATGCCGGACAGCAAGCCGCGCAAATCCTCGAGCAACTCATAAATCACCGCGTAGTACCGAATATCCACGCCATCGCGCTTGGCCAGCGCCCGGGCGGGCGGATCGGCGCGCACATTGAAGCCGATAATCATCGCATTCGATGCCGCCGCCAAGGTCACGTCGGACTCGCTGATTCCACCGACTCCGGACAATAATATGCGCGCGGTGACTTCTTTCTCGTCTTCGGTCAAGGCCGCGACATTGCCGAGAATCGCTTCCAGCGAGCCGTGCACATCCGCCTTCACCACCAGCGGCAACTCGCGCACTTCGCCGAGCGCGATCTGCGACAGCATTTGCTCGACCGATCCGCGGCCGGACGCGATCACGCTCTTTTCGCGGATCACCTTGTTGCGATATTCGGTCACCTCGCGGGCGCGGCCCTCGTCTTCGACTACCACGACTTCGTCGCCCGCCAGCGGCGGGCTGCCAAGACCGAGCACCTCGACCGGCTCCGAAGGTCCGGCCGACTTCACGTTCTTGCCGCGATCATCGATCAAGGCACGAACCCGGCCCCATTCGCCGCCGGCGACGACAACATCGCCGAGCTTGATGGTTCCGCGCTGCACCAACACTGTCGCCACCGCGCCTCGACCACGCTCGAGTTTCGCTTCGATCACCGCGCCTTCGGCCGGCCGGTCGGGGTTGGCCTTGAGCTCGAGCAATTCCGCTTGCAGCAAGATCGCTTCCTCGAGCTTGTCGAGGCCCTCCTTCTTGAGCGCCGAGACCGGCACCGCCAGGACGTCACCGCCGACTTCCTCGACGACGATATTATGCTGCAACAATTCATTGCGCACGCGGTCGGGATTGGCTTCCGGCTTATCCATCTTGTTGATGGCGATAATGATCGGCGCCTCGGCCGCTTGCGCATGCTGGATCGCCTCGACGGTCTGCGGCATGACGCCGTCATCCGCCGCCACCACGAGGACGACAATATCGGTCGTCTTGGCGCCGCGTTGCCGCATTTTGGTGAACGCGGCGTGACCAGGGGTATCGAGGAAAGTGATCTTGGTCCCCGAACTCGTGTCGACTTGATAGGCGCCGATATGCTGGGTGATTCCACCGGCCTCGCCGGATACGACGTCGGTCGACCGAAAAGCGTCGAGCAACGAGGTCTTGCCGTGATCGACATGCCCCATCACGGTGACCACCGGCGGACGCGGCACCATCGCCGCGACGTCGTCCTCGGGACCGGTAAGACCGATCTCGACGTCTGACTCGGCGATTTTCGTCATCCGGTGACCGAACTCGGCAACCACGAGCTCCGCGGTATCATGGTCCAGAACATGATTGATATTTCCCATGATCCCGAGCTTCATCAGTACCTTGACCACCTCGGCGCCACGAACCGCCATGCGATTGGCGAGTTCGGCCACGGTAATCGCTTCCGGCACCACCACGTCGCGCACGATCTTTTGCGCTTCGGCGCCAACCGTGCCACCCGCCGCGCGCTTCTCGCGCTCTCGCGCACGGCGCACCGATGCCAGGCTGCGTTGGCGATCATCGTCGCTCAGTGCTTGAACGACGGTCATTTTTCCGCCGGCACGGCGGCGTTGGTCGCGGCGACCGATCGACAGTCTTTGATTGGGGCCACGCCGGCGTTTGGTATCGGTTGCCTCGCCATTCGAGGCATCCGCCTTGTGTCGCGACGGCGCCTTGGATGGCGCCGGCGCCGGTTTCTCGGCGGTGTCGGGCGCGGCCCCGGCCGCCGCGACGGCGACCTGGTCTTCGGCGATTTTTTGCGCCGCGTCGTCGGCGACCTTCCGCGCCGCCTCTTCCTCGGCCAGGCGAGCGTCCTCCACGGCGCGCGCTTCATCATCCTCCTTGCGCTTCGCCTCTGCCTCGAGCCGCAGCTCCTCTTCGATCACGCGTTGCTGCGATTCGATTTCCTCGGTGCGCTTGGCGTCGTCGAGCGCCCGCGCTCGCGCCGCGCGTTCTTCAATCGTCAGCCGGCTCATCGCCGCCTTGGCGGCTTCGTCTTGTCGCAAGTCATGCGGCGCATCGGCGGTCGGTACCGCCTCCTGCGTCACTTCGGTCAGGGTTCCGGTGGTGCCGCGTTTGAAAGTCCGCTTTTTCTTGACCTCGACCTGTACGGTCTTGCTGCGGCCATGGGAAAAGCTCTGGCGGACTTGGCCACCCTCGACGGTCTTGCGAAGCTCCAACTGACCAGGTCGTGACAAGCCGAGCGTCTTTTTCTTGTCGGTATCCTTGTTTTCCATCATTCCGCTCCGGCCTCCCTCACGATATCGGACCCGATAGCACTCGGGTCTTGGCGGCGAAAACGCGCCAATCTTGCTGCCTCGCCGACCAGTTGGTCGGCCAATCGGCCCGGTTGCAACGCCATGTGCACCGACTCGGCGCGGCCAATCGCGGCGCCCATCTCGAACCGGGTCATGACATCGATCGTCGGCACGTCGGGCAGTACCGCCGCACCAAGTCGATCGATCTTTGCGCGGCCGTCCTCGGCCGCGTCCATGGCGGTCACCACCGCGCCGACCCGGCGGGCGGCAAGCAACGCCCGCACACGGTCAAATCCGACCGCCAATTGACCGGCCCGACGGGCCAGTCCGATGAAGGATTGGCAGCGCGCGGCCAGCAGTGCATCGATCTGGTCGACCAGCCCGTCGGGCACCCGGCCGACTCGCCACAGCGCCCCATGTTCGGCGCTGACGCGTTCGATATGTTCGCGATCCGCCGTCACCCATGTCCCGCGACCCGGCAATACCGCCTGAATGTCGGGCACCACCGTGCCGTCGGGCGCGGCCACGAAACGCACCAGACGCGCGCGATCGCGCTCGCGCCCGGTGGCGATACAGCGCCGCCGCGGCGAACCTCGATCGGCCAACGTGCCTTGGTCAGCGTCCGTGGTCATTGCCATCACGCTCATCGATCCCACGCCTCGCAGCCTACCGAGCCTCGGACTCGTCGCCGGCCGCACCATCGTCGGGCGCCGTATCCGGTTCCTCTGCCTCTGCCTCTGCCTCTGCCTCTGCCTCTGCCTCGGCCTCGGCCTCGGAGTCCGCGTTGTCCTCGTCTTCGAACCAATGGGCGCGCGCCGCCATGATGATCGCGTCCGCGGCTTCGGCTTCGAGATCGTCGCCTGGGATTATTTCAATCAACTCGTCGCTCGCCAGGTCGGCCAAATCGTCGAGGGACTTAATGCTGTTTTCTCCCAGCGCCACCAGCATTGCCGGGGTGATGCCTTGCAGCGCGGCGATTTCGTCCGACACTTCCAATTCGCGACGTTTCTCGGTCAACTCGGCATCGCGCTTGACCAAGTATTCGCGCGCGCGTTCGCGAAGTTCCTCGGCGAGATTCTCGTCAAACCCTTCGATCTCGGCCAATTCTTCCGCCGGCATGAACGCCACCGCCTCGACCGTCGTGAACCCCTCGGTCACCAGCAAATGGGCGATCACATCGTCGACGTTGAGGGCTTCCATGAACAGATCTACGGATACGCGAAACTCCTCGATGCGGCGCTCCGACTCCTGCGCCTCGGTCATGATGTCGATGTCCCAACCGGTGAGCTGGGACGCCAGGCGGACGTTCTGTCCGCGCCGTCCGATCGCCAGGCTCAGCTGGTCGTCGGGGACCACGACCTCGATCCGTTGGGTTTCCTCGTCGAGCACCACCTTGGTCACCTCGGCCGGCGCCAAGGCGTTGACGATGAAGGTCGCGGGATCGGGGTTCCACTGGATGATGTCGATCTTCTCGCCTTGCAGCTCGTTGACCACCGCTTGCACCCGGCTGCCCCGCATTCCGACACAGGCGCCAACCGGATCGATGCTCGAATCGTTCGACAGGACGGCGATCTTCGCGCGCGAGCCGGGATCGCGCGCCACCGATTTGATCTCGATAATGCTGTCGTAGATCTCGGGAACCTCCTGGGCGAACAGCCGCGCCATGAATTCCGGCCGCGAGCGCGACACGAAGATCTGCGGTCCGCGCAATTCGCGCCGCACGTCGTAAATGTAGGCGCGCAGCCGTTCGCCATTGCGGAAATTCTCGCGCGGCAGGGATTCGTCGCGCCGCATGATGGCCTCGGCGCGGCCGAGATCGACGATCACATTGCCGTACTCGACGCGCTTGATCAGACCGTTGACGACCTCGCCGACGCGGTCTTTGTATTCTTCGAACTGGCGGTCGCGCTCGGCATCGCGGACGCGCTGGACAATGACCTGCTTCGCGGCCTGCGCGGCGACGCGGCCAAGATCGATCGGCGGCAATGGTTCGACGAGAAAATCGCCGAGACCTAACGTGGGGTCGTACGCATTGGCGTCGACCAGCAGGATCTGGGTCGCATCCTCCTCGATCTCCTCGACCACCTCGCGCATCCGGGCGAGACGAATTTCGCCGCTGCCCTTCTCGATGGTGGCGCGGATATCGAGTTCCTGGCCATATTTACGTCGCGCCGCGGTTTGAATTGCCTGTTCCATCGCCTCGATGACGATCGCGGGATCGATCGATTTGTCGCGCGCGACAGCGTCGGCGACCTGAAGAAGCTCGGGTCTGGTCAGGCTTTGGCTCGGTTCGCTCAACATTTTGCTCTACTCGCCACTTTCACTGTTCATCTCGGCTCTGTTCCGGCTTGCCGCGATCAGCTCGTCGGTCAGAACCAGCTTGGCTTCGCGAATTCCCGCGAAAGGAATCGCCACCGTTCCCTCTGGCGGGCCGATATCGATGCGCACCATCGCGTTATCAATCGCGTTATCAATTCCTGCGAGGCGGCCGCGATATCGCTTTCGCCCCGCGTCACTCGGATCCGCTTCGAGCTTGGCCTCGAAACCGACATACCGCTCGAAATCGTCAAGTGTCACCAACGGCCGATCGATCCCGGGCGAAGATACCTCAAGATCATATTGGCCCTTGATCGGGTCCTCGACATCGAGCACCGCCGATATCGCGGTGCTCAACGTAGCGCAGTCTTCGACGGCCATCTCGACACCATCGTGCCGGTCGGCCATCACTTGTAAACGACACGGCCGCGACTCCATCAGCCGCACCCGCACCAGACTATACCCCATTGCTTCAAGGGTGGGGGCGATCATTTCTCTCAAGGCGTCGTGGTTGGTCGCGGCCAAGCGGTCATCCCAAACAATAAAAAAGTGGGCCGGGGGCCCACGGTCTCGAAACAGCCTATCAGACCAGGCTCTGTTTTTTTAGGTGCCCTCTATATACGCGAATCCGCGCGCGCTTCAAGGTTCTGGGTGGCGATTCGCGCGCGGCGGCGAAATCGGAGATAGACGCTCGAGCGCCCCGCGTCGCGGGCTTTGCGCTCGTAGCGGGTCTCAGGCCAGTCATCGGGACGCTCCCGCCAGCCGCCCGCGGTGTGCGCCAGCCAGCGAAAATCCGGGTGCGGCAGCAGGCGCGCCAACGTCCATTGGCAGTAGCCCCGATGGTCGGTGGCGAAGCGCAGCTCGCCATCGTCCTTCAACACCCGGGAAAACTGATCGAGCACCGGCGCGGTGATCAGGCGGCGTTTATGGTGGCGCGATTTCGGCCACGGATCGGGAAACAAAACAAACAGGCGCCCGACCGAGCACGCCGGAAGGGCGGCGATCAAGGCCCGGCCGTCGTCGGGAAAGAGACGTATATTGGCAATCCCAGCTTCATCGATGGTCGCCAACAGCCGCGCGATTCCGTTGACGAACGGCTCGCAACCGATGATCGCGACATCGCCGTGCTCGGCCGCCTGGGCGGCCAGGTGCTCGCCACCGCCAAAGCCGATTTCGATCCAAAGATCGGTGCGCGCGTTAGCGGGAAAGTAGCTCAAGGGGTGGGTGAGCCGAGCGTCTTCGGGCAGCGCGATGCTGAGACGGGGGAGCAGGGTGTGCAACAGGCGCTGGCGGCTCGGCCGCAAGCGCGGGCCGCGACGACGGCCATAGAGCACGGTCTCGGGGTTTGCGCCGCGCACGCCGTCGGACGGCGTATTGGGGGTGGCGGCGGTCAGCTGCTCGCGGCGCGCAGATCGTCGACCAGATCCGTGCGCTCCCACGAGAACCCGCCGTCGTGTTCGGGGGCGCGGCCGAAGTGGCCGTAAGCCGCGGTGCGCGCATAGATCGGTTTGACCAAGTCGAGACGATCGCGAATGCCGCGCGGCGACAGATCCATGACCTCCTGTAAAACCCCGGCAAGACGGCCGTCGTCGATCTTGCCGGTCGCCGCGGTATCGACATAGACCGAAAGCGGTTTCGCCACGCCGATCGCATAGGCGAGCTGAATGGTGCAATTATCGGCCAACCCGGCGGCGACGACATTTTTCGCCAAATAGCGCGCGGCGTACGCCGCCGATCGATCGACCTTGCTCGGATCCTTGCCCGAAAAGGCACCACCGCCGTGCGGCGCGGCACCGCCATAGGTATCGACAATAATCTTGCGACCGGTCAGTCCGGCGTCGCCATCGGGGCCGCCAACCACGAACCGCCCGGTCGGATTGACGTAGAACTCGGCCTCCTCGCACATCCAGCCGTCGGGCAGGACGTCGACCACGTGCGGCCGAACAATCTCGCGAACCGCTTCCTGATCGAGATCCTCACCATGCTGGGTCGACACCACCACCGACGTCGCGCCGACTGGTTTGCCGTCGACGTAGCGCAACGTCACCTGGCTTTTCGAGTCTGGACCCAGGCCGGGCTCGGCGCCGGAATGACGCGCCCGAGCCAGCGACTGCAAGATCTCGTGGCTGAAGTGGATCGGCGCCGGCATCAAGGCCTCGGTTTCGCGACAGGCGTAGCCGAACATGATGCCCTGGTCGCCCGCTCCAACATCCTTGTTGCCGCCGGCATCGACGCCCTGGGCAATATCCGCCGACTGATTGTGCAGATGGATATCGACCCGCGCGTCGCGCCAGTGAAATCCACTTTGCTCGTAGCCGATGTCGCGAACCGCGGCGCGCGCGATGTCCTCGATTTGCGATGCCACCATCTCCGGTCCCCGCGTTTCACCCGCGACAACGATCAAGTTGGTCGTCGTCAAAGTTTCGCAGGCGACTCGCACCTGGGGGTCCTCGGAGGCCAAATAGGCGTCGACGACGGCATCGGAAATCCGGTCACAGACCTTATCCGGATGACCTTCCGAGACAGATTCGCTAGTGAAAAGATAATCGCCCCGCGCCATCGGCACCTCCCGCTATCCCAATCAAACTTTGGGGCCCGTCATAATTCGACGACCGCGGCCCGAAATCGGCCACCAGTCTAGATCGGGCGCCTAGATAGCACCTCGTACCCTTTCGGACCAAATGGAATTGGTTTGGTTGCGCACTCGAGAAGCGTTTCAGACCTTACCGGCGCATATTGCCGGAACGTCCGAGCGCCGATTATGGCTCGCCACAAAGTCACCCCCTGGGCCAAGCGGGCTCCCGCTCGCCCCAGGGGTTTTCAGTTCGCTGACGCGAAATTAAGCGCGCGGACCTAGTTTTTGCCGTTTAGTTCCGTCTTCTCATCCGAGCTGGCGGCAATCGATTTCACCAATTCGAAGACCCGTTTGCGAACCGCGCGGTCTGGAATGCGATGATAGGCGCGCACCAGCTCTAGGGTTTCACGCTTGGTCAGCGGATTGTGCTCGAACGATTGGCCGGGTTCGGCCAGCCCGGGCTGGCCGCTGGCGATCTCGGCCGACATATCGTCGAAGAAAAACGATACCGGGACATCCAAGATCTTGGCCAATTGGAAGAGACGGCTCGATCCGACTCGATTGGTTCCGCGTTCGTATTTCTGCACTTGTTGGAAAGTCAGGCCGATTGCCTTGCCCAACTTTTCTTGACTCATTCCCAGAAGCGTTCGCCTCAGACGAATTCGGCTCCCGACGTGAATATCAACTGGATTTGGATTGGCTGCCATGTCCTGCTACATGCTCCATCTATTACTCGTTTGACCATCCACTCCGATGGTCGTGAAGACCAACCCCAAACTTTATTAACGACATTACCTTGCGTCGTTTCTCGCGGCTCACCCTGGAATTCCGTGTTGTCGGCCCAACGCCGCGATGTGGACCACACTTCAATTCGTTTCGTCAATCCCTAACGTGTCTCCTACCCGCCAAGTGGTTAAAGCCAGCTTGCGCAATTCGCACCATCGAAAATTGGTCGCGGCTATTCAGTCAGCCTTAACCCCATACGATCTGGGGGTTATCACACCAAAATAATCCACCGACGCGCGATTCGTGTCTACAGGACCATTGTATGATCATTGTGAACTATCGTAAATGTATTTGCATCCTAAAACTCACACTTGTTGGTTCGTGGATGGCCTGTTTTTGTCGTTCAAGACAAAACATGTCGCGCTTTTCTATTGTGCACTATGATATTTTTTGACGTTGGATCGACCTCTGATCCGCGGCTCGCCCGTGGGCGGAATTTCGGCTGAATAAATGCCAAGCCAGGCATGCCAGTAAAACGCCTAGCACCGGCCAGTCGCGCCACCAGGCATAGAGTGTCGGTCGCGCCAAGGCGCCGGGCATCGGCGAATCGATAAATCCCGCCACACCCAACCCGAGCTTGGCACGCACTCGCCCGTGGGAATCGACGACCCCGGATATCCCCGTATTGGCGACGCGGATCATCGGTAAACCTTCCTCGACGGCGCGAAGGCGGGTTTGGGCGAAGTGCTGATATGGCCCAATGGAAATGCCATACCACGCATCATTGGTGATATTCAGCATCCAGTCCGGGCGGGCGCGCGCCACCACGACCGCGCCGGGAAAAATCGCTTCGTAGCAAATCAACGGGCTGAATGGCGGCAGTCCCGGCAGGCGGATCGTCTGGATGCCGGGACCGCGCGAAAAATCAGTCTCCCCTGGAGTCAGTTTGGCGAGCGAAAGCAAGGCGCGGAACGGCGTGTACTCGCCGAACGGAACCAGGTGAAACTTGTCGTATGTGGCGATGATATCGCCGTCGCCGTTGATCGCGTGAAGACTGTTCCAAACTCGATATCCGCCCGGCTCCGTTGGCGTGGACCGCACCGCGCCGGTCAACAGAACGCCATCGGCGGGAACCGCGGCGGCGATGCGGGCGCGGATTCCCGGCTCATTGTCCAGCAGATAGGGTGCCGCGGTCTCGGGCCAGATGACGAGCGTCGGTGGATTATCGGCGGGCTCCTTCGACAGGGCGATATGGCGCTCGAGATGCGCCGCGCGCAAGTCGTCTCGCCACTTGTGAAATTGAGAAATATTCGCTTGCACCAGCCGCAAACCAATGCCGGGGACGTCGGCAAGATCGGTGCCGGCGAGGCGAACGGCGCCGCCGATGGCAATGATGACGAGCAGTAGCCCGCATATTGTCAAGCCGATCAAGGACCGTCGGCTCCAGGCCAGCGTCGCCGGCGCCGCCGCCGCGAAGACGGTGACCCAACTGAGTCCGAGAATGCCGAACAGGCTGGCGAACTGAATCATCGACTCCGACGGCATCCAGGCATATCCGGTCAGCGCCCAGGGGAACCCTCCGAGAACAAGGTGCCCACGCAGCCATTCCGCCGCCGTCCACAACGACGCGAAGACGGCTATACGCGCAATACCGGGCGACGCCTCGGCGCGGCGCGCGGTGAGGCCATGATAGGCGACGACCACCAGTCCGGGAAAAATGGCACAGGCCGCCGCGAGCGCGGCCACCGCGAACGGCGCCGCCCAGACCGCGACCCCGGCGACCGCGAATGCCTCGGCGACCCAATAGAGAGCACTCGCGAAATGCCCGAAACCGAAAACCCAACCGATCAGCAAGGCGCCGCGCCACGACCGTGCTCCGGCGGCCAGCCACACCAGGCCGGTAAACGCGATCAGCAGAACCGGGAGCAAATGAAACGGCGGCAACGCCATCGTCACCAGGGCGCCGAGCAGGGCCGCGACGAGTAAGCGGCGGACCCCTCGCATGGCGGCCAGCTGATCGGCGATTCGCGCGATCGGGGCCGGCGGGGATGATGGTCGCATCGCGGAAAACGCGTTCAGGATCCGGCGACCGGCGTCTTGTCGTCGCTCGCGGGTCGTTGGCGAATTCGCACCGAGCGCACCCGTCTGGGATCCGCGTCGAGAATTTCGAAGTCGAGACCGGCCTCGTGTCCGATGACCTCGCCGGTAATCGGCACCCTTCCCGCGAGAGCGATCACCAAACCGCCCAAGGTATCGATTTCTTCGTCCCGTTCACTGGGCGGCAGATCGATGCCGAGCCGGGGTTCGAGTTCCTCGATCAACAACCGCGCATCGGCATCGAAACTTCCGTCGGCGCGCTGCGAAATGCTCGGCGGGACCGCGCGGTCGTGTTCGTCCTCGATCTCGCCGACGATCTCCTCGACCAGATCCTCGATCGTCACCAGCCCGTCTATGCCACCGTGTTCGTCGATAACCAAAGCCATATGCAGTTTGGTCGCCCGCATTTGGCGCAGCAGGTTCTGGATCGGCATCGACGGCGGGACGAAGGGCATGGCACGCACCACATGAGTGGCGACGAAGGACTCTTCGTCATGCCAAAACGCGAGAAGATCGCGGACGTGAATCATGCCGATGACGTCGTCGAGAGTCTCACGATAGACTGGTAGTCTTGAATGTCCGGCATCCGACATCGCGGTTACCACCTCGGCGAGACTAGCGGTCTCGGACACCGCGATAATATCGGCGCGCGGCACCATCACATCCTCGACCCTTAGCTCGCCAAAGTTGAGCAAATTCAGCAACATCGTGCGCTCTTGCTCGTCGACCGGCGTATCCGCTGCTTCGTGTTCTTGGAATATTTCCTCGAGCGATTCGCGCAACGTCGCATCACGCGAGCCGAGGCCGGTCAAGGTGCGCGCCCATTCGGTCACAATGCGGCTTAGCGACCTGTCCTGATTTTGCCGCGCCTCCCGGGTGCGGGTCGGTTCGACCTCGCTGTCGTCCATCACTTGATCTCCTGGCGACTGATCTCCTGGATGGCATAGGGATCGGCGATCCCCAGCGCGGCGAGAATCGCCGCCTCCTTGCCCTCCATCGCGGCCGCGTCGCCGTCGGATAGATGATCGAGGCCGATCAGGTGCAGGGTGCCGTGCACCACCAGATGCGAGACATGATCGGCCAGGCGCTTGTTCCGCGCCTCGGCCTCACGCGCCACCGTTTCACGCGCCAACACGATGTCACCGAGCATCTTCCGGCCCGCGGCGGCGGCGTGTGGATCGACATTGGCGAACGACAAGACGTTGGTCGGCCCGATCCGGTCGCGATATTTCTCGTTCAAGGCGGCGACCGCCGAATCGTCGGTCAACAGTATGCTGACTTCGCACGCGGTCAACTGGAGGCGCAAGGCCGCGCGCACCGCGGCGGTGCAGAGCGCCTCAACATCGGGAAGGTCGTCGTGCCAAATCCCATCGTCTATCGCGAAATCGACCTCGATCCCTGGCGCCCTTGACGCACGGCACCTGTCGCGGTCGGTCATGGCTCCTTGCCGGGCGATGGCGTCCCACCCTCCTCATAGGCCTCGTAGGCGCGGACGATCGCGGTCACCAACTCATGGCGGACGACATCGTCGGCGCCGAAGCGAACCACCTCGACACCCTTGATGTCGCCGATCACCGCGAGCGCCTCGTTGAGACCGGATCGCGATTTGATCGGCAAATCGATTTGCGATTGATCGCCGGTCACCGCCATCCGCGAGTTCTCGCCCAATCGGGTCAAAAACATTTTCATTTGCACCGGAGTGGTGTTCTGGGCCTCGTCGAGAATCACGAAGGCATTGGTCAAGGTGCGCCCGCGCATGAAGGCCAGCGGCGCGATCTCGATCTCGCCGCTGTCGAGCAGTTCCATTACCCGGTCGCCAGGCATCAGATCATAAAGCGCGTCGTAGAGCGGGCGCAGATAGGGATCCACTTTTTCGCGCAGATCGCCGGGCAGAAACCCCAGCCTCTCCCCCGCTTCGACCGCGGGGCGAGACAGTATAATGCGGTCGATCAGACCGCGGCTCAACATCGAGACCGCGACCGCCGCCGCGAGATAGGTCTTGCCGGTGCCCGCCGGTCCGACGCCGAAGACCAGGGGATGATCGTAGAGCGCGCGGACATAGGCCGCCTGGTTGGGCGAGCGCGGCAATATCTGGCGCTTTGGGGTGGAAATCATCGTTTTGTCGGAGATCAGGCGAGTGACTCCCGACGCCGCATCGGCACCCGAGGACATGCGCAACGCCGCGTCGACTTCTTGCGAGCCCACCGGGACGCCGCTTTTCAACAGGTCGTAGAGTTCGGTGAGGATCTTCTTGGCCCGCGCGCAATCGCTCGCCCGACCCGAGACCGCCAACCGGTTGCCACGGCTGCTGATCGAGACTCCGAGCTTTTGCTCGATGCGCGCCAAATGCCGATCGTGCTCGCCGAACAGGGCGCCGAGCAGGGCATTGTCGTCGAAGGTGAGATAGAGCGGCGCCGGCTCCTTGCCGCCGCTTCTGGGATCCGATGCGCGACTCACGCCGCGGTCCCCGCTTGGCCCGGTCGCGGCCCGCCGACCGAGATCGCCGACAGACTGTTGGCTTGGCGCGCGGTGATCTCGAGATCGACGATGTCGCCGATTCGATGGCTATCGGTCACCACATGAACCGGTTGCAGATAGGGGCTGCGTCCGACCAATTGACCGGGCTGCCTGCCCGCCTTCTCGAGCAGCACGGGAAGGGTCAGCCCGACGGTGGCGTCGTTGAAATCCTTTTGTTGTTCGACCAATACCGATTGCAGCGCCGACAAGCGGTCTTGCTTTTCGCTTTCGTCGACGCGATCGGGCTCGACCGCCGCCGGGGTTCCCGGCCGCGCGCTGTATTTGAACGAATAGGCGCCGGCATAGCGGACCCGTTCGACGAGGGCCAGGGTGGCGGCGAAATCGCCGGCGCTCTCGCCGGGATGGCCGACGATGAAATCGGACGACAAGGCGAGGTCGGGGCGCGCGTCGCGCAAGCGCTCGACAGTCCGCAGATATTCGTCGACCGTGTGCTTGCGGTTCATCGCCGCCAATACGCGATCCGAGCCCGATTGCACCGGCAAATGCAGATACGGCATGAGCTTGGGCACGTCGCCGTGGGCGGCGATCAAATCATCGGTCATGTCGCGCGGATGCGAGGTGGTGTAGCGAATGCGCGCCAGCCCGTCGATCTCGGCCAGCGCGCGAACCAGCCGCGCCAGCGACCACGATCCGGTATCCGGCGCATCGCCATGATAGGCGTTGACGTTTTGCCCGAGCAGCGTCACCTCGCGGGCGCCGTTGGCGACCAGATTGCGGGCCTCGTCGAGCACCGCGGCGGCGGGCCGCGAATATTCGGCGCCCCTGGTATAGGGCACGACACAGAAGGAGCAGAATTTGTCGCAGCCTTCCTGCACCGTGAGGAACGCGGTGACGCCGTCCGCCGAGCGCCGCGACGGAAGGTCGTCGAACTTGCTGCGCGCGGGAAAATCGATCGCCAACTGACGCGCCCCCGCGGCGCGGTCGGCGCGGGCGATCAATTCGGGCAGGTCCTGATAGGTCTGCGGGCCGAGCACGATATCGACGAATGGCGCGCGCGCCTGCATCTGCTCGCCCTCGGCTTGGGCGACGCAGCCCGCGACCGCGAGGATCATGCGCCCGCCGGTCGCCGCCTTGGCGGTTTGCAGGGCCCGCAATCTGCCGAGCTCGGAATAGACTTTCTCGCTCGCCTTCTCGCGGATGTGGCAGGTATTGAGGATCACCAAATCGGCGCCATCGGGCGTGGCGGCGAGGGCATAGCCGAGCGGCGCCAAGATTTCCGCCATGCGTTCGGAATCATAGACGTTCATCTGACAGCCATAGGTGCGGATATGAACCGTCTTGGGCGCGCGCGCGTCACCCGCCGTGGGCGGCTGGTGATCGTTGGTGGTATCGGGGTCGCTAAATCGCACTGTCGGTTCGGTCCATCCGTCGCTCGCCACTCACCACCCGGTCGCCCCGACCGATTGGCCTTTCGGCATGTCGCGTTTCACAGATGGATCACCCTTTCGGATCGGACAATGGACCAGGAACGCCGCGGAAATCCACGGTTCGCCTGAATGTACGCTTGGTGGCAGACGAGTCAAGCGCTCCGCGCCGGCGCCGTGCCGGCGCGCGCCGGGGGAGCGGAGCCGCGTCCCGACAAAGCCGCGGACACACCAAGCGCGATCCGACGTTCGCAGGCACTGGCAAGTTCCTTGCGCGAGCGATAGTCGGTGATGGTCATCGGCGGGTAGAATTTCAGTTCCGCGGTGGCCGGCCCGCGACACAGGATCTGCCACAAATGCGGCAGAAGCTCGGTGCCGCCGTACCAGGTCAGAAACGGCCGGTCGCGGCGGCTCATCGGTAGATTGTTGGCGTGGGTATAGACCAGGGAAATCGGTTGCACCGGTATGACCCGCCCCGCCAGCGGCTCTTCGACGACCGAGAATAACGGGCTGCGGAAAGGGAGCAGGCGATTGCCGTTGCTGCTCGTCGCCTCGGGAAACAGGATCAGGCTTTCGCCGGCTTCGAGACGGCGCCGCATCGCGTCGCTTTGCGCGACGGCGTGACTCGGCCGACGTTCGATAAACAGCGAATTGCCCAGCCGTGCGAGCAGCCCGACCAGCGGCCACCCGGCGACCTCGCTCTTGGCGACGAACGAGGCTTGGAGTGCGGCCTGCAACACCACGATATCGATATACGAGGTGTGGTTCGAGACGAACAAGGCGGGGGCCGCGACAGCCGCCTCGCCGGATCGCTTGACGTGAATCCCGATCAGCCGGCATACACCACGGTGGTAGATCATCGGCAGCACCCGCGCCGCGCGCGATCGGCAGGCCACGAGCAACGCCTGGGGCGGAATCATCGCCAACGTCCAGATCACCAACACTAGTCCGGTGACAGCGGCCCGCGGCACGGCAAGCCAATCGCTTTCGTGTCCCTGTTTCATCGGATCACCGGGTCACCGGCCGATGGGTGTCGGCGCGATAATGTTGGCGATACTTGGCGGCGACCATATCGGTATTGACCACGATACACACGTCGGTGGTCTGGAACTGTCGATCGATCACCGCGCCATCGCCGACGACACCACCGAGCCGAAGATACCCTTTGATCAAGGGCGGCAACGCGGCGAGCGCGGCGCCGCGGTCGATGTCGGCGGCGGGCAAGCGATCCATCGCTGCCTTGCGACGCGGCAGCGCCGTCGGGCGCATCTTCAGGGGCGCCAGATGATGGTGATAGAGGTATGAAAGCGGCACCGCCAAACTATTCGGATCGATGCCGGGGAAACTGGCGCAGCCGAACATCAGGCCGATGTCGTAGCGAAAAACATAGGCGGCAATGCCGCGCCACAGCAGGGTCATCGTCGCCCGGTTGCGATAGGCGGCATCGACACAGGACCGGCCGAGCTCCATGATCTCGCCGTCGCGCGCCAATAAGGGGGCGATGTCATATTCGCTCGCGGTATAGAACCCACCGCCTTTTTCGGCGACGCTGCGGCGATTGAGCCGATAAGTGCCGATCACCGATTGCTGGGGGTGCGGTCGCGCCCGGTCGATCACCAGCAAATGATCCCAGGCCGAATCATAGGCATCGATATCGCGTTGCCGGGCCTTCATATCGGCGCTCGCGATGGCATCCATTTCGTCGTAGAAGACCCGGTAACGCAGCGCCTGGGCGGCGTCGATTTCACCGGCGGTCCGCGACAGCCGCACCTCGAGGTGTCCGGCCCTGACACCGGTAAACGGGTCGTCGAGTTGGACTGTCGTGCTCATCGGCGTTGGTGAATCCAATCGCGATAGGCGCTGATCGGCCCAGTGGCCCAAGCGGCCCAAGTGGCCCAAGTAGCTATGATTTCTCGTCGTCTTCGATCGGCACGCCGAACAGCTCGAGCCGATGATCGACGAGCCGGTAGCCGAGTTCCTGGGCGATCAATTTCTGTATTTTTTCGATCTTGTCGTTGCGGAATTCGATCACGTCGCCGCTGCGAACATCGATCAGGTGATCGTGATGTTCGCTCCCCGCTTCCTCGTACCGCGCCCGACCATTGCCGAAATCGTGGCGCTCCACGACATGCGCCTCCTCGAACAGGCGGACGGTGCGATAGACCGTCGCGAGGCTAATGCGGGGATCGATCCGCATGGCGCGGCGATAGACCGCATCGGCGTCGGGATGATCGTGGGACTCCGAGAGCACGCGTGCGATTACCCGCCTTTGCTCGGTCATTTTGAGCCCCTTTTCGAGGCACAAAATTTCGACACGGGACAATTCTTGATTCATTTCCGCTCCGGTCGCTCCACACTAGAACCACGCGGCTTGTTAGACGTTGACAGTATAGTTGACCAATCGACTCCGAACAACCGATCCAACCGCCTCGTGTCGGTAACACGCGATATGTCCGGTTTATGTACCAGATGATCTGTCCGGTTTTAGAACGCTTCCAAGCCATGGAGGGAGGCGATGCGTCGAACGGAGCAGGTACAGGGACTGAGATTGATGAAGTTCGAGGAGGTTTA
>JAKZSU010000102.1:0-4207 GCA_047517485.1 Alphaproteobacteria bacterium
CAGGCAAAGCCGTCTCCCCAGCGGGCTTTCTCCAGGTAGGCGGCGCAGGCCGCATCATCGGGGAAAAGTCGCTGGAACTCGGGTAGCGAATGCGGGAATGGGAGATCGGCGCGGTCGAGAACATCCATGGCGCGCTCCCCAATATCCGGTTTGCGCCCATTATAGCCCTAGTGGGTGTGGGTGTAAACCGGATAAGCAAGGAATGGTCATCCGTCACTAGTCGGACAATCGAAGTACTCTATTTTCAGTGTTACTCGGACCGCGAAATGGGCCCGAGTGTACTTGAGCGACAGGGGATATTTTAATGGGTAATTGCCCGGTTTATAAGAGGAAAGCTCGTCTTTTGCACCGAACGGTGCGACGTCAAGTGCGTGGTAAGCCTACGATTTAGCGGCCTGGGGCGTCGCTAGGAAGGTGTAACGCGATGCTTGGACAACCGGACTACACATATACCGGCGATTATGACAATACACCGAGTATCTTGAGATTTCTCGCGCAAGTCGGCGCCAACTTGATTATCGGCACGCTTGTCGGGGTCGGACTCGTAACCAGTATTGACGACGCCAACAGCCGCGACCTGATGGTCGGCAGCGAACAGCAGTCGTTGGTCATCATTTGCCGCGAGGACTACGACGTCGAAGACCTGCTGTTCGCGCAGGAGCAAGGAAATTTCGACGATCGTCTGGCGCACCTCACCGAGCACCGCCGCTGCGGGCGCTATTTCACCGCCTACAAAATCGTCGGCCTGGTCAGCAGCTACAACCACTACACCATCGTCAGGCTGCTGCACGAGCGCGGCATCGGCTACACCTATACTGATTTCGACGTGGTGGCGGAGAACCTGCAGTATATCGCCGACACCGGGACCGTGAACCCATCGTCCGAAGCCGGCGAGATCCTGGTCGTCGGCAAACCGTTCGCCAATTTCGCCGGGCTGCACGCCTGCGCCTCGTTGGACTCGGTCGAACACTTGCTGTCAATCCTCGACAGCGCGGACATGGCCGCCTTTCACACCCAGCTGGAAACCTATATCAGGCTGGGCCACTGCGGCTCCTACGCCGGACGGTTCGCCATCCGCGAGCGCATCGCCGCCAAGGCCTACACCATTGACGGCGACTCGCATCAATTCACCACCGTCGCCATCCTCCATGAATGGAATGGCCGGGTCTCCCAACACTATACATTCACCGATCGCCGGGTGATGACGCCGGAGGAATACGCCGAATACCTCAAGGCCGGCGAGACCTACGACTCGTAATACCGAGCGGCATTGAGTGAAACTCATTGCAGCTCGGCAAGCGCGACCGCGCGCCCGAGCTTATGCGAGGCAAGCCTGCGTGGCGCTTGAACGCCCTATAAATATCACCGGACTGCGCGATGCGCAGGCCGGCAAGCGCGACCGCGCGCCCGAGCTTATGCGAGGAAAGCCTGCGTGGCGCTTGAACGCCCCACAAACCGCGATGAGTCTTGCTCATCGCGGTTTGATATAATGCCCTAATCGCAGGTCGCGCCGGGGAAGCCCTGGTTGATCCAGTCGATGCTCTTGATCCCCGGCGGCGGGTTGACGCAATTCTCGTGATAGCCGACGATGTCGGTCACGCCGACCTCGCCGTCGCGGTGCACCACGGTGCCGATGTAGTTGCGTTGGATCGCCTGGTGGCCGCCCGCCAGCGCCATCATCACCGGGCCCGACGGGCTATCCCATTCGAGACCCTCGAACGCGGCGATAACCTGGTCGGTATTCGGCCAACCGCCGGCGGCGGCGGCGGCCTTCTCGAACGCCGTCTTGACCCCGAGCAGGCCCATGGTGAATTTGAACGAACCCTGGTTGGGGATGCTCCCCCAGCGCTCGACATAGGCGTCCTCGAACCAATGCGCCATCGCCGTGTCGGGGGCGAACGGGCCGTGCGGGCCGCGCGCGCCGAGCATCGTGCCCTCGGGCATGTTGGTGCCGACCAGATGCAGTACATGCTCGCCGGCGCTCAACACCACCTGGCTGCGCTTGAACAGACCGCGCCCGGCGCCCTGGACGATCAGCGCCTCCAAATCGGCGCCCCAGAAGCTCGAATGGATGACGTCGGGGCGTTTCGACAACAGCGAGGAAATCTCGGCGCCGAACTGGCCGGAGAACAGCTTGGGGAACTGCACGTCGACGACCTCGACGTCGGGTTTGAGGGTTTTCATCGCGGCGATGAAGTCATTCCACGAATCCTGGCCCCAGGCATAGTTCTGATTGAGCCCGGCGATGGTTTTCACATCGGGATTGCGCGCCAGCAGATAGCGCGCCAACGCGACGTTATCCATCGCCGCGTGCGGTCCGGTGCGGAAGACATATTTGTATGACGCCTCCTCGAACACCCGCGGCGTGCCGCAATCGACGAGCACGGTCAGCGCCTGCATTTCCTCCGCCACCTGCGGGATCGCCAGGCAGTCGCCGCTCGAGATATAGCCGAACACCAGATCGACGCCGCGACGCTGTATCAGATTGCGGAACTCCGCGACCTGTTTGGTCGCGCCGCCGGCCTCGTCGACGAACACCGGCACGATCTTCGCCCCGGCGATGCCGATCGAGTCATAGGGCGCGGGGAACGCCCCGGCGTTGAGCATTTCGATCGACAGCTCGGCGCCCTTGCGCGCCGGCACGCCAAAATGCGCCGCCGCCGGCCCCGAAAGGAAGGTCACCACCGCGATCTTGAACTCGCGATCCGTCTGCGCCATCGCCGGTTGCCCGGCGAGCGCCACCAGCGCCATTCCACAAAGCGCCGCCACCGTCCGCATGATCGTCATCTGCCTCGTCCCCCTGATCTCTGATAAGTCGCCCCGCGCGCGGGCACCGGCAACGATCTTGCCAAGCCGGGCGCCAAGAGTCGATTCCCATGCCGCTTCTACCAAGCCGCACTGAGTGAAACTCAGTGCGGCTTGGTAAGCGCGACCGCGCGCCCGAGCGCCCGAGCTTGTGCGAGGCCAGCCTGCGTGGCGCTTGAACACACTTCAAACCGCGGAGATATTTGCTACCAATGACCCACCCAATCCGAAAGGCCGAACCATGAGCGATCTGCGCATATTCTCCTACCTCCCCAACCCGCGGCTCTGGAAGGCGAGCATCGCCGCCCGGCTGTGCGGCGTGGCGCTCGATATCCGCGGCGCCAAGCCCGGCGAGCTGCAGGACTGGCTGTGGGATTTCGACGCCCGCCCGCTCACCGACGCCGATCGCGCGGTCGACAATCCAGCCGCCCGCGAGGCGAAAACCGGCTTCAAGGGCACGCTTTACAAGACCGACGCGTTTCTCGACGCGCATCCGTTCGGTACCGTCCCCGCCGCGTTTAGCCCCGACGGCGCGACCGGCATCTTCGAATCGAACAGCATCATGCGCGCGGTCGCCCGTATCGGCGGCCATGAAGCGAGCGGTCTCTACGGCTCGACGCCGTATGAGGCGGCGCGCATCGACAGTTATCTCGATGCCAGCCTGGTGTTCGCCCGCGACTCGCAGATCTATCTGCTGAGCTTGCGTAACGACGAGCCGACCGCCGACATTCACGCCCGCGCCGCCCAAGCCTTCTCCACCTACATGACAGGCATCGACCGCGGCGTGGCGCCGGGCCGGGAATTTCTGGTTGGCGATGGCATCACCCTCGCCGACATTTGCTTCACCGTCGAGCTCACCCTGTTCTCGCGCGACCGCGCTCAAGCGCCACTGCTCGCGCGGCACGGCTCAGTCCCGATCTTCCACGACCGTCTCGCCGACAACTATCCGCGCGCCATGGCGCACTACGAAAGCCTCTGCGCTCACCAAGCCTTCGCCCCCGACATCGCCCCCTACCGCGAAGCCCTCGCCCGCGACGTCGCCATCGCCGATGCCAATCTCGACGGCAATAACAGTTAGATGGGATAGATAAGGAGATGGAATTAATAGGGATACGAACTATTTCTATTACATGTTTTGTTGGGGGCAACCGCGATCACCCTCGGAATCGATACACATCAAACCATACGTAAGCGATTACGTTTACGGAGAATTTTCATGTTTCCCTTTTCTCGAAAAATTCTAGCCTTGCCGATATTATGAGCTGGTCCCACATTGTTGGACAGCTTGGCAGCGCAGTTAAGGTGTATTCCGGTTCCTGATCATGCTGCCAAAATCGTGTTTATCACATCCTGCTGCTGTTGTTGAGCCTGTGGGGATGTGGGTAAGCCGTCAGGCTTATCC
>JAKZSU010000103.1:0-8169 GCA_047517485.1 Alphaproteobacteria bacterium
CAGCATCCAGACCGCCCCGGCGCCCGTGAGCGTTGCGAGCGGCAAGCGCGACCGCGCGCCCGAGCTTATGCGAGGCAAGCCTGCGTGGCGCCTGAACGCGCTTTTAAAACCGGAACCCAGTCTCCCACACCATCGAGTCCGCGCCACCGCCCGTGAGCAAAGCGAGCGGCAAGCGCGACCGCGCGCCCGAGCTTATGCGAGGAAAGCCTGCGTGGCGTCTGAACGCCCTTTAAACCACCGGCCTGCACACTGTGCAGGCCGGTAGGCGCGAATCCGCTGGGAGGGGGCAGGCGGTTCGCTGCGACTATCGATTAGCCGGGGAGGTCCATGCGGCGTTCGATATCCACTTTGCGTTCGGCGACGACGCCTTCGAAGTCGCCGCCGACCCACCGTCGTTCGGCGTGCCAGTACTCGTCGCTGCGGCGATTGATCAGCACCGAGTTGGCGGCCAATGTCATCAGGATGGCTTGGCCTTTCTGGGTCTTGATCGTTGTCCGCGGCACCCCGGCCCAGTCGATTATGACATCGAGCGGGCGGCCGCCGGCGTCTTGCAGAATCGGCCGATAGTATTCCTTGTCGCCGGGCCCGACGAAGCGCGTCCGATTGTAGTCGTCGACTATACGGATTTTGCCGACCGGCCGGTACACCACGGCGTAGAGCGTAAAGCCGTCGCGATCGGCGGTGCGCACGGCGGTCAACAGGTAATTTTGATAGTCCTCGACCCCGTAGCCCTTGATGACTTTCTGGAAATGCGTGGTCGCCTCGATCATATGGCGGAAGATCATGCCGGTATCGCCGCTCTCCGGCACGTCGGCGAGTTGACGTTCGTAGGCATATTGGTAGGTCTCGTCAAAGCTGACTCTGGTATCGGCCTCGACCATGTTGCGGTTCATCTCGTGCAGATCGGCGTTGAGCAGGTAAGGCGCCGTGACGATCCCTTCCAACAGACCGGAGAGGATCAGCAGCGGCGACGCGATGAGATACCCGAGCCCCAGCCCCAACCCATGGGCGGGATGCATCTCGCCGGCGCGATGCGGCACGCAGGCGGTGGTCATGAGGGCGACGAGGACCGCGACCTGAACGCTGCGCAGGCCCCGTCCGCCCTTGATCCAAGGGCCGATGCCGCGTCCGCGGGCATGGTCCGCTCCAATTCGGCTCACCGTCGAGAAAGCTGAAATCTTCATTGTCTCCTCCTGAGTGTCGAGCGCATGTCCGGTGTGGCTTGGTCTGCGTGACGGCAGGCCTCGAATCGCCGCCACCATCGACAGGTAGCCGCTGAATTCGGAAATGCGTAACGTTTGGAGTTCCGGCCTCGGCGACCCCTTGCCGCTACCGCATACGGAAGGGTGCTTGAGCTGCTGGCATGGCGCATCGCGATCAGACGGCGGTCAGCCGTGGCCCGGGTACCGCGAACCGCGGAATCCCTCGCTTGGCGAGAGCGGGATGGAGAATCGACGCGAACCGAGCGCGGTTTAGAGTCTTTCCGAGCTTAATTGAATCGGATTGGCCGCGCTCCCGCGGCCCCTGGCTAGGCGCGCGCCGCGCTTCAAGTCTTGGGCAGCAGCTGGCTCATCTCGATCAAGCGGCTGTGGGCCAGGGCGGCGGCGCGGATCGGCGCGATGGCGCGGTAGTCGGGATCTTCCAGCATGGCGAGGAACTGGGGTCGGGTCGGATAGCGCACCAGGATCGCGATATCCCATTCCTCGGTGCCGATGATGGTGTGGTGCGCGCGCCCCATCCAGATCGGCTCGCCGCCATATTTGGCATGCATGTCCGCGGCGAAGTGCCGGCCGTACACCGCGTAGGCGTCCTTGCCGCTCAACCCGTCGACACCATGACCGGCCTCGGCGTGCTCGCGGTAGCGAAGCAAATTGAGCATCACCACCGGCTCGTTCGGATCGCCGCCGGCCATCGCCGCTAGCGCCTCGCGATCCGTCTTCAAGGTTCCCACGCCCCTCACGCCCCTAGTCCGATTGCAAAACCAACACCGAAGACGCCAGCCAGTGCACCAGCTCCGCGTTGACTTCTTGCGGCTTTTCCTGCGCCATCCAGTGGCCGCTTTGGATCACCCGCGATGTCAGGTTGCGGCAATAGTCTCCCATCGGCTCGGCAAGGCGCGACACCACGCTTTCGCAGGTTTGGTCGTATTCGGCGGCAATAAATAGCGTCGGCATTTCCAGCACGCCTTCGTTTGCCGCCTGTTCCGCGTAAGCCGCGTTGGCCTCGTGGTTCATGTAATACGAGCCCGGCCCGAAGAAGCCGTTGCGGATCAAAGCATCGGCATACTCCGCCAAATCCTCTTCGGTGAGCACGTCGGCATCGTGGGCGACAGCCGGCGCCACCGGTTTGCCGCCAAACCAACCGCCATCCTTGCGAACGAACGCCGTCCGCGACGGCTTGCTCTTGGCGGCCGGCTTACCGCTGCGAAACAACGCCTTGATCGCGCGTGTCGGATCGGCGTCGAAAGGCGCGATGGCGGCGGCGAAATCCTCCTCGTAGAACCGCTGATATTCGAACTGGCCGAGGGGAAACTCGTCTTCGGGATAAAGCTCGCGGTTGATCAGTGGCAGCATCGCCTCCAGACCCCGTTCCATTGTGTAGTACGGCACGCAAAGGCTGGCCACACCGAGGCACCGATCGGGGTGATGACTGGCGATACTCCAGACCACCGGCGAGCCCCAATCGTGGCCGACCCAAATCGCGCTTTCCTCGCCGAGCGCGTCGAGCAGGCCGATCATGTCGCCGACGATCGCCTCGAGCGCGTAATCTTCGTGGCGCTCGTGGACCTTCGATCGCCCATAGCCCCGCATATCGGGCGCCACGCACCGCAACCCGAGCCCGGCCAGCGAGGGCAATTGATGGCGCCAGCTCAACGACAGTTCGGGCCAGCCATGGACGAAAATGATCAGCGGGCCGTCTTCCGTCCCCGCCGACAGATAAAAGCTATGATGATCATCGGTTTGGACGACATGTCCCGATATCGACGAATGTAGCACGCTACTTTCTCCCCTGCCGTTTGGCAAATACCAAGAGTGGTTAATAATGGCCCATTTGACCGATCGATTTTCGTCGCTGGGTAGGAGCGGGGCGCGCCGTCGTGCGACCCCACGTCAAGCGCCCCGCGACGCATCCAGCGGCGAATCTTGCTCCCTGGGCGAACCGGCCTGCGGTGGCCCGAGGTGGCTTTCCGGGCAGCTGGCGCCGCTTGCCCGATGGACACCCATCGCGCGGCGCGGCGCGCCTACCCGGAAAACCACCTCGGGCCATCAAATGGGTCATTATTAACCACCCTTGGTATAAGACACACACGTGAGCGGCCCGGTTTCGAGCCGATCGGATTCCCTTGGCGAGCGCCCCCTTAAAAATTTATCGCGTCGCCCGGCTCGAGTTCGATGAATTCCATGCGCTTGACTTGGCTGCAACCGCTACCGACGGTGGCGCGCACCCCGCCATCGCCCTTGAGGCTGGCGCAGATTTCGACCTCACGGGACTCGCCGGCCTCTAATTGGCCGCGCAGCACTACCCCGCCGCCGCAATTCTTGTCGCGCAGTTCCAAGTTGATCTTGAAGTCCTGTTCGTTCACCACGTTGATGGTGAAGTATTCCAAGGCGTTGGCGGTCCCCGCGGGACCGGCGGCAATCGCGAATAACCCGATGGATGCGCCAAAAATACGCCAGTATGCCGCCATGATTTGGTCTCCGGTCTTGAACGCTTGAGCGCCCTACAGTGCCATGGCCCGCCGGCGACGTCAGGTAAAAATAGCTAACGCGACCGCGCCGCCCCGCGCCGTGCCGCGCCGGCGATCTTGGTATTCACCCGCGGCCCCTTGATCGAGCCGGGACCCGCGTCGAACTGTCCGGGCCGCATGGTTTCAGCGGGTTGATCGGCAGCCACCGCGCGCTTCTTGGCTTTCTCCACCGCTTTCGCTTTCGCCCGTTGGCGGGCCTTGGCCTTGGTCATGTCGTTTCGCCTCGTATGGGGTGGCTGTTGCAATACCACATTCCCCGGCCCGAGGCGCTAAACCTTTAGGTGATATCCGCGACGGGCCGCCTCACTCTTCGCCGCGCGCCGCCGCGCCCGCGCTCACCCCCGCGCCCACCCCCGCGCTCACCATGGTCTCGAGCGCCTGAAGAAAGCGCTGGCGATCACGCTCGGTAAAAGCGGCATTATAGCCTTTGCTCTCGCCGGTCTCGCGGCGATGCGCGAGCAGGTCGCGGGTGGCCATGGCGTTGCCGATATTTTCCGCCGTAAACGCCCGCCCGGTCGGTCCGAGCACGGCGGCGCCGGCTTTCAGGCAGCGATCGGCGAGCAGGATGTCGGCGGTCACCGCGACGTCGCCGGGGCCAATCCGCGTCGCGATCCAATCGTCCGCCGCATCCGGGGTGTTGGCCACCATCACCGCTCGGATCAGCGGATTACCGCGCGCATTGAAGCCGCTGTTACTCACCATATGGACCACCAAGCGACGTCGCTCGGCGACGCGCAGCACCTCACCCTTGACCGGGCACGCATCGCCGTCGACGTAGATTTCGCTCATTGGTTCCCTGGTCCCTGTCGCAGAATGTGCCTTAGCCAAATCCTAATAGCAGATATGTCGGCATTTGGACGGGCGGACGGACGGCGAGCTTGACGACTGGCGCGAATTGGCCAGATCGAGGCGCCAGCGCATGCGGAAAATTACCCCGGCATCGAAGACCCGGACGACACGGGGGCGCCTGGTTCTCGCTCTATAGCGCGGCGTCACCCCGCCAAGCCATATCGTTTCGGTTGCGTGACGACCGGGCGTGTCCTACACTCGGGGTGCTTACGATAATCCACGGGGGATAAACGGTTATGGCTAACGTTTGGCCGGCGCCCGAAAAGGGGTAAGCGATCCAGGTCTGCCAGCCGGATCAGCTATAAAAAACTAATCATTGGCACCCCATCGAGACCATAACTGACGCGGCGGTTCTCTGGCCGCGGTTCGGTCGGCATGGTTGAACTCCATGCTCTAACACAGTCATCGCGGATGCCCGCGAGAGGCTCCCGTGCAATTCGAATGGGAGGAAACTGCTATGTGGAAGCACTTCTGTGGTTGTCTGGCTATCGGCGCGATCGCGGCGTTTGTCGTCGGCGGCGCGGCGCAAGCCGGCGAAACGACGATATCAGGTCTCTATCCCGCGGTTCCCAACGACAGCAACGTCGTGGCAAAGGACGACGGCTCTTCCGTCGTGGTGTTCGATATCAAGGGCATGCTCGCGGTCGCCGATACCAGCAAACCGTGGCACAACGCGATCATGGACTGTAACGGCATTGGCGCCTATGACCCCGACGGCACGATCAAGACCGAGGGCGGCACCTGCATGATCACCGATGCCGACGGTGACGTACAAAGGCTGCCCTGGGAGACCACCAGCCCCGAAGGCGGCGTATGGTCGATCGCCGGCGGCACCGGTAAATTCGCCGACATGACCGGCAGCGGCACCTGGGTGGTGATCTCGTTGGCCGATGGGCGACTCCAAAACACCTGGACCTTCACGCAAATAACGCCGTAAACGACAACCTGAGACACCAATACGATCGGCGGCGGCGGCAAATGCCGCCGCCGCTTCTCCCTGGCACTGTCGAAGTAGGTCTCGGTCAACGTCCAGAAAACCCAACTGCCCGTGAGCAAGGCGAACGGCAAGCGCGACCGCGCGCCCCAGCTGATGCGAGGCCAGCCTGCGTGGCGTCTGAACGCCCTTTAAACAACCGGAACCCAGTCTCCCCCACCAACCAGCCCGCACCACCGCCCGTGAGCTGCGCTCACGGCAAGCGCGACCGCGCGCCCGAGCCAATGCGAGGCCAGCCTGCGTGGCGTCTGAACGCCCTTTAAAACAACGGAACCCAGTCTCCCAACACCATCCAGCCCGCACCACCGCCCGTGAGCTTCGCTCACGGCAAGCGCGACCGCGCGCCCGAGCCAATGCGAGGAAAACCTGCGTGGCGCGTGAACGCCGTTTAAAACCACGCGGAACACAGGCTCGGCGTTCCAAATTACGGTCCCTCTTAAAAAAAACACACTCAACGCGATTCGGTATCTAATTTCCTAATCGATCGTTCCAAACACCGCGTTTCCCTCAAGCCAAAACCCGCCGCGCCTGGGATATCACCGCATTGAGCGCCGCGGAATCGCCGCCCAACCGGGTCAACACCCGCAAACCGAGGAACAGACCGAGCAACGCCTGCGCGGTGGTGCGCGGCGCCAGCACCCGCGGCACGGTGCCGTCACGCTTGGCGGCCTCGATCATCTCGAAAAAGAAATCCTCGACCTTGCCGAGCGACGCTTTGACCAGCGTCCGCACCTCCGGATCATGCGGCGAGACCTCGAGCGCGGTATTCACCATCAGACACCCGGCGGGCACGTCACCGGTCGCGCTCTGCCGCGCCGCCCCCTCGAACGCCGCGACAATCGCGTCCCTAGGCGGCCGCTCGGCGGCCACGCCACTCAAGAAATCCTCGCGATACTGCTTGTCATATGCGCGCAAAGCCGCAAGAAACAGAGACCGCTTGTCGGAAAACGCGGCATACAGGCTGCCGCGGTTGATCCCGGTCTCGCGCACCAAATCGTTCACCGAGGTCGCGGCATAGCCATGCGCCCAAAACGCCCGCATCGCCTGGTCCACCACCTCGCCCTCGACGTATTTCTTCTCCCAAGGCACCGCATATGCTCCCGCGTATCATCAACCGTGCATCCATCATACGGGTTTAGAACGATCGGTCAAATAATGCTCGCGCAACCTCGGACTATCGCCCAGCCTTTGCAACCCCGATGTTTGCGAGTAGCCTACGGCCAGGAATTTGGGGGGCTCAACAAAAACATGGCCACTGACGAGGGACTGAGAAAACTCGCCGCCATTCTCGCCGCCGACGTCGCCGGCTATAGCCGGCTGATGGCCGACGACGAGCGCGCCACCGTGCGCACGCTTACCCAATACCGCGAGGTCTTCGCCGAGCACGTCGCGGCGCACCGGGGCCGCATTGTCGATACCGCCGGCGACAGCGTGCTCGCCACCTTCGACAGCGTGGTCGAGGCGGTCGAGGCCGCGGTCGAAATCCAGCGCGCCTTGGGCGAGTGCAACGAGGCGCTCGACGAACACCGCCGAATGCACTTCCGCATCGGGGTCAACCTCGGCGACATCATCCACCGCGACGACGGCACGATCTACGGCGACGGCGTCAACGCCGCCGCCCGCCTCGAGGCGCTGGCAGCGCCGGGCAGGGTGATGCTATCAGGCTCGGCGCATGAGCAAGTCGAGGGCAAGCTGGATGTCGGTTTGGCCGATGCCGGTTCGCATGAGGTGAAGAATATCGTCAAGCCGGTGCGGGCGTGGCGGGTAGTTCTTGGCGGTGACGAAGTAGTAACGGACTTGCCGACAAAACCGCGCGGACGGCTGTTCGCGGCAGCGGCCATTGCCATCCTCGTCGCGGCCGGATTCTCAGCATGGTGGCTCATACGCGAGGCATCACCAACGATGATGACCGCGAGTGGCCGTCCCACAGCCGACCCCGTCCTTGCCATGCCGACGGGTCCAACGATCGCCGTGCTGCCTTTCGACAATCTCGGCGGCGACCCCGAACAAGACTATTTCGCCGATGGTCTGACCGAGGACATCATCACCGCGCTTTCGCGGTTCGGCGAACTCCGTGTGATCGCCCGAAATTCCACATTTCAGTATCAAGGCCAAGCAACCGACATCCGCGAAGTCGGTTCGGCACTGGGCGCCGATTACGTGCTTGAAGGCAGCGTGCGACGCGCCGACGACGCGCTCCGTATCGCCGCCCAGTTGCTCGACGTTCGCGACGGCGCCCATATCTGGTCGGAGCAGTTCGATCGTGACCTGACCGCCGACGCGATTTTCGCGATCCAGGATACGATTACCGTCGAAGTGGCCTCGGCGATCTCCGGTTACAATGGCGCCATTGCGACACAGCGACTGGCTGAAGCAACGGGTAACCGAACTGAAGACTTAGCCGCCTACGAATGCGTTCTTCTAGTCTATGTGAACTACGATCCTTGCCTATCCGGTTAACGCCCATGACCGCTACATGTAGGGTGCCGCCACTCTCCCGAGTAAAGCTCGGCATAGGTTGGAGCAGAGGTGTCGGCCGCGATGCCGAGCAATGAGCGGAAGGCGTTGAACGGGTAGA
>JAKZSU010000104.1:0-2987 GCA_047517485.1 Alphaproteobacteria bacterium
ATGGACTGGGCGACGTCGATGCCGTAAGATGTTTCATGGCGTAAGCTCCTTTCGGCGGCTGCACACCGCCTTTCTGAATGTTTTACAATCCGGAGTTTACGCCAGTTCTCCAATTTTCCACCAACCTTGCGACACCACCCCATCGACCGCCAAATATCATGCTATGTCTCGTTCTTTCGCCCATGAATGAGATTTCAATTGTGCCTTTGTCCGCGACTGAACCGGTTCGCTGGGTAGCATGCTGAACGCGCTTTTGACACGCTTTTTTCGTTTCGCCGCGGGCGGCCCGGCGAATGACGACGAAGCGGTGTCGAGTCTTTACGACATCGCCGTACGCCAAGCGCGCCACCCCCACTTCTACACCGAACGCGGGGTGGCCGACACCGTCGACGGCCGCTTCGACATGATCGTGTTGCATGTATTTCTGTTGATTCGGCGGCTACAGCGTCAAGGCGAACAGGGGCGCGCGTTGGCGCAGGCCCTTTTCGACTTGACGTTTCAGGACATGGACCGAAATTTGCGCGAAATGGGGGTGGGCGATCTTGGAGTCGGGCGCCGGGTCAAGGATATGGCCCGCGCTTTTTATGGCCGCGCCGACGCTTACGGGCGGGCCTTGGATGCCGGTGATAGGACGGAACTGGGTGAGGCTCTGCGACGCAATTTGCTCGGTGGGGAGGGCGACGACGAGCGATCGCGCGACCTCGCGGATTATGTGCGGCGCGCCGACCAGGACCTCGCGGCGATCGACGACAGCGCGCTGATGACGGGCACGGCCGCCTTCCCGGCGCAACCTGGAGACCCAAAATGACCGCCGAGTCCGCGCCTGATGAGTTTTCTCATCCGGTCATGGCCGACCGTGTCGGCACGGAACCGGTGTCGGTCGCGCTGACCGCCGGCGAGAGCCACCGCGCGGCGCTGGCCAAGCGGTTCGGTTTACAGAGCATCGATCGTTTGGCAGCGCGCGCGCGGTATCGGCGCGTCCTGGCGCGCGATGGGTCCGGCCCGGTGGTCCGCGTCGAAATCGATTTCGACGCCGACGTCACCCAGCTATCGGTGGTGAGCCTCGAGCCGCTCGCGACGCGGATCGAGGAGCGCCGATTGATAACCGAGTATGCCCTCGAAAGTGACCCGGATTCCGGCGCGGCGGTGGTCGATATCTCGCCTGACGAAATTGACCCGCCCGAACCGCTTATCAACGGACGATTCGATCTTGGTGAACTGGTCGCGGAGTATTTCGCGCTCTCGCTCGATCCCTATCCGCGCGAAACGGCCGGCGAGGTCCCGGCGCCCGCCGGCTCCGCCGAACCCGACGACGGACCATTCGCCGTCCTGCGCGATTGGCGCGACAAAAACGATCAGAAATCGTGACAAGATGAGGGCTTGCCCCGCGATCCAATTCTGTATACTAAGCCGGGTCCCGCGCGGTGCGGCAATGAAAGTACGATGATATGGCGGTTCCAAGAAAGAAAGTCACTCGATCAAAGCGCGATAGTCGCCGGGCGCACGATGCCTTGCACACCGCGCCGCCGACGGAGTGCCCAAATTGCGGCGAGCTTAGGCGGCCGCACCATATTTGTGGGTCTTGCGGCCATTATCGCGACCGTGAAGTTGTGACGTCGACCGACAACATTTAGCCGTGTCCCGACCACAGCGAGGGTCGCGGGGGCCCGGCGCTTTGTGACAAAGAACGCTCAAATCGCCATTGACGCCATGGGGGGCGACGACGCTCCGTCTATGGTGATTCGTGGCGCCAACCTGGCCGCGACACGGCGCACCGGGGCGCACTTCACATTTTTCGGCGACCGGCAAGCTATCGAGCCCTTGCTCAGCCGCGCGAAAGCGTTGGCGGGTCGGGCCGAGATCGTGCACTCGGACTCGGTGATATCCGGCGATACCAAACCCAGTCAGGCGCTTCGTCGTGGCCGCGACTCCAGCATGGGCCTGGCGATTAAGGCGGTGGCCGATGGTAAAGCCGATGCGGTGGTCTCCGCCGGCAACACCGGCGCGCTAATGGCGATGTCGAAATTCGGCTTGCGTATGCTGCCCGGCATCCGTCGGCCGGCGATTGCCGGCGTGCTGCCGACCCGGCGCGGGGAGGTGGTGTTTCTCGATCTTGGCGCCAATATCGAATGCGATTCCGACAATCTCGTCGATTTCGCGGCGATGGGCGCGGTGTTTGCCCAGACCGTTCTCGGCCGGGTCGAGCCGACCGTCGGCATCCTCAATGTCGGCAACGAGGATCTGAAGGGCCATGACGAGGTCCGCGAAGCGGCGGCGATCCTGCGCAAGGTCGACAGCCACTTCGTATTCCAGGGGTTCGTCGAGGGCGATGATATCACCAGCGGCACCATCGACGTCGTGGTGACCGACGGCTTTACCGGCAACGTCGCGCTGAAAACCGCGGAAGGGGTGACCAAGCTGTATTCGAATTTTCTCCGCCGCGCGCTTTCCGGATCGTGGCGCGGCCGGCTCGGCTATGCCCTGGCGCGGCCGGCGTTTCGGGCGTTGCGCGAGAAAATCGATCCGCGCCGCCACAACGGCGCAATGTTTCTCGGCCTCAACGGGACGGTGGTGAAAAGTCATGGCGGCACCGATGCGCTGGGCTATGCGACCGCCCTCGAGGTGGCGATCGATATGGTCGAGGGCGACGTCAACCAGCGTATTACCGATGAGCTCGAACAAGTTCATCGCAGCGTGGTGCCCGATCGCGACACCGCGCAGGCGAAATGAGCGGTGCCGCGCGCGGTATCGCAAGTTTCCGAAAACTTCAACATTTCAAAATCTTAAGCTGACGTTTGAATTTGGCGTGGCTTATCGGGTGGATTTTCCGCCCAACGCTGCGTTTGCCGTGACCTGCGCCCCAAGGCCCCCGCATTCATAAGGAGAGTCCTGTTTCTGCATAGCGCATTGTTGATGGGTTGGCACGCGCGCCGTGCGTGGAGCCCTCAAGTCGCTCAAGCGCGCGGCGCGCATTTGCGGGCGTGTCT
>JAKZSU010000105.1:0-6887 GCA_047517485.1 Alphaproteobacteria bacterium
TAGTTCTTTTTTTCGGAAACCGATTTGGCCAAGCTCACCAGATCGAACAGCGGTTGGGTGATCGCCCCTTGAAAACGCTTCGATAACAGATAGGCGGCGGTCAGCGCCGCGCCGGCGATCAACAGGGCAATGCCGGTAAAAGCCGATAGACGGGCCTCGAGTGCCCTCAGATCGGAGCGGAAAAAGACCTGCCCTATCCGCTCGCCTTCCAGTGCCACCGCATGGGTGAAGTGCAGTTCGCCGTCGCGAAATTCATGCCCCGACGCGGGTGGGCTGGGGGGACAGGAAAGTCCTTGATCGACGGTCCGAACATAGTGTGCGAACGAATCGCCACCATCGTCGTAGATGCAGGCCGCGACAATATTTGGCTGAGCGCGCAGAGCGCCGAGGACATCGGTCGCGGCGGCCTGGTCTCCGAATACCAGCGCCACCGCGCTGTTGTCGGCGATAACTTGCGACAGGATCTCCAGGTCGCGGACCATATCGTCACGCGGGGTCGTAAAGTCGTACGCGATAAACGCCACCGATGCCAGGAGCAGCGCGGCGCCGCTTGCCAAGACGGTGGTGCGAGTAAGCTTTTGCCGGATCGAGGCGCGGCGAAATATCATCGCCGATCTATTCGACGATATCGGCGAGATTGAGCAGTTTGGAGCTCATTTTCAAGCGCGTGCGGGAAATCACGGACTGGTTGACTTCAAACCGAATTTTGTTCTTTTTGCGCACCATGTTGATCATTCCCCCGTTATGGGCGAAACGATCCATGTCGCCGACGGTCAGAATGTCCGATCCCGCCAAGGCGTTGAAAATGTCCCCGATGCCGGCGCGCCTCGATCGGGTGACGAACATGACGTGACACTTTCGGTGCCCATTCAATCTGTTCGCTCGGTAGACGATTATGGTCCGTCCCTTGACTCGCTTGTTTTCGACCAGCTCTTCCAGGCTGCCGCCAAACGGATCCTCGCCGATGATGCAGAACACCATTGGCGAGGATACGTCGACAAAAGTGTCGTCGGGCCAATCGACGAATTTGGCGAAGTTGTAGAGAAACGCGGCCTTGAGCCGGTACTCGCGCTCAGCGGTCACATCCTGCGCCCCGACCGGCCCCCCGACCGGCCAAGCGCAGAAAGCCAATACGCCGATCAGGCACAGCGACATGCGCGATGCCAGGCGAATGAATTTCCCTAAAATACCCATTGCCAACCAATGGCAAAGGTCCGGTCAGTCTCCAACTGTGGACCATGGAGTGACTGATGCATCGGTCTGCCGACCTGAATACCCAGACGCTGACCCTTGAGCATGCCCTCCGGGATAAAGAAATCGATGCCGAGTTGGAAATCGATGCGATCGCCACCGCGTCGCGTCGGATCGGCGGTCGGGACCATGGCTGGGTTCAAGTCCGGATCGGCGCCGTCGATATCGCCCCAGGATTCGGCGTCGAATCGCACGAAGGGGGCCATCCAGTCGGTCCACTCCCAGTTGCCCCAGGCGGCGGCGTGGAAACGATTTCCCAGCGCGTAATGATTGCTGTTGCGGCCCAGTCGAATCCGGGTGTCGAACTCGACGCCCCAGGCCAACCGCTCGGATTGCCCAAGATAGGTCAGACCCGGCAGCAAGTCCACGGTTCCCGACCCGAGTTGCATGGGATAGGGCAGTTTCTGCCTGCCTTGCGACGGATTGGCGAGGAAGTCCCTCTCGTCGATCGACCCGGTCGGAAGGCTGAGCCCTGCGACCACGATAAAGCGGTGTTCGTCGGCATTGTGCCGGTAGAATGTATAAAGAGCGCTGAGTTCCGCGTCCCCGACCCCGTCCGATTTGGTGGTAAAGCTGACGTTGGTTCGGGTGATGTGGTTCATTTTCTTGCGCACATAGGGAAGCATCCCCATCAACGTCAGATCGTCCGACGGCGCATACATGACCATGGCCATATGCATCTCCATGGTCATTTTCAGTGGCGCGACCATGAAATCGTCGAGCACATCGTCCACGCTTACCCTGCTCGTGCCGTTCCGATTACCCTCCATTTCCATCGACATGTATTTATAGCCGACCATCCATTCGTCCGCCAAATGGGTGTGCGTGCCCAACACGCTGATCGGAACGACCTCGACCTCCATGAGTTCCTCGAGGCCGAGATCACCGAAATCGTCGCCGGCCCCATCGCCTTCGCCGTTATCGGCGGCGGCATGCGACAGCATTGCGATACTCGCAAACACTGTAAGTGTGGAAATAATTAGGGCGCGACGCCAGATCGCCAGCATGCCCGCGAGATAGCGATAGGGTTGAGTTCTCGATGAGACAGAGACGCGGAACTGGGTCCATCTGCGCCGCGGTAACGCCGCTCGATGCGCGGCACCGGGCCGACGGTCCCGCGAGGGCGCGATGAAATCGTGACCGTCGGGTTCGCTCCGTTGATGTTGCGCGCGCGCAATCAGCTTCCCACTCCCTGCACCTTCGGCAAGTCGCGCGTGCCCCAATCACGTGCTTGTACTAGGGCTTGAGATAGGTCGATCAAGTGGCAAAGCAATTTGCAACAAAGTTGTATATCGTCGCTCACCCACGCGGCCGGCGCTTGCGTCGCCGGGTCAGCCACGCCTACACTTCAAATACCTTACTCAGATTCTGGACACGGCCGGCGGAAATCCCTCGCCACAGGAGCGACACCATGATCGGCACCACGGCACGGATCGCACTTTGCACCCTTGGTTGGTTATTATTCGTGGCCGGCGCCCCGGCCGCCGAGACCAAATTCGGCCCCGGCGTCACCGACACCTCGATACGTGTCGGTCATACCAATCCCTATAGCGGGCCGTTGTCGGCCTACGGCGCGATCGGGCGCGGTCATGGCGCGTATTTCGACATGATCAATGCGCAGGGCGGAATCAACGGCCGGACCATCGAGTTCGTCACCCTCGACGACGCCTACAGTCCGCCGAAGACCGTCGAGCAGACCCGCCGCCTGGTCGAGAAGGAAGAGGTTCTGCTGTTGTTCGGCATGTCGGGCACGCCGACCAATACGGCGATTCATAAATACGTCAATGCCAAGAAGGTGCCGCACCTGTTCCTGCTCACCGGCGCGTCGAAATGGGGCCAGCCCGAGGCCTATCCCTGGACCATGGGGTGGCAGCCGCCGTATTCGGTGGAAGCGAAGATCTACGCGAAATACATTCTCGACACGGTGACCGATCCGCAAATCGCGATCCTCTATCAGAACGACGACTACGGCAAAGACTACATCAACGGCTTCAAGGAAGGGCTCGGCGACGCGGCAAGCGACCTGATTGTCGCCGAGACCACCTACCAACCGATGGACCCGACGATCGACGCGCAAATCCTCGAATTGGCGAACTCGGGCGCCAATGTCTTCTTCAACGTCTCGGTCTCGAAATTCAGCTCGCAGGCGATCCGCCGAGTCCACGATCTGGGGTGGCGCCCGCTGCACATTCTCAACAATGTCTCGACGTCTGTCGAGGCGGTCTTGGCGATCGCCGGTCTCGACAAGGCGGTCGGCCTGGTGAGTTCGACGTTTCTCAAGGACCCGACCGATCCGCAATGGGCCGATGACGAAGATGTCTTGGCTTGGTCGGCGTGGATGGATCAGTACAATCCGGGCGCCGACAAGCGCGACGTGTTCAATGTGACCGGCATGTCGCTCGCCGCGACCTTGGTGAAGGTTCTCGAGCAGTGCGGCGACGATCTGACCCGTGAGAACGTCATCCGCCAGGCGGCGAATCTGACCGATGTCGATATCCCGATGTTGCTGCCCGGCATCACCGTGACCACCGCCGCGGACGATTTCTACCCGATCCAACAACTCCGCCTGATGCGTTTCAACGGCGAAACCTGGGACCTGTTCGGCGACCTTATCGAGGTGAAATAGGCGCGGCCCGCGTTACTCGACGATGTCGTTGCGCCAAATCTCGAAGCGGGTCGAGTTGATGATTTCCTCGCCGTTCTCGAAGCTGCGGTAGAATTGGGTGAACAGCTCGATCGTGCGGTTGCCGAGATCCTTGGCGCAGCGTTCCTTGGTGAACACGCCGCCGACTTCGCCCTCGCTGCCCTCGGGCTCAAGGTTTATGCACCGCCAGCCGTCCATGCCGAAGCGCGCCTTGACCTTGCGCGAGAGCACCCGCGCCCGGCGCTTGTTATAGGGGCGCGCGGTGGGATCGGTCAGCGCGCGTAATCCGGCGACCGTGCCGCTCGCGTCGAACAGCAGCGAGATAATCACCGGATGACCGGCGATCGCGGTGCCTTCCAGATCGTCGAACAGCACCTCCGAGTCGTCGTAGCGAAACGCCACTTCGTGCAGCCCGCGCGAGTCCACCGGACAGTCGGCGAAGGCGTGCCAGCCGGCGATCTCCGTGCCCGCCTCGGCACCGTCGCGGCCACAGGTGAATCCAAGATAGCCCTCTTGCGGCAGGTCGGCGGTGGTCAGCCCGACGATGAAACCGCGCACGTCGCCGCGCCGTGACGACTCGGCGTCGGCGCCGCCGCCTGCCAGCACGGCGGCCAGCGCCAGTCCCACCAGCCCCGCAAATCCCCGTTTTGGTGTCGTATTCGCCATGATTTCGGTCCTCAAGGCGCCGTGGCGGCGCCGCATATCCGGTCGAATTCCCGTCAATAGGGTCCGAGTCTTACTCTCTGGCTTCCCCAAAGCGCAATCTATTGGTATTCTTCGCCCTCCTAAAGTAGGGCACGGGCGAATTGGAGGTCCGGTTCGCGAAGGGTCGTTCGAACCACGCCGAGCAAAAGAAGCGTGGCTGGGCGATGATCGTGCCGAATTAGGGGTCCTTGCCTGGGGGCAGGGATTTTGGGCTAGTGGATTGGGCTAGTGAAAAGGCGCGGACGATCGCCATGGCCCGCGTCGAAGACGAGGGAGGAAACCATGAAAAAAACACTTCTCGCGATCGCGGGCGCGGTTGTCATCGGTCTCGCGTCACCCGTGTTAGCGGCCGAGCCGACCGCGGCCGAGCAAACCTCGCCGGAGCAGGTTCAGCTTTGCGAGGCCGGTTTGCAGGGGTGCCAGGCGGGCCACGTCAATGAATGCACGATCGCGCTCAAGACCTGTGTTGGTGAGCAACGCCAGCAGGCGATGAAGCTGATGGAAGCCAGCTGACCCGCGATCGAACCAAAAAATTGCGGCGGGCTCGCGCTCTTGATTGGGCGCGAGCCTTCTCCGTATCGATGGGGAGAGCGCGATTGCGATGCCGTCTCGGCCTGGTTTTCTGTGCCACGCTGGCCGCCTCGTGGTCGGTCGCGGCCGCCGATTTCGAATCCGGTCGCCAAGCGTTCGAGGACAGCGATTACGCGACCGCGCGCGCCGAATGGACCTCGGCCGCGATCGACGGCGACCCGCGCGCGCAGTATGAGCTCGGCATCATGCTCGCCAACGGCGTCGGCGTGCCGCGCGATGTGATCTCCGCCTATGCCTGGCTGATGCTCGCCCACAAAGGCGGCATCGACGGCGCGGACGATCAATTCAACGCGCTGCACAAGGGCTATATCCCGCGCCATTGCCATTTCGACGCGCTGCATCTGGTTCGCCAATTCGAGACCGGGCATCCGGAAAAACTCGCCGCCGGGGGGCGGCAGAAATCGCGCTGCTGGAAATTCAAACAACAATGACGGCGTCCGCTGCCCCGGCGCTAGGGCGGCGGATGGGGGAGGACGGATTGTTTATGGTCTCGCGCTTGTTGCAAACATCGATGGCGCCAGTCGTCGCTGCCATGGTCGTCGCCGCGCTGATCGCCACCTGGGTATCGCCCAGTTGGGCGCAAGTCACCAAGTCCCACCCCGGCGTCTCGGTCTATAAGCACGCCGGCTGCATCACCTGTCACAAATGGCATGGCATGGGCGGCCCCGGATACGGCGGCACGCCGATCAATTTCCGCGAGAATTTTCTCGACCGCGCCCAATTGATCGAGGTCATCGCCTGCGGCCGGCCCGGCACCGGCATGCCCTATCACAATCGCGAGGCCTATCGCGGCTACGACTGTTACGAAGGCATGACGCTAGAGGAAATGGACGCCGAGGACCGTCCCGGCAAGTCACGGGCGGTGCTGACGGTTCGCCAACTCAAGAGCGTTTCCGAATTCATCCTCGCTCACTTCTCGGGGCGCGACAACACGCTTCTGCGCGCCGACTGCGAAATCTTCTTCGGCGAAGGGCGGACGTGTCGAAAATTAGCAACCGACAGCGGCGGTGGCGGCGGCGAGGGTCACTGACCCACCCATCATATTGGCGAGGAACACACAATCCGATGAGAAATTTAACAAAAGCTGCGCGCGGCTTCGCGTTTCTGATCGGCCTCGTGGCATTCGGCATTGCCCCCGCGTTCGCCGACTTCGAAGCCGGCAACAAGGCCTACGCCAAGCGCGACTACGACACCGCGTTCAAGGCCTGGCTGCCGCTCGCCAAGGCTGGCGATCCGGCGGCGCAGAACAATATCGGCTTCATGTTCCGCAAGGGCCGCGGCGTGCCGCCCGACGACGACGTCGCATTCTCCTGGTACAGCCGGTCCGCCGCGCAAGGTTTCCCCGACGCAATGACCAATCTCGGCTACATGTACGACGAATCGCGCGGCACCGAACAAGACCTCGTCGAGTCCTACAAGTGGTTCCTGCTCGCCCATGAGCGTGGCCGCGTCGGCGCCGAGGGCCATCTCAAGATTCTCGAGGACGATTATCTAACCCCCGAACAAGTCGTCGAAGCCAAGACCCGCGCCGCGGCGTGGTCGCCGAACCCCGAAATACGAGCCGACTAACACGACTACCGCATGGTCAACACCACCCCGCACTGAGTGCAACGCAGTGGGGCAAGCGCGACCGAGCGCCCGAGCGTATGCGAGGCAGCCTGCGTGGCGCGTGAACGCTCTTTAAAACAAGAGAACC